>CAJOKM010000063.1 GCA_905235205.1 uncultured Clostridia bacterium | reverse complement strand
TTGTGGGTTCTGTTATATTCTTTGATGCCGAGCGCCAGAAGATCCATCGCGCGCTCGAGCTTGTCCTGCTTCAGAACGTACGCGATGCGGATCTCGTTTCTGCCCTTGCCGGGGGTGGCGTAGAAGCCCTCGCCGGGGGCGAACATGACCGTGTCGCCGTGATCGTCGAAGTCGGTCAAAAGCCACTTCTGGAACGTGTCCGCGTTGTCGACGGGCAGCGCCGCCATCATGTAGAACGCGCCCTGCGGTTCCTCGACGACGATGCCGGGGATCTCTAAAAGCTTCTGATAGCAGGTGTCGCGGCGGAGCTTGTACTCCTTGCGGACGGCCTCGAAGTATTCGGGGCCGACGTCGTAGAGCGCGGCGGACGCGACCTGGTCGAGCGTCGCCACGGACAGACGCGCCTGGCAGAACTTCAGAAGGTTCTGCTGCAGTTCCTTGTTGCGGGTGATGATCGCGCCGATGCGCGCGCCGCAGGCGGAGAAGCGCTTTGAAACGGAGTCGATGATGACCGCGTTGTCTTTAAGCTCGGGGAACTGGCCGATGGTCGCGAGCTGTTCGCCGCCGTAGACGAACTCGCGGTAGACCTCGTCGCCGATGACGAACAGATCGTGCGCGCTTGCGAAGTCCGCGATCGTTTGAAGCTCCTCGGGCGTGAGCACGACGCCGGTCGGGTTGCCGGGGTTGGTGAACATGATCGCGCGGGTGTTTTCGTTGTACGCCGCTTCGAGCCTGTCGCGGAACGCATAGCGGTAACCGCCCTCGGGCGAGGTGGTGATCGGGCGGATCACGCCGCCTGCCGAGCGGACGAACGTGTTGTAGTTCGGATAGAACGGTTCGGGAATGATGACCTCGCTGCCGGGATCGAGGATACTGAGCATCAGCATCTGCAGCGCTTCGCTGCCGCCGGTGGTGATGAGGATCTCGTTTTCCTCGTAATGGATGCCGAGCTTGTCGTAATACTTCTGCACCGCCTTGATCAGCTCGGGCATGCCGGGGGACGCCGCGTACTCCAGAACGGGGTTTTTGAAATTGCGGATCGCTTCATAATAGGCGGGCGGGGTTTCGATGTCGGGCTGACCGATGTTGAGATGATAAATGGTCTTGCCCTTTTGAACAGCTTCCACCGCGTAGGGGTGGAACTTGCGCATCGGCGAAAGGTTGCAGGCGAGCGCTTTCTGCGAAATTTTCATGGTTCTGCCTCCGAAAAACAGCGTGTGATGGCGCGGCGGATCGCATTCGCCGCATACAAGGGCATTGTACCATCGAACCCGTATGATTTCAAGGTTTTGCATGAAGCGGAAATGATATATTTCCTTTGCTAAAACTGTGATTTCTTTCGTTGACGCGTCATCCTAAAAATGATATACTATCCATGTATCGATAGAAATCATCGGACCGAACGGATATGGGGGTATTCAGAATGCAAAAACGCTTATGGAAGATGCTGGCGCTGCTGCTGTGCGCCGCAATGGTTCTTGCGCTGACGTTCGTCGCGGCGCAGGCGGAGGAGAAGGAACCCGCCGGGGACGCGAAAACGGAGTTTTTCCCGGATTCGCCGGAGAAGGCGGAGAAGTCGCGGGACACGCGCGGCGCGACGCGCGGACCCGTCTATTCGGACGAGCCGCTCATCGTCGGGCAGAACAGCGTCGTCATCGAAAACGGCGGAGATTACGTGTACCGTCCGTTTACGCCGGACGCGGACGGGGTCTACAAGATCTATTCGACCGGCGACAACGATACCTGCGGGTATCTGGAGGATGAGAACGGCATGTTCCTCGATGACGACGACGACGGCGGCGAAGGATACAATTTCAGTCTTCGCGCGCCCCTGACTGCGGGCGTGACCTATAAGGTGCGGGTGGAATACTGGTCTTCTACCCAAACGGGAACGATCCCGGTCACGATCGAGCGGTATCCGGTCAACGCCTGCGGGGACAACCTGTTCTGGTCGCTCGACAAACCGGCGAAAAAACTCACGATCACCGGAAGCGGCGAAATGTGGAACTATGAAGAACCGGAGGACGTCCCGTGGTATTTCGATCGGGCATATATTCAGTCCGCCGCGCTGCCCGCAGGGATCAGATCGATCGGCGATTACGCGTTCTGCGAATGCGAAGCGCTGAAGGGGATCACGATTCCGTCCGGCGTGACCTATATCGGTCGGTGCGCGTTTTTCCAGTGTCACGGCATCAAGTCGGTCGTGCTTCCGGACGGCATGAAGACGGTCGCCACCCTGGCGTTTGCGAACTGTTCCGAGCTGCAGTCGGTCAAAATCCCCGCGACCGTCAACACGTTCGGCGCCGCGCTGTTCGACAACTGTGAGAAGCTGCTTTCCGAAAACGTGCAGATCGATCCGGCCAACGAGTATTACGAGATTTCGGACGGCGCGCTGATCAGTACGGACGGAACGCTGTTCATCTGCTTTTTCTGCGCGGATCCGCGCACACGGTACACGGTTCCGGACAGCGTGGAATACATTCACGACGGCGCGTTTATGGATTGCGCGCAGCTGCAGCTCATCGTCGTCCCGAACACCGTTGAAGACATCGGCTCCTGGGCGTTTTACGGCTGCCGCGCGCTGGACACGATGCGCCTGCCAGACGGGCTGAACTGCATTGACGAAAGGATGTTCTCCTACTGCGAGGAGCTGAACTGGATCGTGATCCCGAAGCGCGTCACGGGCATTGAGTATTACGCGTTTTCGGGATGCGGCGAGCTGGGAGACGTCTACTATACCGGCACGGAGGAGCAGAAAGACGACATGTGGATCGGCGGAAGCGGAAACGATGAGCTGACCGACGCCGAATGGCACTGCGATACGCCCGCGACCCGCACCGTGCAGTGCGATCCGAACGGCGGCACGCCGGTCGCGCCGGTCACGTTCCGCACCGGCGACGTCGCTCCGAGACCCGAAAACCCGACCAGGGACGGGTTCGTATTCGTCGGGTGGGTTCCGGAAACCAGTGCGACGGGAGAGCTCTATTCGTTCGAGTATCCGGAGCTGTACGACGTCTCGCTGCGGGCAAAATGGTCGAGCAACAAGTGCGGCGACGATCTGTACTGGTCGTTCGACCGCGAAAGCGGCAAGCTGACGATCACCGGCACGGGCGCGATGTACGAGTATATGGACTGGCATAAATCTCCGGAAAACGGTTCGCCGTGGTGGGACATCCGCGACGAGATCACCTCGGTCGCGCTTCCGTCCGGCATGACGTCGATCGGCGATTTCGCGTTCCAGGATTGCAACGGGTTCTCTTCGATCGCGCTGCCGTCCACGCTGAAATGGATCGGGCACGACGCGTTTTACAGCTGCGACGGACTGACCTCGGTCACGGTGCCGGACAGCGTGACGTCGATCATGCCGGAAGCGTTTATCTACTGCGAAAAGCTCAAGACCGTCAAGCTCGGAAAGAACGTGGAATACATCGGCGATCACGCGTTCTATGAATGCGAAAAGCTTGAAAGCATCACGATCCCCGCAAAGACGTGGGACATCGGCAGCGGCGCGTTCGCGGCATGCCAGAGCCTGACGGGCGAGGGGGTGAAGGTCGATCCGAACAACGACGAGTTCACGGTCAAGGACGGCGCGCTGTTCCACAGAAACGAGGTCCTGCACACCTGCCTGTGCGGAGAGCCCAGGACCTCCTATACGGTTCCGGACGGCGTGAAATTCATCAACGTCCGCGCGTTTGAGTCCTGCGTCAACCTGACCTCGGTCAGCCTGCCGGAGGGGGTCACGCGGATCCTGTTCCGTGCGTTCGAGGACTGCTTCCGTCTGGAGTGGATCGTGCTTCCGAAGACGGTAACGGAGATCGATACCGGCGCGTTCTATGGCTGCGACGCGCTGACCGACGTTTACTACACCGGCACCGAGCAGGATCGCGGAAACATCTACATCTCTCCCGTCGGCGCCGGCCCTGCGAGCGACAACCTGCCGCTTCTCGCGGCGACCTGGCACTATGTGAAGGCATATTACGCCGTCACGTTCGATTCGGACGGAGGCAGCCCGGTCAATCGTCAGCAGGTTCGCGTTATGTCGCAGGCGATGCCGCCCGTCAACCCGACCAAACTCGGTTATCGCTTCCTGGGCTGGTATCGCAGCGGAAAGGCATATGATTTCACCGCGCCGATCCTCTCGAACATCACCCTGACGGCGAAGTGGCAGAAGATCACCGCTTTGAAGGGTACGGTCGAGTTCAACAAGGCGGACGTGAAGTTCAACGGCGCGACGCCGTACGTCGTCTTCAACGGCACGGCGCAAAAACCGCGCGTGATCGTCAAGGATCAGAACGGCAAAACAGTCGCCGCGTCCAAATATACGGTCACATACCGGAACAACGCCGCGCCCGGCACGGCGTACGCCGACGTGACGATGAAGGACGGCAGCGGGTTCGCAAGCCTCTGGTTCAAGATCTACCTGCCGCCGACGGCGTCCACCACCGTCGCGAACACGAACGACGGGATTCAGATCAGCTGGAAAGCGGTCTCCGGCGCCAAGGGCTACGTCATCTACCGCCGCGCCTGGAACCTGAAGAGCAGCGGCTGGACGACGTTCGAACGCTGGAACAATACCACCAAGACCACCTGGACGGATACCAAGGTCTACGCGGGCACGCGCTACCAGTACGGCGTCAAGGCGTACTTCTCCGACCCGATGGACAACTATAACCTCGGCATCGTGGGCCCGCTGAAGACCACCGTGCGCATCACCACGCGAAAGCTGACCGGCGTGACGCCCGGCAGCAAAAAGCTCGGCGTCAAGTGGGAAGGCAGCGCCCTGTTCACAGGCTACCAGGTGCAGGTCGCGACCGACGCGAAGTTCACCCAGAACGTCAAGACCGTCACGATCGACAAGGCGAAGACGTATCAGACGGTCGTCACCGGTCTGAAAGCCAAAACGACCTACTTCGTGCGCGTGCGCTCGTACCATATCTTCGACGGAACGACCTACTACGGCGGCTGGTCGAACGTTTTGACCGGCAAGACGAAGTAAGCATCGGATGCGTGCGGCGGACGCTTTTCCGCAGTCTCGGACGGTTCTCCCGACAGTTTGAAGTTGTCGGGAGAACCGTTCTCCTGACATACAACATGGAGAGCCGAATAGGGACTTGGATAGAAATAGGAGGACACCAGACAGTGAGAAAGTTCGTCCGTTTTTATAGAAGGCATTATAAGGTTTTGTTACCGATTTATTTGAGTTGCTCAATCATCGGTGTTTTATTAGTTGTTCTTGCGCTGCGGCAAAACCCGTCTTTTTACTGGATTCAGTTTGCAGTAGATCAGGAAGAAAGGGTTTATATCGGGACACTAAGCGGAGTAAAAGTCTATGAAAATCAAGACGAAATTGGTACGCTTTCTTTTACCACTCGAGGATACTCATTTACAATAGAAGACGGCACAGAGCTGATTTGCAGTTCGTCTATCGGCGTCGTACATGTGGATTTGCGAAAAGATTTCATTCATGATTTAGAGAAAAGCATCATTAAAACGGATCCCTTATCTTCTTCAAATCCGAATTATAAACTCTATAATAAAGAGTTCGTAGGCAACGGGCAAACATATCATGCAAAAGTTACACCCAGCAGTTGTGAGGTTTTTGATGAAAACGGTGTTCAGTTGCTAGCGCTGGGAGACAAACGATGGAATATTGCAATCATTGTCGCTGCGATCTTCTGGGTATTTCCACTGTTATTCGGATTACCTTTAAAACTGAGCAAAAATCCTCCGTCCTATTTGGCATCAAAGGACGATTAAGTGTCAAGAACACCCATGCTCCGGCGAGCGGACACATATACACCATGTGGACGAAATATCGAATTCATCCCTCGCTAACCGTCCCCCTGTCACACGCCGGAGAATCAGGCGTTGCCCTGATTTCGCTTTTCATCAACCTTCTTCATGAACGTATCGTACCGGATGACAAAGCGTTCGTGCGTTCCTTCGCCGACCGGGCCGAAGGGATCGAATACCTTGACGTCGAACACCAGACGCCTGCGATCCACAAGCGTCAGCTCGGTTTCACAAGTGACCTTCAGGCCGACGGGCGTCGCCGCAACATGGCGAACGTTCAGCGACGTGCCGACGGTTCCTTCGCCGGGCTCAAGATAAGGCGCGACGCTTTTCCAGCACGTCTCTTCGATCAGCGCGATCATGGCGGGCGTCGCAAATACGTCGAGCTCCCCGCTTCCGACGGCGCCTGCGCATTTGTCCATGGTTACCGTCAGTTCGATCTTTCCTTTGATTCCCGGGTGCAGCATGATATTCTCCTTTTCAATCAGTTATACTATTGATTTCTGAGAGCAGTTACTCATACTTTATTACTGCGTGCGAAATGCACTCTTTCTCGTTCATTATACCTTATCCATCACAATCAATGCTTTCAAGGATTCCAAAACGCTTCGTATGTGATACTTGAGCACAAAGATCGCGTCAACGTATTCCGGAAGCGTTTTTCTTGCGATCTCCCAAAGCGGCATCACGTACGTTTCCGTTTCATTGATGTAAGAAACGAGCTTTTCATCCGTGAATGCGCCTGCCATCGTTGAAATGTTGTTGCATCGATCGAGAATCTTCACCATGCAGGCGATGCGGTTCTGCGCGATCGCGTCATAATACCGCTTTTTTATAACATCTTTGTCGGAAAAACCGTCTTCCGTAAACGTCAACAGCCTTACCGCTTCTTTGACCGGTTCGGAACATGGAATGTCCTGCGGCTTGACGCCGCAATCCTCGCACACGTCATGCAGCAGGATCGCGGCAAGAATCGCGTCCTCGCGGATTCCGAGCGCATGCGCGTGACACGCCATCAGAAGCGGGTGCGTCACATAGGGGATCGGCGTGCCCGAATAAAAAGCCGGTTTGCGCGTTTGTCCGCTGTGCGCCTCTTTCATAAAGGGCAGGGCTCTTCGCGTATCCTCGAGACGTTCGACTTCGGCAAACGCCTTTATGCGACTGTACATGTGCTCCGCGGAGAACAGGCTGTCGCGCATGATCCAGTCGGGCGTCGTCGCGACCGTACCTGTCAGGACGTTGACGCTTGTATGAAGCGCGGAAGCGACCTCTGAAAGCTTGTCCGTATCGGGAAGCGTGACGCCGCGCTCCCACTGACTGACAGCCTGCGGCGTCACGAAAAGCTGTTCCGCAAGAGCATTCTGAGTCATATTCTGCTTTTTCCGTAAGCGGCGGATCTGTTCGCCAATCTGCATTCTGCCCTCCGAACATGGTTTTTTCTGCGCTTTCAGTATACCATATTTCCATACGGATCACAAGAAAGCAAAGCGGACTCCCCTATAAAGCAGTGCTTTCCTTTTCGATGCTTCAAAATGGAAAAAGAAAGCGCAGCTTCGTTGTACTGCTGCGTTCGTCATGGTAACCTGAATGTGCAGGAGAAAGGAGGGAACGACATGACGCTTGCAGAACGGCATAACGGATTTGAGATCGTTTTGTGCGAATACAGGACGGAGAAGCTATGGGTAACCGTCCGGGCGTGTATAGCGGACGGGAAGCTGACGGTCGAAGGACAGGATCTCGGTGACGCACCATTGCATTGGTTCGGATCGGATGAATATGAGTATTACTATTTCTTTGATGAGGCGAATACCGAAAAACTGCTTCAACTGCTGGCAGGGGATGAGAAACACCCGTTGAAAGAACTGCAAAAACAGTTCAGAGGACTTGATGCATGCCGAACGCTTCGTTCATTTTGCGAGCAAAACGAGATCGCGTTTCGGTTTGATTGTTATTACTGAGAGGACACGGAGAGACGGCTCCTCCGTGTTGCGGTGAACCGCGCGCAAACGACAAACGCACGGAGTTCTGGCTCCGTGCGTTCGTTTGTCCTTCGTTCAGTACCGTCTTCTTGCGCAGCGGCAGGAGGGCGCGCTGCGGCCGTTTTTGATCGCCTGGACGATTTCGAGACATTCGCCGAAGCGCTGGAAGTGCACGATCTCGCGTTCGCGCAAAAAGTACAGCGGTTCGATGATCTGGCTGTTACTCGTCATGTTCATCAGGTGCTCGTAGGTCGCGCGCGCTTTCTGTTCGGCTGCAACGTATGATGCACTACATTTGAACGGAATTTAGCGCGTTTCTCAGAAATTCCAATGAATTTCGATCAATTGCTCCGAGGTCTTGGGTACTCTTCTGCCGATCCGTACATAGTCGATCAACGCTTCCGCCATCGGGCGATTCAGATGATCAAAGTTCGTGTAACGGTCGATCAGTTCCTTTCGCTGATCCCCGTTCTGCATCTTTTGATCGAGCTGTTCGATCGCGACCTCCGCTTCTGCGATCTGTTTTTCCACACGGGTGCGGTCTGATGCAAAGCTCTTGGACATTTCCGTAAAATCCTGTTCCGTCAAAAAGCCTCTCACCTTATCCATATACAGATCCAGAAGCCCTTTGCTGTACTCCGAAAGCCGCTTCCGATAGGCGTCGAGCTGCTCGGCGACTTGCTTCTTTTTCTGACGAATGTCGTTTTGAAACTCGACTTTTTGCGTGATGGCGTCCTTGTCGAGATATGCGTCCGACAACCGTTTCAGCTCTGACAACACCGCCTGCTCCACCTTCTTGACCGGAACAAATGTTCCGATGCAGGCGTCCTGAGCAACGTTATGGTTCGGGCATTCAAGATAATACATCCCGTGCGCTTTATGCGTTCGCAGCGTGTAGCCGCAGTAGGCGCAGCGCGCTTTCTTGGCAAACACGCCGATCTCGCCGCCGGCAAACGGCTTGGCTTTGGAATGAACCATCCGCTGTACGGTGTCCCACAGTTCGCGGTCGATGATCGGCTCATGCGTTCCCTTCACCACATACCACTGATCCTTCGGACGCGGCTTGTTCTGCTTCGTCTTATAGGATATGCTGCCGTATTTTCCCTGCACCATATTGCC
>CAJOKM010000062.1 GCA_905235205.1 uncultured Clostridia bacterium | reverse complement strand
GCGATCGTTTTCAGTTCCAGTTCGACCTCGCGTTCCTCAGTCCTGATCCCGTTTTGCGCAAAGCGCGGCGCCTGCTTGGTCGCGGTCGCAAACCGCGCGTTGCCCTTGCCGCCGCGACCGCCGCGCAGCACGACGCGCTGTTTTCCGGCTTTCGAAAGGTCCGCGACAATGCTGTCGGTCTCGAGATCGCGTACAATTGTACCGACGGGGACCTTGATCAGAAGGTCCTCGCCGTTTGCGCCGGCCTGCAGTTCGGATTTACCCGGCTGTCCGTCCTGCGCACGGAAATGCCGGTGATGCTTGAAGTCCAAAAGCGTCGATTGCTGCGGATCGGCAACAAAGATGACGCTGCCGCCTCTGCCGCCGTCGCCGCCGGAAGGACCGCCCTTCATCACATATTTTTCGCGGTGGAACGACGCGCACCCGTCGCCGCCGTTTCCCGCCTTGATATAGATTCTTGCCTTATCGATGAATTGCATACGCGCAAATCTCCTTTAACGGACAAATTTCACACTTCGGACGCTGCGCCGCGCAGACCTGACGTCCGTGATAGATCAGCCAGTGATGCGCCGCGCCCCAGTCCTGTTCGGGGATGTTCTGCATCAGCTGCTGCTCGGTATGCTCGACGTCCTTCGCCTCCGTCAGTCCAATCCGGTTCGAGACCCGGAACACGTGCGTATCCACGGCGATCGCCGGCACGCCGAACGCGTTTGACAGCACGACGTTCGCCGTCTTTCTGCCGACGCCGGGAAGCGCGGTCAGCTCCTCACGGGTTTTGGGCACTTCACCGCCGTACCGTCTCATCAGGATGCGGCTCGTTTCGAGGATGTGCAGACCCTTCATGCGATAGAACCCGCAGCTTTTGATGTACGGCTCCAGCGTGTCGAAATCCAGCGCAGCAAACGCTTCCGCCGTGTTGTACAGCGGGAACAGCACGTCGGTACATTTATTCACCTGCTTGTCGGTGCACTGCGCGGAAAGCATGGTTGCCACCAGCAGCTCAAACGGTGAGGAAAAATGGAGCGCGGGTTTTGCGTCCGGATAGGTCTCCTTTAGAATTGCCAGCGCTTCGGCGCGTTTCTCTTTATTTAACACGAATGGCCTCCAACGCGTAGGTCGCCGCGATCGCGCCGTCTGCGCATGCGGTAACGACCTGTCTTAACGGCGTATGCCGCACGTCGCCTGCGGCAAAGACGCCCTTTATGCTCGTCTCCATGTGCGCGTCGGTCTCAATACTTCCGTCCGGCGCGAGCGTCAGCTGATCGCCGACAAGCGCGGTGCGCGGAACGATCCCGACCGCAACAAACACGCCGTCGGTCTCAAGCTCGGACACCTCATCCGTTACACGGTTTCTCAACCGGATCCCCGCAAGCTTGTCCTCGCCCAAAAACGCCTCCGGAACGCTGTTCCAGATGAACTTGATGTTCTCCTTCGCTTTCGCCGCGTCCGCAAGGATCGCGCTTGCGCGAAGCTCGTCTCTCCGGTGCACGACGTAAACGGTCTTGCAAAGGCTTGCAAGGTACAGCGCGTCCGAGATCGCCGTATCGCCGCCGCCGATCACGGTCGCGGTGCGATTCCTATAGAACGCGCCGTCGCAGGTCGCGCAATAGGAGACGCCGTGTCCGGTCAAACGCTGTTCGCCCTCGATCCCGAGCGTTTTCGGCGACGCGCCGGTCGCAAGGATGATCGATTTTGCCTCGACCGTCTCACCGTTGAAGCGGAAGGATTTCTTTGTTCCGTTCAGTACGAGATCGGATACCGCGCCGTACTCGATCTTCAGTCCGAACGAGGTTGCGTGCTCTTCAAACCTTGCCGCAAGCGCATAGCCGTCCGGTCCGTCCGCGATTCCCGGATAGTTCTCGATCCGATGCGTTTTTACGATTTGACCGCCCGTAAACAGTTCTTCATATACACAGACGTCCGCGCCGCCGCGTACCGCGTACAATCCCGCGGTCAGCCCTGCGGGACCGCCTCCGATAATTGCCAGATCCGGCATGTTCCATCCTCCGTTTTTCGTAAAATATCACGAATACAGTATACCCGTTTTTCCTGATACGGTCAAGCGCGACACCTGCTTTTTTCGGTTGATGCCGCGAGCCGCCCGACATAGCGGACGGCTCGCAAAATCAGACTGTGTTCAGATGATAAACAGGATCCAGCGGAAGAAAAACCGTTTGACCGGTTTGTCCATAAACAGTGTGCGCTGGACGGTACGGATGCGCTTATACAGTTCCCTGCGCGCTTCCGTCATCGCGTGATTCGAGAACGCCGCCTCATTCGCCCATTCCTCCGCGTCCGGGTCGGGCGGTATGCCGAATCGTTCGAGCTTCTTTCGGTAGCGGAGCAGTTCCATCACCGCCTGACGGGCGTTCGGTTGACGGAATCGCTCCGTTCTGCGCCTGCGGATCAGTGCGCCCAACGCAATCCATCCAGCGGGAATACCCGGCAAAAGCAACAGCCACCACCATGCGCCGTTCTTCTTTCCCGTTCCGTTCGGTTCGCCGGTCGACGGCTTGATCAGATTCCCGGGCGCGTTCGGTTCCGGCGTATCGCTTGGCTCGGGCGTTTCATTCGGTGCCGGCGTTTCATCCGGCTTAGGCGCCTCATCCGGCTCAGGAGTCTCATCCGGCTCGGGCGTTTCCTCCGACGGCGGTACGATCGGTTCGAAAACGGACTGCGGCACGGGTGTGGCAGCCGGACCGGCGGGAGCAGCGGATGGGGGTGCGTTGTTCAGCCGCGCCTCGACCGTGCTCATGCCCGGGGTGCTCTCAATCGGAATCCAACCCACGCCTGTAAGGTAGATCTCCGTCCACGCGTGCTCACAACGCTCTAAAACGTCGGTCCATGTTTCCTTCTCGGCAATATCGACGCGATAGCCGACCGTATATCGGGCAGGAATCTCCAGCGCCTGCAAGAGCGCCGTCGTCGCGCTCGCGAAATGGACGCAGTATCCCCGACGTCCTTCGGTCAGAAAATACTGCACGAAGTCCTCTCCATTCGGCACCTTGCCCGGCGTGAGCGTGTAGGTTCCGGATGCGCGCACGAACGAAGCGACCCTTTGCGCGGTCTCGTACGCATCGTCGCTCTTTTCGATTCCGTTGTCGCGAAGGATCTTCAGGAGCGCGCTCTTTTCCTTGCCGTAAAACATGACGTACTGCCTTGCGGTATATGAATCATAACGAAGCTCTTCCACGCCGATCTCACCAGGATCGCGTGTGAAATCGGGGTAAAACGCCCAGATATATGACGTTTTCCCCTGCGCGCGGACAAACGACTCTCTCACGTCCAGGTCCGCATCGGCAAGAAATCCGTACGGAACGAGCCGCTCCGAAGAGACCGCGCCGTGCACGGAGATGTACACACGCTCGCCGTCCTTTCGTTCTCCGAGCGCTGTCATGGAACGCCATGCGCCGTTGTACTCCTCCGCGGCTTGCCATGTGCCGTCCCGATAGGCTCCGTAGGAATGCGCGCGCAGCAGGTATGTGCCTTCGCGCGTTGCGTAGATCTCAAATGCGCGTTCCGTGTTCTCCTCACGAGCGCCTTCCTTTCCCAGATCGACCTCGCTCGGGTTCTTCTTTCCGAACCAGGAGAGGAAAAAATCCTCCGTAGCCTCAACCTGTTTCCCGAGCACTTCCCTGCGGCGTTCATAGGAGATCGGCGTGAATGTGCGCTGCGGAAATGCCGTAAGAAGCAGCAGTCCGAGCGCGATCAAAAGCGTGACTGCCGAGAGAGAAAACACGCCGCTCCGCTTGGAACCGGACCTGCGAAGTCCCTGTCCCAGCAGAACGCCGCCACAGTAGACGGTCAGAAGCATTGCCGTCCAGAGTGCCGGCTGCCGGTTGGTATAGATCAGACCGCACAGAAACGGCGGGATCGGAATCAGCATCGGAAGCAACACAAGCTTGCTGCGGATCAGTAAGAATGCGATCAGCATCCCGAACAGCGCCGCTGCCGCCAGTAAAAGCGACGTCACCGCCGCGCCGGAATGCGCGACCGCGTTGACCGGTTCCGGAATCCCGAAGGAGGATACATCCCATGAAAACGTTTCCGCAACCGCATAAAAGATGACGCGCGCGCCTTCCGCAATCGCTTTGCGATCAAGGATGCCGATCGCAATCCCTCCGCCGAGAAACAGCAGACCGGGGAGTACGCCCAGCTTCGGCAGATGCATCCACGCGGAAAGCAGAAATCCGCTCAGCAAGCTGATCAGAACCAGTGTACGCACTTCGAACGGGATCTGGAACGCGCTCGGCGCGGTGCACGCGCAGACGAGCATGCCGCACGCGATCAAAAGCGCGTCCGATACCATTTGCGAAAGGAGATTTGCCCGCTTCACGGCTGCGCCTCCTTTCCCGGTACAATATGATACAGCAGCGTATCGTTTCCGACGCGCACGGACTGAGCCGCTTCGACGCGACGCGGTTCGGAGAGTACGGTTTTCAAAAGCCGATCAAACTCGCCGCCCGAACGAATCATCTGCGAGCGGTAGCCGAGATGCAGAAGATACGGCGTTTTGCTGTCGAGCAGCAGGTCCGAAACATACTGCAGCTGTTCCAGCACGCTTTCACACGCCTGATACGATCGCGGCAGATCGACTGTGATCACGACGTTCTTTCGGATCAGCTCCTGCGGCTCGCGCACGATCGGTTCGTCATACTTCGAGGAGAGCTTCCAGTGGATCAGATTGATGGCGTCGCCCTCCCGATACGGGCGCAGTTCATGCTCTTCGGAGAATCCCTGCGGTTTCGGTTTCATGACGCGGCTGGACGATTCCAACAGATCTGGCTCCGGAACCGGTTTTTTCGCATCCGGCAGGACCGTCACCGTCACGGCGGAACCGCGTTTGACCGGAATTGCAAAGATGCCGAGATAATCGCACACGCGCACGGACCGGATGCGGTAGCGGATCGTGCCGAGCGCGGACGTGTCCGGCGTAAACACCTGTGTTTCCTTCTGTACGCCATAGAGGCGCAGGTTCTGCCGTTCGCTGCGCACGTCCGTAAACAGATTCTTTTGTTCAATGCAGAGTTTCCACGCTTCGGGGGGAAGGAAAAACCGGCTTTTCACATTCAGCCGGATGCGGCAGATCCGCCCGCGGCGTACATCCTCTCCTCCGATCAGGTCGGCGCGTGCCGTGAGGATTGCGGGAAGGCTTAAAAGCAGAGAAACAACCGGGAGGCACAGCAAAAACAGCAGCACGTAAAACGATACGTACTGCCCGTATGCGATATGCAGAAGCGTCGCCCCGAAAAGCAGCGCGCCGTACAGCACCCGCCGTCCTGCCATCAGCGGACCGCCGGCGGCGCAGTGTGCGCCAGAATATCGGTTACGACCTGCTCCGCGGTCTGTCCGCCCGCCTTCGCTTCCGGCGTCAGGATCAGACGGTGCGTGATCGTCGCGGGATAAATCAGCTTCACGTCGTTGGGCACGACGTAGTCACGGCCCTGCACCCATGCCGCCGCTTTTGCCATCGCCACGGTCGCCAGCGAGGCGCGCGGGCTCGCGCCCTGCAGGATCGCATCGTGCGAGCGGGTGGCGTTGGACAGGCGAATGACATAATCGAAGATCTTTTTGTCAATAAACGTGTTGTCGACCGCATGCCGGATTTCAGCAAGTCCGTTCCGGTCCGCAATACAGCGCACACCGTCCAAAGGATTCCCCTTTTGCTTGCGATTCAAAAGCTCCAGCTCGTCCGCCGGCCGCGGATACCCGAGCGAAAGCCGGACCATGAACCGGTCCAGCTGGGAATCGGGCAGCAGCTGTGTACCGCTTGCACCGACCGGATTCTGTGTCGCAATGACCACGAACGGGTCGGGGACCGCATGCGTTACGCCGTCGACAGTCACGTTGCCCTCCTCCATCGCTTCCAGAAGAGCGGATTGCGTGCGGCTCGTCGCGCGGTTCAGTTCATCCGCCAAAAACAGATTGCACAGGATCGCGCCGGGCTTGTAGACCATTTCACCGCTCGCTTTGTCATACAGCGAGAATCCGACGATATCGCTCGGCAGTACGTCCGGCGTAAACTGCACGCGATGGTATTCGAGTCCGAGCGCTTTGGAAAACGCGAGCGCCATTGTGGTTTTGCCGACGCCCGGAATGTCCTCGAGCAGAATGTGCCCGCGCGCAAGAATCGTCAAAAGCGCCATGATCAGCACGTTGTCTTTGCCGACAACCGCTTTCTTGAGTTCGTTGAGAATGGATTTCGGATCGTTCATGTATTCCCCCGGATTCTGACGTGCTTCTTATCGTGCTTTTATCATACCGTACAAATGTGTCCGATTTGCGTATAAACTGCAACGAATCACAAATCTTTCCATTTTTATCGGCGCTTTTCGAAACAGAAAACGGGCAGTCCGCCGTTCGGCAAACCGCCCGCAACTGTTACCAAAGCTTGATCCCGTCATGATGCGGAAGCGGCTTGATGTGCCAGATCTCCTCCGCGTACTGTTTGATCGTGCGATCCGACGAAAACTTGCCCGCGCTCGCCGTGTTGGCGATGCACTTGCGTGTAAACGAACGGATGTCCTTATAATCGTTCAGCGCATCCATCTTGCGATCGATGTACGGCAGAAGCTCCTGCAGGACAAAGTAGTAGTCCGGTTTCTGCCAGCCGTTCCCGAACAAAAGCGACCGGTGCAGATCGGCGAATACGCCGCTGTTGTCATCGGAGAAGGTGCCGTCGATCAGCGAGTCGACAACGCGCCGCACACGCGGTTCGTAATCGTAAATCGCCTTCGGGTTGTAGTGCGGCCGAAGCGCATTGAGATCGTCGACGCTGTAGCCGAACACATAGTTGTTCTCCTCGCCCGCCTCCTGCACGATCTCGACGTTCGCGCCGTCGAACGTGCCGAGTGTGACCGCGCCGTTGAGCATCAGCTTCATATTGCCGGTGCCGCTCGCCTCGGTGCCTGCCGGAGAGATCTGCTCCGAAATATCCGCCGCCGGAATAATATGCTCGGCGTAGGAGCAGTTGTAGTTGTGTACGAACACGACGCGCATACGGTCGTTGACGTCCGGATCGTTGTTGACGCGCTTGGCGATCTCGTTGATATACTTGATGACCGCCTTGGCGCGCAGGTATCCCGGCGCCGCCTTGGCGCCGAACACGAACGCAGTCGGCGTGAAGTCCTTGATCCGTCCGTCCTTGATGCCGTAGTAGATGTCCATGATCGCAAACGCGTTCAGAAGCTGACGCTTATACTCGTGCATGCGCTTGACCTGCACGTCAAAGCAGAACGATTCCGGGAGATCAACGCCCTCGCGCGCCCGGATGATCGCACGCAGCTGACGCTTCTTCTCGCGCTTGACGGCGATGAACGCGTCGACGTCCGCATCGCTCATGAACGGTTTCAGACCCCGGAGCTGTTCGAGATCGGTAATCCATCCGTTTCCGATCCGCTCGGTGATGTAGCCTGACAGTTCCGGATTGCACAGTCCCAGCCAGCGCCGCTGGGTAATGCCGTTCGTCTTGTTCTGGAAGCGTTCCGGATAGACGCGGTACCAGATCTTCAAAACGTCGTCTTTCAGAATCTGCGTATGGATCTCAGCCACACCGTTGACGTAGCTTGACGCGTAAACCGCAAGGTTCGCCATGCGGATAATGTTGTTCGATACGATCGCGTACGGCTCGCAGTCCAGTCCTTTTGCCATAATCTCGCCGCACAGCTTGGTATTGATGCGGTAAATGATGTCGAAAATTTCCGGAAGCAGGTCGCGGAACAGGTTGACGTCCCATTTCTCAAGCGCCTCCTGCATGACCGTATGGTTCGTATAGGAAAACGTGCGCTGCGCAATGTCGAACGACTCGTCAAACGACAGACCTTCGCGCATCAGAAGCCGCATCAGCTCCGGAATAGAGACCGTCGGGTGCGTGTCGTTCAGCTGGATCGAAACGAGGTCCGCGAACTCCGTGATCGGGCGGTTTTCGCGCTTGAACCGGAACAGCAGGTCCTGCAGCGACGCCGAGGAAAGGAAATACTGCTGTTTTAAGCGCAGACGCTTGCCTGCGGTGGTCGTATCGTTCGGATAGAGCACGCGCGTGATATCCTCGACCGCGTTCTTTTCGAGAACGGCTACGGCATACTCCTGGTTATTGAACTTTTCAAAGTCGAAATCCTGCACCGCCTCGCTCTGCCAGAGCCGCAGCGTGCCGATGTTGTCCGAATGATACCCGATGATCGGCATGTCGTACGGAACGGCGCGAACGGTCTGGTCCGAAAAGGAAACCAGCACTTCATGCGTATCGCGGCGGCGGCTCCATGGATCGCCGAACCGCTGCCAGTCGTCCGCGCTTTCGGTCTGAAATCCGTTGGTGAACGTCTGCTTGAACAGACCGTACTTGTAACGGATGCCGTATCCGTCAAGCGGCAGGTTCATCGTCGCGGCGGAGTCCAAAAAACATGCCGCAAGCCGCCCCAATCCGCCGTTTCCGAGCGCCGCGTCCTCTATGTCCTCAAATGCCGCGAGATCCAGTCCGCGCTCCGAAAACGCCTGTTTCACCTCGTCCAGAATTCCGAGCGCAAACAGGTTGTTGTATACCATCCGACCGACCAGGTATTCGGCGGAAAAATAATAGGTGCTCCTTGTGCGTTCGTGCGCATGCCGGCTCTCGTACCACGGCTCCGCGATCGCGCCCATCACGACCGAAGCAAGCGCCGCGTGCAGCTGCTGCACCGTCGCATCTTCGAGCGAGACCTGCGCGTCCCGTTTCAGAACCAATTCGATTTGCTGCATGATCGTTTGCGTATCCATACCGTTTCCCCATTCCTGAAATTGATTGTATTATAGCATATTGATTTGGATTGTGCAAAAAAACCGACGGCTTTCCCATCGGTTTTTTGTAAATATTGCGTGAATAATCGCATTGGTCTCTTTGCGTTAACGAAATTACGTTTCCAATACTGGGACACGGATCGCTTGACGACCTTGCCGTTTGAGCTTGAGGCGTCAATCATCGTGCCGCTGCCGATATAGATGCCGCAATGACTGACGCGGTCGGACGAATCGCTCCTAAAGAACAGGATATCGCCTTTTTGGAGATCGCCGATGCTCGAAACCGTCTTCCAGCCGCTCTTTTTGGAGAATCCCGCGGCATTGAGCCGGAGTGTGGAAACGCCCGCCTGGCGGAGACAATACGTGACAAAACCGGAGCAGTCAAACGTGTTCGGGCCGCTGTCGCCGAGGATGTATTCGCATCCGATCTTGGACTTTGCCGCCTTGATGAACTTTTCGATCCGCGTTTCCTTTTTCGGCGCGGCGGTCGCGCTTGACGAGGACTTCCCTTTTTCTTTCTCCTTCTTTTCCCTCTCTTTTTCGGCTTTTTCCTCCGCCCGGATCTTGGCCTCAAGGGATTTGGAGATCTTCGCCTCATCGCTGTACAGCTTTTCGAGCGTCTTCTCGCCCGCTTTGCCGTCCGCGGAAAGACCGTTGCGTTTTTGGAACTCCTGTACGGCGTCGATCGTCACGCTTCCGTAGATGCGATCCACCTCGTCGCTCGACAGATATCCGAGCTCGACCAGCTGCTCCTGCAGCATCTTGACATCGCGTCCCTCGGCGCCTTCTTTGAGCACATACGGCTGCGCGTCGTTTCCGTACAGAAGCGCAAGCGTCTCCGCGCCGGCAACGCCGTCCTGTTTCAAATCATGCTGACGCTGAAACAGCACGAGCGCATACTCCGTACTGCTTCCGAAATAGTCGGTCGTTTCCTCGATCTCCAGGTATCCGAGCTCCATCAGCCGGCTTTGCAGCACCGTGACGTCTTCGCCCCGGTCGTGTTTCTTCAGGGATTGATACGTGCTTTCAGGTTCGTCTGCCGCATTGTCCGCCGAATCCGGTTCCGCTGCATCGCCGTCGCCCGGTTCGCCGTCGGTCGACTCATCTTCGCCGTCTTCGATCGCGGGAAGGTCCGCGTTTGCGTCGACCGGCTCCGTCCGGTCGGGCTCTGCCGCAGGATTGACCGCCGCCTCGGGCGCACGCAGCAATGCCGGGATCGGCAATACCGCTTCTGCCGTCGGCTCCGCTTCGGGTGTTTTTCCCGCGCACGAAGCAATGCCGACGATCAGCGCAACCAAAAACAGAACCGCGGCGACTCCGACGATCAGGACGGAGAGGATCGCACGCTTCTGTTTTATCTTCAGCGAGTTCCAGTTACGGATGATATACGGAACGGTCAGTTTGGTCTTTTCCATACCGAAAGTGTATCGCGTCGCTGAGGGAAACGCAAGCGTTCCCCGACAAAGTTCAACATTATTTCATAACTGTGTTGCAAAAATGTTGCACCGTCACGCGTCAAGCGGTGCGGCTCCCTGTCCCTGCCGCTCATACCAGTATGTGACAATCTCCTCGACCGCAACGGCGCCGGAGCTGCCGGACAACCCGTTCGGAATGAACACGACGATCGCGATCTCCGGGTCCTCCCGCGGTGTGATCGCGGCGAACCAGCAGGTGTTTTCGATGTCGATATTGTTTGTGGCGGACGTCTGCGCCGTGCCGGTCTTGCCGCTGATGCGATCGAGGTATCCTTTCTCCTCGAACGTCTTTGAGAAGACCGACGAAGCCGTTCCGCCGTCCTCCG
The DNA here is from genome assembly GCA_905235205.1 of uncultured Clostridia bacterium. Taxonomy (GTDB): domain Bacteria; phylum Bacillota; class Clostridia; order Christensenellales; family CAG-138; genus UBA3792. The sequence continues at coordinate 15,381 of CAJOKM010000062.1, read as the reverse complement.
GCGATACAACGCCCTTCATGCCGTCCAGGATCTCATTCCAGAACGTGTCCGGCGCAGCGATCGCATCGACCGCTTCGGGCTGATTGTCAAAGTACAGCGTGCCGTCCGGGTTTTCCACGCGGTCCAGAAGGGTCGCCCTGTACGTCGTGCCGCGGTTCGCGACCGTCGAAATATAGCGCGCGATCGAGATCGGCGTGACCAGCATAACGCCCTGTCCGATGCCGGTCTGGATCGTATAGGTCGGTTTCCAGCGCAGTTCCTCGAGCCACGTGGAGATCGAGACGATCCACGCGGTGTGCGCATAGGAAACGCCGACGGGAATGTTCAGTTCTTCCTTGAGGATCTCGCGGATCTCGCCGCCCCGCTCGCGCTGCTCGCCGTCCATGAGCCTTAGAAGCCGATCGGCACAGCGCTGAAGCGCTTCGTTGGAAACCTGGTATCCGTGCTGATCCGTAATGGATTTCAAAAGGTTGTAGATCTGATTATAGATCAGCCGCGGCAGAGACGAGGTCTGTTCGCTGAGCGGCTTTTCGCAGTCATAACGCGCCTTCTGCCCGCCGATCTGCACCGAAAGCTCGCCCGGGAGCTCCACGCCCGTCGTGCCCTTCATGCCGAGCCGTCCCGCCCAGTAGTTCAGCCGCTCGATGCCGACCCGGTCGGAGACCGTATAGAAGAAATAGTTGCAGGAGACCGTCAGCGCGCGCGAAAGCGTCAGGTTCGCGTGGCTGGACGGATGGCTTGTCCAGCAGCTCGGCGCGTTCTGCTCGACCTTCGTGGTCGGATCGTCGACAAAGTAGTAATACGGCGAGCGGTCGGAGATGCGCTCCGTGGTGGACAGCTTGCCCTCCATCAGTCCCGCAAGTCCCGTCGCCATCTTGAACACCGAGCCGGACGCGGTTCGAATGCCGATCGCGCGGTTCAGCGTCGGCTGGTTGCTTCCGCTGCCGAACAGCAGTTCGTTTTCCGCTTCGTCGATCCCGTCCGTGAACAGGTTCGGATCATAGTCCGGGCAGGACGCCATCGCCAGGATCTCGCCCGTTTTCACATTCATCACGATCACGGCGCCGGTCTCGGCAAGCTTGATCGACTCCACGCGTCCGTTCGTCAGCCGTTCGTATTTGGACAGGTCTCTGTTGATACGCGCTTCCTGTTTCTGCCGCGTCGCTTCGATATTGTCTCTTAATGCCTGCTCGCAGACCTTTTGCAGTTCGAGATCGATCGTAAGCCGCACGTTCATACCGTCGGTCGGCTGTGTGGAATCCAGAACCTCGACGATCGCGCCGCGTTTGTTTTTCAAAATCTCGGTCGTGCCGAGCCGCCCGTAAAGATGCGGCGTCAGATACCCTTCCAGCGATTTTTCCACGCCAGCGATGCCGATGAGATCGTTATACGAATACCCGAGATCGAGCATGTTGTTCGTCTCTTTCCCTTTTTGATCGAACGCCTTGAAATCTTCGTAGGAATACCCGATGCCGGTCATGTCCTTTGTGACCTGTTTCGAAAGGTATCCGATGATATGCGACGCGACCGTCCCCTGGGGATAGATGCGGGTGCTGCTCTTTTCCGTCAGAATTCCGGTCAGCCGCTCGCTCGCCATATCCAGTTCGGTCACGACGGCAAGCGAAACGTCGTACGCAATGCGCACGCCCTCAAACGCGCGATAGCTGTTCATGACCGCTTCCTGGCGGATGGACATGATCTTTTTTGCCTCTTCGAACGGCATGTCGTCCGGGATGCACCACGAATTGCGCAAAATCAGATACGCTTCCTCTGCGGTAAGGTCCGGATTGCTGAAATTGCACGCGTCGACAAAGTTTTTTTTGCGCGCCGCGGCGACCGTTTCGCTCGACGTGCGAAAATCGTACGCGAACGTGCCGTCGGAATCCATTGTGATATAAAACGTGTCGATCGTTTCTCCGCCGCCCTCCTCAATGATGCGGATCGCTTCGATCAGCGAATGCGTATAGCGCGCGCTGTCGATCGGCGTGCGGTTGTTCGGATCCCGGTAAAACAGGACGTTATAGGTCGTTTCGTCATAAGCGAGCACAACGCCGTTGCGGTCGGTGATCGTACCGCGGTTGCCCGACTGATAGGTGGTAACGCGGGTCGTCTGCTGTACCGCCGCCGAATACGCTTCGGTTTCGCGGATGGCCAGCTTGTCCAAAAAGATCAGAAGAACGCCGAGCAGCACGACGAATACACCGATGAGCATCCAGATGCGCGTATTCAGTTTGCCTTTCTCCCCGCGTTTCATCTGCGGTCAAACGTTCCTTTCCCTTTTACACGAAGCAGCGCCGCAAGCGGCAGTACCGCGAGCGATTCCAGCACAAGCGACGGCAGTACGGAAAGCAGCAGCCGTGTGCGGATCGGAAACCTCGCGCCGATGATCAAAGAAAACACGAACACCATCGCTTCCGCCGCCGTGCAGGCGATCAGTGCGAATATCAGCAGAAGCGGCAGTTTCGGTTGATTTTTCCGAACGAAGCCGTACAGAATACAAACCGCAGCAAGATATGCCGCCGCGGAGAATCCCAGATACGGATTACAGAAGAGATCACACAGAAGTCCGCCGATCAGCGCGATCACGATCCCGTCCTGCACTTTCGTCGCTGCCGTCGCGGCAAGCGCGAGCGAAAGCACCAAAAGCGGACGAATCCCGTTCTGCGACAGCGCAGGAAACAGGAAGCAGTCGAAAAGGATCGCTATAACCGTGAGCGGGATCAGCAGAAACAGCCTTTTCATCGCACCGCCTCATCTACGCCGACGATGATCAGCGCGTCTTCCAGATGCACAAAATCGACGTCCATGGAGACGATCGCGTCATAGCTGCCCTTGCCGTTCTCATTCACCGAAAGCACTTTGCCGACGTACAGCCCCTTCGGGAAAAACCCGCCGATACCGCTTGTGCGGATGACGTCGCCGACCTCGATGTCCGGTTTTCCCGGCAGGTAGTAGAGCATCGTGCCGATCAACAGTCCGTCCTCTTCATACAGACCGCCGAGCATGCCCTCGTCGCGCGTGCGCTGTACCATAACGCTGATGCGCATTTCATCGCTGCACATGGTTTTGACGCGGCACCAGTTCGGTCCGACTTCAAAAACGCGTCCCACGATCCCGTCCGCGCAGATAACCGCGGCTTTCTCGGTGACGCCGTTGCGCGAGCCCGCGTTTAAGGTGATCATATCGATATACGGATTGCTGTCGCGCGCGATGACCGACGCCGTCACATACTGCATATTCGGATTCGCCTGCGCATAATTCAAAAGCTCGGTCAGCCGCGCGTTTTCCTTTTCGGTTTCATCCAGCAGCGCAAGCTGTTGCTTCAGCTGCAGCAGCGTCTCTTTGAGTTGTTCGTTCTCCGCCTGTACGCCCGACGGATTGAATACGCGCACGAAGAAATCCCCGACGGCGTTCTGCGCGCTGTGCAAAAACGCGGAGACCGGCGCGGCCGCCGTACGGAACAAACCGTCGCTGAGCGGCAGCGATCGGTTGCCCGCCGTAAACGCCGCCAGTACGATCAAAAGAACGATCGCAATCAGCGCGATCCACAGGGGTCTGTTCTTCCAGAGTTTTCTCATGTGCGCCTCCGATATACCTCTACAGGATACAGTATATCACAGGAAATGTATCCGGAAGGTGAACAATCGGTTAATTCGTGCTCAGTCGGAAAGCAGTTTCCAGCCTGCCAAAAGAAGCGATGCGACGCCGATCAGGAGAAAGATCCACCACGGCACGCAGTACAGGACCAGCGCCGCGCACGCGGCGCCGACCGCAACCAGCAGCAGCCGTTTTGCCTTTCGTTTTCGCTCGCAGGTTTTTCGCATACGGTCCCCTCCTTTTCTTTCTATCATACGCGATCAGCAGCGGATCGGTGACGGAACGCCGTTTGGCAATTCGGAATACGATAAGGATAAGTACACAAAAGGAGAATGGCTATGTCATCCGAACTTTTAAACCTTTCCTCCGTTTCGCTTGCCTATCACACGGTCGAAGGCGAAACGGCTGCCATAAATGACCTGAATCTGACCGTGTATGAGGGGGAGTTTCTCGCGATCGTCGGTCCGTCCGGATGCGGAAAAACGACGGTGCTTTCGCTGATCATGGGACTGATGCAGCCGACCGCGGGCAGCGTCCGGTTCGCGTCGCCGGATGTGCGGCTTGGATACATGCTGCAGCGCGATCATCTCCTGGATCATCGCACCGTCGAAAATAACGTGCTTTTGGGGCTTGAGGTGCAGCATCGCCTGACCGACGATGCGAAAGCGCGCGCATTGCGGCTTTTGGATACCTACGGTCTAAACGAGTTTCGCACCTATAAGCCGCAGCAGCTTTCCGGCGGCATGCGGCAGAAGGTTGCGCTGATCCGCACGCTTGCGATCGAACCCGACCTGCTGCTCCTGGACGAACCGTTCTCCGCGCTCGACTATCAGACGCGGCTGAATCTAAGCGACGAGGTGTATCGCATCATCCGGAGGGAACATAAGACGGCGATCCTCGTGACCCACGATATCTCCGAAGCGGTTTCCATGGCGGATCGGGTCGCGGTGTTTTCCGCACGCCCTGCCTCGCTGAAGCGTCTGATCCCGATCGGGTTTTTGCCGTCGCTGTCGCCGCTTGAACGGCGCAGGCAGCCGGAATTCCATGATTATTTTGACCGCATCTGGGAGGAACTGCACGCATGAAACCGACCGCCGTATCCGAAGCGCATGCGCGCTATCTCAAAACCATCCGCCGCAATACGCGGCTTGTCCGACTCGCCCGCATCGGAATTCTGATCGGGTTTGTGCTGCTGTGGGAACTCGGAGCGGATCTCAGATGGTTCGATCCGTTCATCCTATCCTCCCCTTCGCGCATCCTTGCAACGGTCGTGCGGCTGTATTCCGACGGTTCTCTTTGGCTGCATATCGGAACAACGCTTCTCGAGACCGTGCTCGGGTTCCTGCTCGGAACGCTCCTCGGCGCGCTCTTTGCCGTTCTTCTGTGGTGGCTTCCGCGGCTGAACCGCATACTCGACCCCTATCTTGTCGTGTTGAACGCGCTTCCGAAGATTGCGCTCGGTCCGGTGCTGATCGTGTGGTTCGGCGCCGGCATGACCTCGATTGTCGTGATGGGCGTTCTGGTCTCTCTGGTCGTGACCACCGTGACCGTTCTGAACGGGTTTCTTGCGGCAACCGACGAAAAACAGCTTCTGATGCGCACACTCGGTGCAACGAAGCTGCAGATCTTTACAAAGGTCGTTTTACCTTCGGGAATCCCCGATCTGATCTCGGCTTTGAAGATCTCGGTCGGCATGAGCTGGGTCGGCGTGATCGTCGGAGAATACCTCGTCTCAAAGGCGGGTCTCGGCTATCTGATCGTTTACGGCGGGCAGGTGTTCAAGCTCGACCTCGTCATGGCGTCGGTCATGATTCTCTGCGTGCTCGCCGCTCTGATGTACTACGCGGTCGCGCTGCTCGAAAAGAAGGTGCGAAAATAAAAAGCTGCCGGAGGTCTTTCCCTCCGGCTTGCATTTCGGTATCATTTCTTTCTGCTGTACGGCGTGCCGTCAAGCGGGAGCTTCGTACGGAACACGCCGTCGCGGTTATAGTACGCGTTCTGTACGGCGGGAGCAGTCGGAATCGTGCAGATCTCACCGATACCCTTTGCGCCGCAGGCGAGCCCGTCCTTTGTCGCCTTTTCCACCAGTACGGCGTCGACCGGCGGCGTTTTGTCTGCGCGGAACAGTCCGAGCGTACCGTACTTTGCGGTCGGTTTTCCGTTCTCGAGCGGAAAATCCTCCGTAAGCGCATATCCGAGTCCCATCACCACGCCGCCCTCGATCTGCCCCTCCGCGGCGCGCGGATTGACCGCTACGCCGAGATCATGGATCGCGGTCACGCGCTTGATCGTTCCGTCGTCGTTGAGCTCCACAACGTGCGTCGCGTAGCCGTAGGCGATATGCGACACCGGATTCGGCTTGTCGCTGCCGAGCTTATCCGTCACGCCCGTATACTCTCCGAAAAACGACTGCCCTTCGAGCGCGTCCCAGGAGCCCGCTTTTTCGAGCGCTTCTCTGACCTGCCTTGCCGCGCGCACAACCGCTTCGCCTGTGAACAGGGTCTGCCGCGACGCGGTCGTATTGCCGGAATCCGGCGCAAGCGCCGTATCGGGCGCACAGTAATGCACGCGCTCGTGCGGAATGTTCAGAATCTCCGCCGCCATCTGCGTCTGCACGGTGCCCATGCCCTGTCCGATGCAGGCCGCGGACGAATGCAGATACACTTCTCCGCCTTTGACCTCGATGCGGCAGCGTCCCGTATCCGGAATGCCGACGCCGAGTCCCGCGTTTTTCATCGCGCAGGCAATGCCCGCGTTCGGATCACGTTCGAGGATCGGTCTTGCCGCTTCGAGCGTTTCTAAAAGCGCGGTCGTCTCGTCTGCGATCTGTCCGTTGGGCAGCACCTGTCCCGGACGGATCGCGTTGCGATAGCGGATCTCAAACGCCGAAATGCCGACAAGCTCCGCAAGCTGATTCAGATTGCACTCGGTCGCAAAGCAGCTCTGCGTCACGCCGAACCCGCGAAACGCGCCGGCAGGCGGATTGTTCGTATAGATTGCCTTGCCGTCGATGTCAATGTTCTGATAGTTGTAGGGTCCTGCCGCATGCGTGCAAGCACGCTGCAGAACCGGTCCGCCGAGCGACGCGTACGCGCCCGTATCGGACACAATCGTCGCTTTCATGGCAGTCAGATAGCCGTTCTCGTCGCAGGCGGTGGTGAACTCCATCTCCATTGCGTGGCGCTTCGGATGGATCAAAAGGCTTTCCGTCCGCGCGCGAGAACGCGACCTTGACCGGACGGCGCGTGTGCCACGCAAGCAGCGCCGCGTGATGCTGCACGCTCATATCCTCCTTGCCGCCAAACCCGCCGCCGACCATCATGGCGGTCACGCGGACCTTGTCCGGTTCGAGTCCCAGCATCTGCGCGCATTCCTTGCGGGTCTGATAAACGCCCTGATCGCCCGAATAGATCCGCATCCCGTCGCCCTCGTGCATTGCCACCGCGCACTCCGGCTCCAAAAACGCGTGATCCGTCGGCGGCGTCGAATAGCGGTTTGTGACCACATATCTGCTTTTTCGGATGACCTCGTCGGCGTTGCCGCGAACAAGATGCTCGTGAGACAGCACGTTCGTGCCGTTTGATTCGTGCACGAGAATCTCATCTTTGAGTCCCGACAGCATATCGAGCACAGGAGGAAGCTCCTCATACTCAACTTTGACAAGCGCCGCCGCCGCGCGCGCCTGCGCCTCCGTTTCCGCCGCAACGAGCACAATCGCGTCGCCTAAGAAATGCGTGACCTTGCCCACCGGGATCATCACGTCGTAATCCTGTTTCAAATGACCGATCTTCTGCGTGCCGGGAATATCGTCCGCGGTCAGCACGCACACAACGCCCTCATAAGCCTTTGCCGCGGCCGTATCGATGCTGAGCACACGCGCGCGCGGATACTTGCTTCTCACCGCCGTGCCGTACAACATGCCGTCAAAGTACAGATCGTCCGCGTACAGCGCCTCGCCGAGCGCTTTACCCGGCGCGTCGACACGATCGAGGTTTTCACCCACGATTCCTTTCAAAGCGCGATGCGGGACCGCCTCTCCGTTTCGGAACACCTCCGCCGCCAGAAGAATCGCTTCCTCGATCTTTTTGTAACCGGTGCAGCGGCAGATATTCATACGGATCGCATCCTTGATCTGCGCGGTCGTCGGGTTCGGTTCACGGTCCAGCAGCGCCTTTGCCGCCATCACCATGCCCGGCGTACAGAACCCGCACTGCACGGCGCCCGCCTCGGTGAACGCATAGGCGTAGACCTCGCGCTCGCGCGCCGACAGGCCCTCGCAGGTGATGATCTGTTTGCTCTCCAGCCGGTCGGTCTGCTGCACGCACGCCTTTGTCGCCTTGCCGTCGATCAAAACAGTACAGGTGCCGCACGCGCCCTCCGAGCAGCCGTTTTTGACGCTCGTAAGCCGCAGATCATCCCGAAGAAAGCGAATCAGTTTTTTGTTCTCGGGACAGCTCTCCTGCCGCCCGTTGACAAAGAAGCTTGCCATGATTACTCCTTTCGGTCGTCAGCCGATCAGATACCGATACTCCTTCAACACCGTTTCGATCAACGCCTTCGCGTCCGGATCGATCGCGTCACGGTCGAGATCGACCGTCCGTACGTCGTTCAGACGCAGTTTGACCACGCGCTCTGACAGCGGCAAAAAGCCCTTGTTTTCGGAGCCGTCAAACTCGGCTTCCGTCCTAAACAGCGTAAACTTCTCCTTGTACGGCTTTGAATCGTACGGACAGAACACGAGGCAGTTTCCGCACTCGTTGCACATACGATCGATATGCAGAATCTGCGGCATGCACTTTCCCGGAACATGAATCGCGATATTTGCACGGTTCGGGCACACCTGCACGCAGCACTCGCAGACCGTGCCGCAGTTTAAGCAGCGCCCGCGCTCCTTTTCCGCCTGCTCGTAATCTTTCAAAACTCCGTGTTTGTCGAAGCATGCCGCTTCGGTCGACGCCGCGCCGTCACAGATCGCGTAATGATACGTTCCGACAATCGCGTCCGCAACCCTGCGCGCGTCCGCAATGCCCTCGACGACCGTCGCGGGACCGCGATTGCAGTCGCCGATCACATAAACGCCCTTCCGGTTCGTCATTAAGTTTCCGTCGGTTTTGACCTTGCCGCGCTCCGAAAGCGCGATCCCGTTTTTCGCAAACAGGTCCGCTTCAATCTTCTCACCGACCGCCGCGATCAGCGTATCGCACGGGAGCGTGACGGTTTCGCCCGTTTCGACCGGGCTGCATCTGCCGCTTGCATCCGGCTCGCCGAGCTTCATCACATTGCATAAAAGCGAGCCGTTTTCAAACGCAACCGGCGCGAGCAGTTCGCAAAACTCCACGCCGTCCTCTTTCGCGCGCTCAAGCTCCTCCTCGTCCGCCGGCATAAACCGCGCGGTGCGCCGATACACGAGCCGCACATGCTTCACACCTTTCTCGCGTATTGCCGCGCGTGCCGCGTCCATGGCGGTGTTGCCGCCGCCGATCACAACCACGTTCTCGCCGAGCGGTTCCAGCGTGCCTGCTTTGCCTTCCTCAAGGAAGCGGATGACGTTCATCGCCTCACCGGTTTCAAGCCGCATATTGCCTTCCGCCCACGCGCCGACCGCATAGACGATGTCGGTATAACCGTCCCGGACCAAGGCGTCCGCGTTCGGTGCGACGGTGTTTGTACGAATCTCCACGCCCATCGTTTCGAGGATCTTTACGTCGCTGTCGATCGCTTCCTCACCGATGCGGAACGCCGGGATCACATAACGCACGATGCCGCCGAGCTTTTCCCGTTTTTCGAACAGCGTAACGGCTGTACCCTGCCGGGCAAGGAAGAAAGCCGCCGCCATACCCGCGGGTCCGCCGCCGATGACGGCAACCTTTTTCCCGTTCGGCGCCGCGGGTTTCAGCGTCTTTAATACCGCATCAAGCCCGTTTTGCGCCGCAGTCAGCTTTGCTCTGCGGATGCGGATCGATTCTTCATAGAAATTTCTGGTACACTTGTCCGCGCAGTGATGCGGGCAGATCGTGCCTGTGATAAACGGCAGCGGGTTCTTCTCGACGATCAGCTTCAGCGCGCCGTCATAATCGCCCTTGCCCACCAGTTCGATATACTGCGGGATATCCTGCCCGATCGGGCAGCCGTGCGTGCACGGTGCGGTGAAGCAATCAAACAGCGGCACCTTTTCGTCCAGCTTGCGCTTCGGCTGCGGTTTTATCGGTTTTGTGTTTCGGACAGACGCGCGCGCCTGCTTCGAAAGCATCGCGACCGAGCCGACCCTGACGCCGGTAAACGGCTCGTAAGGAAGCGCATCGACGATCTCTCCGAGCTGTGTGAGCCTCTGATAGCCGCCCGGCTTTAAGATGGTCGTGGCAAGCGTGATCGGCCAGATGCCCGCCTTGAACAGATCGGCAATGTTGAACGCGTCAACGCCGCCCGAAAACGACAGCCGGAGTTTTCCGTCAAACGCCTCGCTCATACGCTTCGCCATTTCGATCGTCAGCGGATACAGCGCGCGTCCGGACATGTACATCTCATTGCTCGGCAGTTCGTTCTGTGTGACGTCGACCGGAAACGTGTTGGAAAGCTTCAGTCCGAACGTCACGCCGGTCTCCTTCGCCAGCGCCAGCAGGCGTGTAAACATCGGGATCGCGTCGCGGTACTGCAGATCCTCGTTGAAATGATGCTCGTCGAATACGACATAATCAAAGCCGAGGTCGTCAAGCGTCTTTCGCGCATACGCATAGCCGAGGATCGTCGGATTGCACTTCACGAAGGTGTTCAAATGCTTGACCTCGATCAGATACTGCGCGATGCGCTCAATCTCCTGCGGCGGACAGCCGTGCAGTGTGGACAGCGTGATCGACGTGCACACATGCGGATTGATTGACGCAAGGTATGCTTCGTCGATGTGCTCAAACCGGTCAAGATTCGCCCGCGTCCATTCGAGACATTCGTTCCAAATTCCTGTTTTGGATGCGTCCTTCAGCCCTTCGATGAACGCGTCGATCTTTGGAGATGTGATGCCCGCAAAGTCGTAACCGACGCTCATGTTGAAGATGAACCCGTTCGGGTCGCCCCAGCCGAATTCCTTTGTGAACAGCTTCAGCATGAACCATGCCTTGACATACTCCTCGAGCGCCTGCTCTACGGTGAGCTCGGTCGACCACTCGCAGTTGTAGCACTCGTCCTTCGCCACGATGCACGGCCTGCCGATGCATGCCGCAAGCTCCTCGCCGTCCATGATCTGCACCGTCTTGAGTTCAAAGAATCGGCTGCCGGCGTAATACGCCGCAAGGATGTTTTGCGTAAGCTGCGTATTCGGACCGGCGGCCGGACCGAACGGCGTTTCGAGCGTTTCACCGAAGATCGAAAGAAACTTTCCCGACACAGGCTTGTACGGACGCTTGATCCCGAACACGCTGCCGGTCTTGTATTCAGAGAGCACCCATTCCATCAAATCCCGAAACGGGATCGGCGTCATTCTTTCGGACATGGTTCGTTCCTCCTCTTATGCGTTGACCGCCGCCCAGAGCTTTTTCGCGCTCTCGCGGCATTTTGCCATGAGCTCCGCCTCGTCACAGACCAGGAGCTCGCGATCCTTCATCAGTACGCGACCGTTGCACATCGTGGTCACCACGCTTCTGCCGTTCATGCCGAACAGAATATGCGAGTTGATGTTGCTTCCGTCCATCGGCGTCAGCGGATCGTAATCGGTCACAATGATATCGGCGTACGCGCCGGGTTTCAGTACGCCCAAAGGCGCGTTGAAGTACCGCCCCGCAATCTCGGCGTTTCCATTGAACAGCATATCCGGGATCTCGCCCCAAGCAACCGTCGGATCGCACAGGTTATGCTTATGGATAATGTTGCCGACCTTGTAGCTTTCCAGCATGTCGTTCGTATAGCCGTCAGTCCCGAGCCCCAGCAAAAGCCCGAGCTTTTTCATGTGGATGACCGGACCGCAGCCGACCGCGTTGCCCATGTTCGATTCCGGATTGTGCACCACCGCGGTGTCGGTCGCCTTCAGAAGCTCCATTTCCGCCTTGTTGATATGCACACAGTGGATCGCAAGCGTCTTGTTGCCCAAGATTCCCGCGTCATAGAACCGGTTAATGATGCGCTTGCCGTACTTGTCCAAGGAATCCTGCACGTCGCCGGGTCCCTCCGCACAATGCACGTGGAAGCCGGCTTCCCTGCCGCCGTGCGCGAGGCAGTCCTCAAGCGTCTTTTCCGAAAGCGTGAACGCCGCATGCAGGCCCATCATGCCCTTTTGCATGTCGCTGTCGTCAGCCGACGCTTTTTTGATGAAGCGCTCGTTTTCGAGGATCGACTGCATCCGCTTTTCTTCGCCGTCGCGGTCAGAAACCTCGTAGCAAAGCGAGGTGCGCACGCCGTATTCCCTTGCCGCCTCGCTGATCTCATCGAGCGAGCCCGGGATGTCAAAAAAGCTCGCGTGGTGATCAAACACGGTTGTCACGCCGTTTTTGATGCAGTCTGCGTAAACTGCCTTCGCCGACCAATAATCGTTTTCTTTGGTGAGGCAGCGATCGATCTTCCACCACATGCCCTCTAAGATATCGTTGAAGTTGTGCGGGTTATAGCCGCGGATACTGAGCCCTCTTGCAAACGCGCTGTAGATATGGTTGTGCATGTTGATCAGCCCCGGCATAATCACGCCGCCACGCGCGTCGATCCACTCCGCGTCCGGATACTTTGCCCGCAGCTCCGCCGTTGTTCCGACCTCTTTCACGAACCGTCCATCGACGGCGACCGCGCCGTTTTCAAAGAACTCCGCGCCGTTTCTCGTCACCACTCTGCCGTTTCCGATCAGGATCATAAAGCCACACTCCTTCGTTTATATTGCTGTATATAGTATACACGATTTCTCCCCGCCGCGCAACCGTTTCTCAAAATGGTTCTTCTGCCTACAGCAAAAGCGGCACGCAGAGCGCGCCGCTTCCTAGAAGAAATCGTTGACCTTATCAAACGATAAGATTGGTAAATTGACTATGCTTGTTTCTGTTCCTTCTTTTCTTCCTGCTGATTGTTATGCTGTTCCAGCGCCTTCAGATAAGCGCCACTGTTATGGTTGACGAACAACTCGATGATCCGGTCGTAAGTCGGTCGAATCGTGCATTCCTCTGCATTTGCGTTGGGCCGCGCTGGGCAGCCGCCGCTGCAGAGCAGCAGATACTTGCAATCCTTGCAGTTTTTCATTTCAAACGGATCGCGGTTCTTCCACTTGCTGTGCTGCTCGTTCATGGTTATCTTGTCGCCCTGATAGGTTCCAATCGTGTACGCATCGTTTCCGCAGAATGTGAGGCACGGATAAACCTTACCGTTCGGCGTAAAGAGATAGTTCAGACCTTTTGCCGCGCCACAAAAACTGGTGTTCCACATTTCGTTCCGGAAAAACGCTTCGATCAGGCCGGTTGTTGGTCCGACGTTATAGAATGCGGGATGATCATTTCCATATAGGCCGGTTTTATAGACGTATTCCAGAATATCGGCGTCCGTCAGCGTATTGTCTGCACCGGTTTCCTCGTAGCATTCAACCGGAGAGAGGTATGGACCGAAGTTCGGATAATCCGTCCAGTGGTGTTCTTTAAAAACCTCTGTCAACCCCGGAAGACGCTCCAGATTGTCTTTGTCAACGTTAACACGCAGGGATACCTCGACACCGAGTTTCAGCGCCTCGGTGACGCCTTCGCAGACTTTTTCGAATGTTCCACTGCCGTCCGCGCGGATGCGGCGTGTGTCATGGATCTCCTTGTCACCGTCCAGCGTGATTTCTATCGGCATTTTCCTTCAGAATACCGGCATACGCTGTAATGTTCGTACCGTTCGTGATGATGTCGACCTGGAAGTTTCTTTCCTTGGCGAACTCATAGATCCTCTCAATAATCTTGCGGTTGATCGGCAAAAGCGGCTCACCGCCGAACAGCATCAATCCGCCTTTGAAATGCCGTCTCTGGTTTTCGCAGCTTTCGCTTTCACATTTTTCGGCTTCACAGTTTTCAGCTTCACAGTTTCCATCTTCGCGGCGCTGCTTCTCCTCCAACTGTTTTTCGGCTTCGGCTTTTTCGGCCGCCTGCTCTTCGGCCTTCCGGTAACTCTCATCGATCATGGAGAGAATCCCTTCCAGCTGCTCCATGCTCATAACGGCGCATTCCTCATGCAAGTCGTTGCTCTCAAAGCAGTAGATGCAGCGCAGATTGCAGCCCATCGTCGGACAGATGATGTAGTTCGGGATCGTCGACTGCTCGTTGATCTTCTTTGTGATCTCATGCATCTGCGCCAACTGTTCGCACTCCTTCTCTTCGGACTCAAACAGATAGCCGCGCTTCTGGAGCTGCTCGCGTAGGTCGGCAGGGCATTCAACGTCCATATCCCCCTGCATCAACCGTTCGATGATCGCGCGTGTCGGTTCATCGATGATATCCTTCGCCCCGGTCAGCGTATTGAACAAAAGCGTCATTTCCGAGCTGAGCTTATATAGGCTGCTGTATTTTGTAAAGAATATCATTTCCCAATCTCCTCTCTTATTTTCAAGCCGCCCGGCAACGACGGGCGGCTTGATGCTTTACGTCCACAGCGCAAACGTCGAATTATTCATCCGCTAATCAATAATCACTCTTTGGGAGTTGTCGTACATCAACCAATGTTGGCTTCGTGTACCCGACCTATTACCTAATTGAGACATCCTCTGTTGCTATAGACAAAAACGTGTTGGTCTTCAGCAGTTTGTCGCGCAGAACGGTGGAGAATAATCGGGGCATCTATCGCTGCCGTTCATGGGACAATAAATAGGCGCACAATGATCTCCTTCATTCCAACTGCAACGCTTTTTCGCACAAATCCAAACTGGATTGCAGAAATTTTCGTCACACACCTTCAGTATGCATGCCCAGGAATTGGGACCGCAGTTCGGTCTGCAGGGCTGAACCGTAGCCGATAGCGCAAAATCACTCCACAACAAATTATTTAATGAAATCATTTTTTCTCTCCTTTTATTCCTTAAACCCTTTACAAGTGTCCCTATTCGGCCCGCAGTACTTTAAGTTCGCAAGTCCATGCAAAGGGCATGCATTTATTCTCTCCACAATATTTTCTAACACATTCATACTTCTTCCGTTGCACTTGATAGTATAATTCATCAATGCAAGGGTTGGTTTCCTTAAGGAAACCGGTCTATAAAAAAACCGAGGGTAGTATTTTGGGGACCACTTTACTGCCGAATCGTCGGAAAAAAACGGCTGCTCGGCCATAAATTCAATTGTCCTCACAAAATAGGAGTTTGTATCAATGAGCTTTTTCACAAAGTATTACGGTCTGTATCGGTTGAACTCTGAGAATTCGCTCCTGTTCAATACGCTGACCGGGGCGAAGGACATCATTGACGAGCCGACGCGTGGTGTGATTGACCGGCTGATCGCCGGCGACACGGACTGTGATTGTCCCGCAGGTCTGCGCGAGCAGTTGGAAAAGCGCGGCTACCTCTTTGAGTCCGATTCGGCCACTTGCAAAGACATTGGGAACGGTGTATGATGGGGGCAGATCAAAAAAGGAGCGGAAAGATGAAACGCGTATACGGCTATCGCTGCACCATCTGCGGGAAGGAGTACCCGTTCGGTCCGGAACTGATGACCTGCCCCGCTTGCGGGGAGAAGGGCATTTTGGATATCCTGTTTGACTACGACGAGGTCAAAAAGGAACTGAACCGCGACACGCTGAAGGCGGATCGGGACAACAGCATGTGGCGCTACCGGGCGCTGATGCCCTTGAAAGGCGAAG
>CAJOKM010000061.1 GCA_905235205.1 uncultured Clostridia bacterium | reverse complement strand
TTGACGATCACGCGCGGGGTCTGCGCCTTGCCGTTGTAGACGCGGTACGGCGTCGTTCCCTTATACTCCACGTCCGCCTTGTTCAGCTCGACCGTGCCGTTGAACGACGGAGCGGGTTCTGCCTGATAATGCCATTTTGCGTTCAGCAGCGGATCGTTTCCCATGGATTCGATCGTTAGATTGCTCTTCCGCTGGGTTTCCGTTCCCTGATAATATACGTCCTTCAGCCCCTCACACAAGTCAAATGCTGCAACGCTGACATGCACTTTGCTGTTCGGGATTGTGATTTCCTTCAATCCTCCGCACCCACAAAACGCGTATCCGTTGATTTCTGTAATGGAATTCGGAAGGCTGACTTTTTTGAGCGTTTTGTTTTCAAAGAAAGCAGACTCCGCGATCACACGCGTTCCGTTTTTGACTGTTATCGTTTCCGGGCATGCGGCTTTGTATCCCAGAAGGATGTAATCGAGATAAATCAGTCCGTCACTTTGCGCATTCCACCAGCCGGTGTTATAAAACGCGTTGAAAGCAATTTCTTTCACGTTTTTCCCAAGCGTGATGCTCGTCAGACCCGTGCAGCCGTAAAACGCGGCATCGTCAATACCCGTAACGCCGTCCGCAAGAACGAGTTCCTTCAATCCCGTACAGCCGTTGAACGCGTCCGCTCCGATTTTCTTTACGCTTCCCGGAATTCGGATCTCCGCTACGTTGATACAATTTTTGAAAGCGCCGGTTCCGATGCCGCTCAGCCCGTTCGGCAAAACGATCTTGGTGATGTCGTTCAGAAACGCAAACCACGGCACGTCGTAGTTTTCATAATCAAGGAAGAACAGATCATAGTTTTCCATTGCTCCGCTGCCGGTGATCGTCAGCGTGCCGGTTTCGGGATCAAATACCCAGGTGAGACTCTCACCGCATTCGCCCGAGTACGTTTCATCCGCGTTCCTGACAGGTACGACGGCTTCGAGCTCTTCCGGTTCCTCGAGCGTTTCAGGCTCCGCCGCCTGATCGTACGGCTCGGCTTCATTCTCTGCATCGGTATCCGCAAACCCAACGGAAATGACGGAGAGCACCATCAGCAGCGCGAGCAATACGGACAGAATTTTTGTTTTCATAAGAACTCCCTTCTTTCCTTCTTTATAAAACGCTATCATTCGTTTCCGACAAAAAAGCAACCAGCGCACCCGGATCGGATACGTTGCTTGCCCTTTCATAAAATACCATATCTTTTACGGGGTGTCAATGCGTATCCGGTTTTTTCATGCTCCTGTGCCGCAGGAACCTGCGCCGTTCCTTCAATCGGTCCTCACCATAAATACGGTCGATCGTGGCATTTTGCTGCACAGGGCAGCAATTGTTTTCTCCTTTTTTTGATAATCCCCCCCTCAAGCATTAAGCGAGTAGCCGAAGCCGTATACGAAACGCGCAAAACATGACAAAGCAGAGAACTCGCCATAAACCAATCCCACGCGTTGATGCCGAAAAAACTTTTGAAAAAAAAGTTTTTCTTGCTTTTTTGCGGCGGTGTGGTATAATAGCCGTCGGTAATGCATTACACGACGAAGGAGTGATAATACATGAAGAATGCTATTCATCCGTCTTACGGCGAAGCGGTCGTGCGCTGTGCCTGCGGCGAGACCTTCCTTACCGGCTCCACCAAGGGCGAGCTGAAGGTCGAAATCTGCAGCAAGTGCCATCCGTTCTTCACCGGTCGGCAGAAGCTGGTAGACAGCGGCGGACGGGTCGATCGCTTCAAAAAGCGCTACGGTCTGTAAGAACAATCTGACAAATACGGGATCGCATCTGCGGTCCCGTTTTGTGTTTTACCACAAATAGCGGATTCCTTATGAATGCGAATTTGTTCCTCGTTTTTTCTTAATTTTTTCTGACAATCTGTTGACGTTTTGCTATTTTTATTATATAATATAAATGTAATTGATATATCATTTGGAATGCTTTATATGTTCTGAGTTTCGACAGTTCAAAAGATGGTGAATACGATAAACCCATCGAGAACGGTCACGGAAAAGTACTTCGACATCCCGGTAAGCGCGCGGCACAGAAACCTTTTTAACCCATACCGTTATCATTCTTGTCCTTAAGGAGGTGGTTTTTTGAAAAAGCTGTTGATCGGTTTTCTTGCTGCCATTCTGATCGTTTCGATCGGTTGTGGAGGGCCCAAATATCCCTGGCCGGTCGAGAAGCACACGGAAGAGATGGAAAACGATTCGTCCGTTTTGATGTCCGTTGAGACGGATTCCCTGTCGGCAAAAGGCGCCCGATTCCGTCTGCAAAACATCGGGGATCGGTATATTGCGTTCGGTGCGGAATTCAGATTACAGGTTTTACAAAACGGCGCATGGTATGACATCGATATCGGAACGCCCGATTGGACGGCGGAGGAATATCTGATCGCACCGGACGACGCGTTTGTGATGAACGTCGAATGGGATCTCCTGTACGGCGAACTCCCTGCCGGCACGTACCGATTCGTCAAGGATTTCCGATTTACAAACGAAGACGCGCAGAACTTAAATGACGCGTCTGTGATGATCTGTTCCTTTGACGTCCCTTAGCGTCTACAGCTATCCCGTTTTTCTTTCCTACTTTCGCGAAAGCAACGGTTTTTCCGTTGCTTCAGCGTGTCAAAAAGCCTTTTGACACGCTGAGCAGGCTGTTGGAAAGGGAGGCAGAATTCGGGTTTTCACGACGGAGCTATACTAAAGTATGCGACCGATTGAAAACACGGATAGTTTGCGGCGAAATAGTGAAAAGAAAAGGCAGATTCTGCCTTTTCCTCCGACTGGTATTTCTTTGATGAAACATCGCCGCAAACGGTCTGACCCCTTTGAACCGACAGCCTGAAGCAACGGTTTTTTTCCGTTGCTTTTTTTCTCGAAAGCGGCTATACTGGACGTATGAAAAAGATTCTTTTGATCGGAACGGGCGGCACGATCGCCTCGGAAATGACCGACGACGGTCTTGCGCCGAAACTGGACTCAACACAGCTTCTCCGCTACATCCCGCGGGTCAGCGAGCTGTGCGCGGTCGACTGCATCCAGCTGATGAGCGTCGACAGCACGAATATGTCGCCGAGCGGATGGCTGTCCATCGCGCGGTGCGTGGAAACGCACTACGACGCGTACGACGGATTCGTTATCAGCCACGGCACCGATACGATGGCGTACACCGCCGCCGCCCTCTCCTACCTCATTCGGAACTCGCAAAAGCCCGTCGTGCTGACCGGCGCGCAAAAGCCCATCAGCATGGACGTGACCGACTCAAAGCAGAACCTCTCCGACGCGTTCACCTACGCGTGCGACGAGCGCGCGTCGGGCGTTTCGATCGTGTTCAACGGCAGCGTGATCCTCGGAACGCGCGCAAAGAAGGTGCGCAGTAAGAGCTTTTCCGCCTTTGCGAGCATCAATTTCCCGGAGCTTGCGGTTTTGCAGGACGGGCGCGTGCTGCACTACATCGATCTCGGGTATCGCGAACGCGCGGCATTCTCGCACGCGCTGAACGACAGCGTGGGGCTTGTGAAGCTGATCCCGGGCACGGACGCGGGCATGCTGAACTATGCGCTCGACCGGTTTGATGCGGTGATCATCGAAAGCTTCGGCGTCGGCGGACTTCCCGAGGGAAACGACGGCTGTTTCCGCGCCGCGATCGAGCGCGGGATCAAGGCCGGAAAGCTCATCATGATCACGACGCAGGTGCAGAACGAGGGCAGCAACCTCACCGTGTACCAGGTCGGACACGCCTTAAAACAGCAGAACATCATCGAAGCGTTCGACATGACCACCGAAGCTGCTGTCGCCAAGCTCATGTGGATCATGGGCGAAACGCGCGATCCCGATCGCGTGCGCGAGCGGTTCTATACGCCGGTCAGTCACGATATTCTGTATACCGAATCCGAATGATCCGCGATCTTTTCCGCTCCGGGTGCCCGGGGCGGTTTTTTCATTGACAAATAAGCTGGAATTTCATAAAATAAAGGTTGATGTATTTACGAAAGGAACAAACAGTATGCGTTCATTAACCGCAAAGGAATTGCGAAAGCTTTATCTGGACTTTTTCCGTTCCAAGGGGCACGCGGTGATCTCCTCCGCCTCCCTGATTCCCGAAAACGACCCGACCGTGCTGTTTACCACGGCGGGCATGCATCCGCTCGTGCCGTACCTGATGGGGGAAAAGCACCCCGAAGGCAAGCGGCTGTGCGACGTGCAGAAATGCGTCCGCACCGGCGACATCGACGAGGTCGGCGACGCGTCCCACTGCACGTTCTTCGAAATGCTCGGAAATTGGTCGCTGGGCGACTACTTCAAGAAGGAAAGCATTGCGTATTCGTGGGAGTTTCTGACGGATGAAAAATGGCTCGGCATCCCGAAGGACAGGCTGTATTTCACCTGCTTCGAGGGCGACGCGGACGCGCCCCGCGACACGACAGCGCACGATCGCTGGGTCGAGATGGGCGCCGATCCCTCTCATATCGTATACCTGCCGAAAAAGCACAACTGGTGGGGACCCGCCGGACAGACCGGTCCCTGCGGTCCGGATACCGAGATCTTCTACGACACCGGCGCCGCGCCCTGCGGTCCCGACTGCAAAGCCGGCTGCGACTGTCATAAGTATCTGGAGATCTGGAACAACGTCTTTATGGAATACAACAAGGTCCGCGACGGCGTCTTTGAGCCGCTGGAGCAGAAAAACGTCGATACCGGCATGGGGCTTGACCGCACGGTCGCAACGCTGCAGGGCGTGGAGAGCGTATTCGATACCGACGCGTTCCGGGACGTCATCAGGCTGATCGAAACGCTCTCGCACAAAGGGTATCACGACGATCCCGAGACGACCCGCGCGTTTAGGATCATTGCGGATCACACCCGCTGCGCCGTGTTCATTCTGGGCGATCAGCGCGGCGTCACGCCGTCGAATGTCGACCAGGGGTATATCCTCCGCCGTCTCATTCGCCGCAGCATCCGCTTTGCGTCGCAGCTCAATCTGCCGCGCTATGCGCTTTGCACGATCGCGGAACAGATCATCGCGCAGTACGGGGACGTGTATCCCGAGCTCAATGAGAACCGCGAAAAGATTCTGTCCGAGCTTCGCAAGGAGGAAAACCGCTTTGCGGACACGCTGAAGAAGGGCATCAAGGAATTCAACAAGCTGATCGCAAATCTCGACGGAACCGCCATCGACGGCGTATCGGCGTTCCATCTCTACGACACCTACGGGTTCCCGATCGAGCTCACGGTCGAGCTTGCAAAGGAGAAAGGCGTTTCGGTCGACGAGCAGGGCTTTGCCGCGGCGTTCGAGGAGCATCAGAAGAAATCCCAGGCGGGCGCGGAACAGCGGTTCAAGGGCGGTCTTGCCGACAACAGCGAGGCGACCGCGGCGCTGCATTCGGCGACGCATCTGCTGCAGGCCGCGCTTCGCAAGGTGCTGAACGACGACAGCGTTTCGCAGAAGGGCAGCAACATCACCGCCGAACGCCTGCGGTTCGATTTCAGCTTCGGACGCAAGGTCACGCCGGAAGAGCTGAAGGAAGTCGAGCGGCTCGTCAACGAAGCGATCGCCGCCAAGGTTCCGATCACCTGCGAGGAGATGACCGTCGAAGAAGCGAAGGCGCAGGGCGCGATCGGTCTCTTTGAAAGCAAGTACGGCGAAAAGGTCAAGGTGTATACGATGGGCAGGTTCTCAAAAGAGATCTGCGGCGGCCCGCACGCAAAGAACACCGGCGACCTCGGCCGGTTTGAAATCAAGAAGGAAGAGGCGTCGTCGAGCGGCGTGCGCCGCATCAAGGCCGTTCTGATCCATGACTGATTGGCTGAAATACGAGTGGGAGCTGGACGATCGGGAAGCGGTTTTTCAGGTGGATCTCCAGTACTGGGAGCTGCTCCCCTCCTTGGCGTACACCCAGCTCGTATTTGTCAGCATCGCGCCGCGCGATCCCAAGGCTTCGGCGTTTTCCCGCGCGGAGGAGCGCCGCACGACGGCGCTGCAGCATGCGCTTGCCGAGCAGCTTGAGGACGTTGCGATCTTTATCGGCGGGATCGGGTTCAAAAATCTGGTGCAGTTCTATTTCTACACCGCCGATGAAGCGCTGATCCACCGTGTTTCCGCGATCTGCCGTGCCGAATCAAAGCTGCAGATCACCTGCGGACACGTCACCGAACCGCAGTACGCGACCTACTACCGCCTGCTGTTCCCCGACGACGCAAAGCTCCAGTCCGTGGAAAACGCGGCGTACATCAAGTCGGTACAGCATCGGGACGGCGATCTTTCCCTGGTGCGGCGGGTGCGGCTGACCATGGCGTTCGCGTCCGAGGAAGCCTGCGACGCGTTCATTGACGAGATCCCGCGCATCGGGTTTACTGCCGGACTGCGCGAAAGCGTCGGAAACGCCACGCATCCGTACCGCGTCGTGCTGAACGGATTCTCGTCGCTGAAGCTAAACGATCTGAACCGCTGTACCGCGCGCGCGATCCGCGCCGCGATCCCCTACGGCGGCGTTCTGGATCATTTGGACGCCGACTTCATCGAAAAACACTGAACAGTAAAACCGCAGGCGTTGTCGCCTGCGGTTTTTGTTGCTCTGAATATTTACCCAAGCATCAGGCTTGTCGTGTCGGCATAATAGCTCAGCCGGAAACCGCTGCTTGCGCTCCACAGCTCGCAGATGCCGACGCCGTTTAACGAGCCCGCAGATTCCATGATGATATGCTTCCCTTCGATCTCGCCGACGTAGATTGCGACGTGGTTCGCCGTGCCGTCGGAATCGGTATAGAACAGGATCACGCCCGGCGTCCACAGCCGCGTATCCGGCTGATCGCTCTCCTCAAAATAGAAGACCTTGTGCAGATCGTCCGCATGGTTGTCGCGGAACCATCGGAGCACGTAATCGCTGCCGCGTCCCGGGTACACGTCGGCGGAATAGCCGCATGCGCGGTAGGTTTCGCGAATGAACGTGCTGCAGTCCATTGAATCGTACGTCCTGCCCATATAGTTGAGCGCCTGAAGGAAGATCGCGCGGTGCGGATTGCTTGCGGGCAGCTGCTGAATGAACAGCGTGATGCTCTCCGCCATGCCCGAAAGATCGGATTTCAAGCCTTTTTTGACCTTCTTCAAAAGCGTTTCATCCGGCTTCTGCACCGTATTGACAGACAGAGGCGCGATGTGCGCGACGTAGCGCAGAATCGCCGCCGCGTCGGCCGCGTCGGCCGCGCCGTTCCCGTTCAGGTCCACGTTCTGAATCTCCTGTGCGCTCATCTGGGACAAACGAACAAGATAGCGCAAAATCAGCGCAGCGTCGGCGGAAGTGACCTTTCCGTCGCCGTTCGCATCGCCCAGTTCATTTGTTGCCGCATGCGCCTCCGTGATGCCGATCAACAGGCATAAACACAGAATCAGCGCGAGAATCCGTTTCTTCAAACTGCCTCCGTTTTACATCTTCGCGGCGATCTGCGCCGCCAGGCGTACGTTGTTATATACCAGCTGAATGTTCGCGTCAAGGCTCGAGCCGCCGGTGATGTCCTTGATTTTCGCAAGCAGGAACGGCGTCGTCTCCTTGCCCTTGATCCCTTTCGCGTTCGCGTCGGCAATGGCTTCGTCGATCGCCTTGTTGATGACGTCGGCGTCCATCGAGTATTCCTCCGGGATCGGATTGACCACGAGCATGCCCGTCTTCAATCCGATCTCATCCGCCACGTTGAACGCGTCGGCGATCGTTTCGGGGCTGTCCGCGCGCCACGGGACCCTGATCCCGCTCTTGCGCGTATAAAACGCGGGCAGTTCGTCCGTTTTGAACCCGATCACGGGAACGCCCTTCGTCTCGAGGTATTCCATCGTCAGATTCAGATCAAGAATGCTTTTGGCGCCCGCGCAGACCACGCACACCGGCGTTTCGGCCAATTCCTCGAGGTCGGCGGAGATATCCATCGTCGTTTCCGCGCCGCGGTGCACACCGCCGATGCCGCCGGTCGCAAATACTTTAACGCCCGCGGCATGCGCAAGGATCATTGTCGCCGCAACCGTTGTCGCGCCGTCCTGCCGGTTTGCAAACAGCATGCCGAGATCGCGCCGGCTTGCTTTTGTGACCCGCTGCCCTTCTCTGCCGAGATAATCGATCTGCTCGTCGGTGAGTCCGACGCAGAATTCGCCGTCGATCACCGCGCAGGTCGCGGGAACCGCGCCGTTCTCACGGCAGATGCGCTGGCAGTTTAACGCGGTCTCGACGTTTTGCGGATACGGCATGCCGTGCGAAATGATCGTGCTCTCAAGTGCGACCACGGGTTTGTGTTCCCGGAGCGCGTTTTTGACTTCCGGTGAAAGATGTATCATGCGATTGTAAATCATATCTGCTCCCTGTCTTCGACAGAATCCGAAAAAATCCGGATTCGATCGCAAATCCTGCTTGTATTATAACACACTTATGATAAAATAGAAACAGAAAATTTCCATGAACAAAAGGAATGCATCGAACATGAAAAGAGCTTGCGGAATACTCATGCACGTCACCTCGCTGCCCGGCCGGTTCGGCGTCGGAACGCTCGGAAAGGAAGCGTACGCGTTCGTCGACTTCCTGTCCGCGGCGGGACAGTCCTACTGGCAGATGCTGCCGGTGAACCCGACCGGGTTTGCCGACTCGCCGTACCAGTGCAGCTCGACCTATGCGGGAAACCCGTACCTCATCGATCTTGAAACGCTGATCGAGCAGGGACTGCTCACCGAGGAAGAATGCGACGTCGACTGGGGCGACGATCCGGAATCCGTCGATTACGGAAAGCTGTGGGAGCACCGGTTCGACGTGCTGCACAAAGCGTTCTTGCGGTTTCACCGCGAACAGATGACGGACTTTGTGAACGCCAATGCGTCCTGGCTGGACACCTATGCGCTCTTTAGCGCGGTCAAAGCGTATTTTCACGGCGCGCCGTGGTATGAATGGCCCGACGAAGCGATTCGCGACCGGGAACCGGACGCCGTCGCGCGCTATACGGCTCTGCTCGCCGATGAAAAGGCGTTTTATCAGTTTCTGCAGTATGCGTTTGAACAGCAATGGGCGCCGCTGCGCCGCTATGCCAACGAACGCGGCATTTCGCTGATCGGGGATCTGCCGATGTACGTGCCGCACGACAGTGCGGACGTGTGGGCGCAGCCGGAGCTGTTTCTGCTCGATCAAAGAAAGCTCCCCACGCTCGTTGCGGGCGTGCCGCCGGATTATTTCTCGGAGCTCGGGCAGCTTTGGGGGAATCCGATCTACCGCTGGGACGCGCATGAATCGGACGGGTTTCAATGGTGGCGCCGGCGGATGCAGGCGGTCGCGGAGCGGTTCGACGTCATCCGCATCGACCATTTCCGCGGTCTCGAAAGCTATTGGGCGGTGCCGTACGGTTCGACGGACGCGCGGCCCGGGCAATGGTATCCCGGCCCCGGCATGAAACTGATCCGCGCGATCAAGGCGGCTTGTCCCTCGCTTCGCATCATCGCCGAGGACCTCGGATATCTCACTCCGGAGGTCAAAAAACTGCTTTCGGACTCCGGGTTCCCCGGCATGCGCGTGATGCAGTTCGGTTTCGATCCGAACAGCGATTCGCGCGAGCTTCCGCACAACTATCCGGTGCACTGCATCGCCTATACCGGAACCCATGACAACACGCCTATCATGGGCTGGGTCGAAACCGCGCCGGCGGAGTGCGTGGCGTTCGCGGTCGATTATCTCGGACTCAACGAGCGCGAGGGCATGCCGTTCGGGTTCGCACGCGGCGTACTGAACTCGGTTGCGGAGCTTGCGATCCTGCAGATGCAGGACTACCTGGGACTCGGTGACGACAAGCGTATGAACAATCCCAGCTCTACCGGCTGGTGGAGATACCGCGCTCAAAAGAGCGACTTTACGCCGGAGCTTGCCGCACGCATCCGCTATTACGCAAAGATGTCGGCAAGGATATAAGCATTTGCCTGTTGAAAACTTGTTTTCAACAGGCAGGTTTTCAGCCTCGCCTAAAATGCTTCGCATTTCCGGGCGGCGAGAGCTGCAAGGAGTCAAATCCGCCGCGCATGTCGCCGGATTTGACGGATTGACTGCAATTGCTCTTCTAAACGAACAAAAGCCCCGCTGGATCGCGGGGCTTTCGCTGTCTTCACTTTATTTCGTCTTGCCGTTTAAGACGTTCGACCAGCCGCCGTAATAGGTTGTACCGTCAAAGACGTGATACGAGCGCACGCGCACGTAATAGTGCGTCTTCGCTTTCAGTCCGGAAACCGCTGTCTGGTACGTGTTCGCCTTGCTGACCGTGACCGTCTTGACGTCCTTGGTGAACTTCGCATCGGTCGCGACCTGCACCTGATAGCCGGTGAACACCGTCGAGCCGGACCACTTCGCCGTGAGCTTCTTGCTGCCCGGCGTCACGCTGTTCAGCGTGCGGGTCGTGATGCGCACCGTGGTTTTCAAAGGTCCTACGATGCCGAGGTTATAGTTGTCCATCGGGTCGGTATAGTACGCCTTGATCCCGTACTGATACCGTGTCCCGGCGTAGACCTT
>CAJOKM010000060.1:3921-13200 GCA_905235205.1 uncultured Clostridia bacterium | reverse complement strand
GCGGACAACCTGTTTTCCAACGATCTTGAAGCGTACTCTGCAACGATCAACCGGTGCTATCTGGCCAACCGGCAGGACGTCGATTTTTCCGCATTGGAACGGATCTACGGCGCTCTGAAAGCAAGGCTCGATACCGAGCCGTTGAGAGCGGGATTTATTTCGGAGCTGTACGCGCCGAAGGACGATCAAAGCATCAAGCCCGGAGAACGCGTGTTTTACACGACGCGCAACGCCGCCTATCTCGATACCGCAAGACAGCTAATTGAGGACGTAGCCGAGCCGTACAGGACCTACCTGCTTGCGCCGCTGCTCTATGAAGCGTCCGTACACAACAACACGAGCGGCGTGTTTAAGGGCTTCTATAAGAACTCGCGCACCGGCGTCGGGCAGTTCGGCGGCGACGGGCGAAACGCGCTGCAGCGGATCCTCGGGGACATTGAGCTTAAGATGCCTGTTTTCAGCAATTTCTCCTGCAATGTGCATCTCTTTCAGAAGGACGCCGCCGCGCTTTCGGGCGAGCTCCCGCCGGTCGATCTGGTGTATCTGGACCCGCCGTACAACCAGCATCCGTACGGGTCGAATTACTTTATGCTGAACCTGATCGATTCCTATCGGCGGCCCGAAGAGATCAGTCCCGTTTCCGGCATTCCGAAGGGCTGGAACAAATCGCAGTTCAATCAAAAACAGACGTCACGGACGAGCATGGAACAGCTTTGCAAACGTCTCAATACGCGATACCTTTTGATCTCGTTCAGCAGCGACGGCTTCCTCTCCCGCGAGGAGATGGTCGGGTTTCTGTCAAAGATCGGTGAAGTCAAGGTGCTGGATCAAGAGTACAACACGTTCCGCGGAAGCCGGAACCTGAACGGGCGGGATATTCATGTGAAGGAATACCTGTATCTGGTGAAAAAGAACCCGTAAAACAAAAAGGAGCTTTTTTCAGCTCCTTTTTCGTCCTTATTCAGCTTTCTTGACCGCGGGCGCCGCCTTGGTGCGGGTTTTCCGCCCTGCGGGCAGCTTGGGCTGCGGGTCGCCGTCGTGGATGAGCGTCGGCGGCGCGAGCTTGTTGATCGTATCCGCCGTGATCTCGCAGGTTTTTACGCCCTCTTCGGAAGGGATGTCGTACATGATGTTCAGCATCACGTCCTCCATGATCGCGCGAAGTCCTCTTGCGCCGGTCTTGCGCTCGATCGCTTTCTTCGCGACCGCTTTGAGCGCGTCCTCGGTGATGACCAGGTCCACGCCGTCCATTTCGAACAGACGCCGGTACTGGCGCGTGAGCGCGTTCTTCGGCTCGGTCAGGATCTGGATCAGCGCCTCCTCGGAGAGGTTTTCGAGCGTGACGATGATCGGTACGCGTCCGACAAACTCCGGGATCAGACCGAACTTCAGCAGGTCTTCCGG
This sequence comes from uncultured Clostridia bacterium, assembly GCA_905235205.1. Taxonomy (GTDB): domain Bacteria; phylum Bacillota; class Clostridia; order Christensenellales; family CAG-138; genus UBA3792. The sequence continues at coordinate 11,796 of CAJOKM010000060.1, read as the reverse complement.
AAGAATGTCCTTAAGGATCGTGCCGACGTCCTGCTGCTTTTGCGAGCGCACTTCCGCGCCGAAGCCCATCAGTTTGCTTCCGGTACGCTTCTGGATGATCTTTTCGATGCCCGTGAACGCGCCGCCCACGATGAACAGGATGTTCGTCGTGTCGATCTGCAGGCATTCCTGCTGCGGATGCTTTCTGCCGCCCTGCGGAGGCACGTTTGCGACGGTGCCTTCGAGGATCTTCAAAAGCGCCTGCTGCACGCCCTCGCCGGAAACGTCGCGCGTGATGGAGACGTTTTCGCCTTTTCTCGCGATCTTATCGATCTCGTCGATGTAGACGATGCCCATCTGCGCCTTGGCGATGTCGTAATCCGCCGCCTGGATGAGCTTTAGGAGAATGTTCTCCACGTCGTCGCCCACGTAGCCCGCCTCGGTCAGCGCGGTCGCGTCCGCGACGGCGAACGGCACGTCGAGAATCTTCGCAAGCGTCTGCGCCAGCAGCGTTTTGCCGCAGCCGGTCGGCCCGAGCATGATGATATTGCTCTTTTGCAGCTCGACGTCCTCGTTTTTGCTGCTCATCATGCGGATGCGCTTATAATGATTGTACACCGCGACGGCAAGCGCTTTTTTCGCGCCCTCCTGTCCGATCACGTACTGATCGAGCGCGGCGACGATCTCCTGTGGCTTCGGAATGTCTTCCTTCGTGTAGGCGGTCTGCTGCTCGGTCGGCTGCTCGTAGCGCATATCCTCCTGAACGATCTCGCGGCACAGCTCGACGCATTCGTTGCAGATATACACGTTCGGACCCGCGATCAGCTTGCGGACCTCGCTGCGCTGCTTTCCGCAGAAACTGCAGCGTACCTTTTCGAAATTATCTCTGTCTCTTGTGCCTGCCATTTCGTTACCTCCTCGGCGCGATGATCTCGTCCACGAGTCCGTACGCCTTCGCCTGCGCCACGTCCATGAAGTTATCGCGCTCGGTATCCGCTTCGATCGTTTCAAGCGGCTGACCCGTGCGTTCCGAAAGAATCCGGTTCAGCCGGTCCTTGATGCGGATGATCTGCTCGGCATGGATGCGAATATCCGTCGCCTGTCCCTGGGCCCCGCCCGAAGGCTGGTGCACCATGATCTCCGCGTTCGGCAGCGCTTTGCGCTTGCCCTTCGCGCCCGCCGCCAGCAGGAACGCGCCCATGCTCGCCGCAAGCCCGACGCAGATCGTGCTGCATTCACATTTCAGATACTGCATCGTGTCATAGATCGCAAGCCCCGCGCTCACCGAGCCGCCCGGGCTGTTGATATAGAGGAAAATATCCTTGTCCGGATCCTCCGCTTCCAAAAACAGCATCTGCGCAATGACGAGATTTGCCGTATCGTCGTCGATCGGGCCGCCGAGGAAGATGATGCGATCCTTTAAAAGCCGCGACCAGATGTCGTACGAACGCTCGCCGTGGCCGGACTGTTCGACCACCATCGGTATCAAGTTCATGGGATACCTCCTTTCAGGTTCACTCTGTCAAATGGGATTTGACAGAGTGGTTTTCAGCGTTCGCCTATCATCCTGCGGATGATGCGAGCGGCGAACGCTGCAAGGTGTCAAATCCGCCGCACATGTCGTCGGATTTGACGAATTTTTGCCGCATTATTCCGCGGCTTTCTCCGATTCTTCGGTCTCCACCGCCGCGTTTGTGATCAGTTTGATCGTCTTGTCGATCGCGACGCGATCCGCAAAGTACGCGCGGTCGCTGTCGGTGAGGTTCTGTTCGAACGTCTCGGCTTCCATGCCGCTGTTCTCCGCGTACTTTTTGACCTCTTCGCGGATCTCCTCATCGGTCGCCTCGATGTTCTCCGCGTTTTTGACCGCTTCGATGACCAGCTGCATCTTCACACGCGCTTCCGCTTCCGCGCGGTAGTTTTGGCGCATCGCGTCCTCGGTCGTGTTCAGATACTGGAGATAGGTGTTCCAATCAAGCCCGCTGCCCTGCAGACGGTACCTGATGTCCTGCACCATGTAATCCACCTGCCGCTCGATCATGCAGTCCGGAATGTCGACCGCCGCGTTGTCGCAAGCGCCCTTCAAGGCCGCGTTTTCGCGCATATTGTCCATATACTGCTTCTTCTCTTCGAGCATTTTGGCTTTTTTATCCGCTTTCCATTCGTCGACGGTCTCGAACTCCGAAATATCGCCGATCAGCGCGTCGTCGATCTCAGGCAGTTCCTTTTCCTGGACCGCCTTCACGGTGCAGGCGAACACCGCCGCTTTCCCCGCGAGGTGCTCCGCATGATACTCCGTCGGGAACGTCACGTTCACATCGCGTGATTCGCCGGCTTTGATGCCGACCAGCTGATCCTCAAAGCCCGGGATGAACGTGTTGCTGCCGAGCACCAGGGTCTGATCCTCCGCCGTGCCGCCGTCGAACTTCTCGCCGTCAACGCTGCCGGAATAATCGAGCAGCACGCGATCGCCGTTTTCGGCAGGACGGTCCACGTCCACGAACCTTGCCTGGTTCTCGCGCTCCGCTTCGAGCGTTTTAGAAACGTCCTCGTCGGTTACAGTATAGTCCGCCTTCGGCACCGCGATACCTTTGTATGCGCCGAGCGTTACTTCGGGCTTTAAGGTCACGGTCGCGTTAAAGACGATGCCCTCGTCCTCGCCGATCTTCTCAATATCCACGTCCGGACGGTCGACCACGAACAGATCGTGCTCCTCAACCGCCGCATCGTACGCTTCGCCCCAGCAGAGCTCAAACGCGTCCTCATAGAACACGCCTGCGCCGTAGTACGCCTCGATGACCTTGCGCGGCGCATGCCCCTTGCGGAAGCCCTGTACCGCGTAGCGGCGTCCGGTCTTCTTATACGCTTCGTTCAACGCTTTCTGGAATGTTTGCGCGTCGATCGTGATCGTCAGTTTTGCTTTGTTCCCCTCAAGTTTCTCCAGTTGTGCCATTGTTCCTCTCCTTACTGTGATTTCCATCAAACCGTTTTTTCGCATTCTGCGCCGGATTGTGGTATCATATCACAACACCTCGCCGTTTGCAAGCGTCGCAGCGGTTTTTCGCATTGTTGTTTCAAAAAGTTTGCAATGCGCCGCTTGCTTGACCCTTGCCGCGTTCTGTGGTATGATATCTTACTAAGAATCAGGAACATTCTCGAGGAACTTTCATGGAACGGTTTTATCTGGTGGCTAACCCGACCTCCTGCAGCGGCGCCGCGCGGCAGTACATCGATCGGCTGAAAACGGCGCTTGATGCGCGCGGTGTTGACTATATCCTCCGCGAAACGCAGCATCCCGGTCACGCGACCGTGCTTGCGAAGGAAGCGGTCGACGCGGGATTCGACGTGATCGTGTCGGTCGGCGGAGACGGCACGCTGCGCGAAACGGCGCTCTCCCTGGTCCATACGGACCGCGTTCTCGGACTTCTGCCCTGCGGCACGGGCAACGACTTCGCGCGCGCCGTCGGGATCCCCACCGAGCTCGAGCCCGCGCTTGATATTCTGCTGAACGGACAAAACCGTGTCGTCGACGCCGGAAAGGCGAACGAGGAGTTCTTTTTCAATATTGCAGGCTTCGGCTTTGACGTGGACGTGCTCGATTACACCGAGCAGTTCAAGCCGAAGTGCAAAAAAGGCGGGACCGCATACCTGCTCGGCTGTCTCAAGGCCGTTTTCGGACTGAAACTGCGCCGCACCAAGGTTACGTTCCCGGACGAATCATACGAGCAGGACGTCCTGCTTGCGGCGGCGGGGATCGGCACGCATTTCGGCGGCGGCATGAACGTGCTGCCCGAGTCGGACCCGTCCGACGGACTTTTAGACGTGTGCATTGCGCACGACGTGACGCGGCTGCGGCTTTTGAAGCTTCTGCCGCGGTTTATCAAGGGTAAACACCTGAACGAGCCGGTCATCACCTACCGGAAGGCGACCGAGGTCACGTTCTCGTGCGACCCGGTCTCGCGCATCGAGGTGGACGGCGAACGCATGGACGGCACGCCCGTAACGTTTAAGGTGCTTCCGGACGCGATCACGCTTCGCGCGCCGAAACAGGATTGAAAGGCGGAAACGGTTCGAAATGAAGCAGTTCTGGACGCGCATTCGGATATATCTGCGGGAAAGCGCGGAGCGCAAGCTGATGATCGGGCGGATGTCCGTGTCGCGGCTTACGATCTTCGGCGTTGCCGCGGGCATTCTGCTTGCCGCCGTCCTCGCGCTCATTTATCTCACATACGGCAAGCGCGACACCGCGCTGACCTACACGCGCGCCGACGTGCGCGGCGGCTATTCGTACCGCATGCACGACAACCTGCTCTCCTACCGTGCCGAGAACTATCTGTATACCTACGACGGTGAGCGCAACGTCTCCACGTTCTATGAGCTCGGCACGATCGACGGGTACGACGTCTCCTCCTCAATGGCGATCGCGTACTCCGGTTCGGCGTTTCTGATCCCGGGCGTCCAGAAAAATGCGCAGCCCAGGGTGCTGTCAGACGGTACCATTCTCGACGTGCGCGCAGGCACAAACTATGCCGCGATCCTGTTCGAAAACCCGAACGGCGACCGGCACATCCTGATCGTCACCCGCGCTATGGAATCGGTGAGCACGCTCTCCTTCAGGGACGGCGATGTGGTCGCGTTCGATTTCGTGCGCTCCGGCGCGAGCGAGCTTTTGTGGGTGTCGACGATGGACGTGAAACAGTTCACCGAGGAATCCATTGTCCGCCTCTACGACTGCCGCAACGGCGGCGCGATGGTGCATTATTCCTCCGCGTTCTACAATCAGTCCATCTACAACGTATACCTGAGCGACGCCTGTCTGTTTCTGATCGGCACGCAGGCGATCATCCGCTACGACCGCGGCGAGGACGGCGGGTTCTCCGCCGAGCGCGACCGCGTACGCGTGTACGGCAGCACGATCGTCGATTTCTCCGCCGGTCCCGAAAGCGCGTATTTCATTGCGCTGCCGGACGCCGTGGAAGGCGGCGAAAACAATCTGGTGCGGCTCATCACGGTTTCCGAGACCGACGACCTCTGGTCGACCGTCATGCAGAAATACATGCCCGCGCCCGTCGTCGGCGCGTTCCTGCATCAGAATCGCGTCTGCGTCTTTACCCGGGAGAACTTTCTGCAATTCTCGTTTGCGGGCAAAAAGCTGCTCGACGTCGAGCAGCAGTACGTGCCCAACGCCGTCTTTGAATACGGCGACACCGGGTTCTTGGTCCTGACCGACGACGCCTGCTATCGCGCCACGGTCGAATAACGCGGAAAGGAGAAGCAAATGGTCACTGTTCTGATCCTGGTCATCCTGGGGCTGTGCATCCTTGCGGGATACTATCGCGGCGTCATCTATTCCGCGATCAGCATCGGTGTGACGCTCCTGTCGTTCTTCCTTGCCCTGCTTTTGATTCCCGTTGTCGCAACGCCCGTGCGCGAAAGCGAAACCCTGTACGGAAGTCTCCTGTACTACTTTGAAGGCTATGAATACGTGACGCAGACCAGCGTGGAGATGATCCACGACCCCGCCGCGTCGCTCGACGGCGAAACGCTCGACGAGGTCATCCAAAACGCCGAAATGCCGATCCCGTTCGGCAGCGCCGTCAAAAAGAACATTCAAAACGCCGCGTATGCCGAGCACGGCATCACGACGCTCGGCGATTACTTCAACCAGACGATCGTCGACGTGGTGCTCAACGCGCTGTCGCTGCTGTTTCTGTTCGTCTGCATCCGGGTCCTGTTCGGCTTCGTGCTGCGCATGATCGACTACGGGCGGCACGGGCTGCCCGTGCTCAAGCGGTTCGACGCCGTCTTTTCCTGCGGCATCGGGTTCCTGCACGGCGTGGTGCTGCTGTTCATCTTCTTTATGCTGATCCCGATCCTGCTGACCATCGTTCCGAAGCTCGGCGCAATGGTCGTCAACACGCCGCTGGGCGGATTCTTCTACCGCATGAACCCGTTCGTGTGGCTGATCCCGACTACGTAACATCCTGGTCTGACTGGTGAGAATGGTGTCAGAAGCCGCGTTTTCGCCCCGAGGCTATACTAAGGTATGCGAAGGGGTGAAAACGTCGGCTAATTTGCGGCGAACCGATAAAAGAAAGAGCGCGAACGCTCTTTCTTCATACCGGTTTGTTTTTGTATTCTCTCGCCGCAAATGATCTGGCGCCGTTATCGACAGTCAGCTTCTTGCGACGCCGCTCTTGCGCGCCGCGTCCGCGACAGCCGCTGCGACTGCCGGTCCCACGCGCTTATCGAACGCTTTGGGGATGATGTAATCCGCGGAGAGCTCCTCATCGGAGATCAGGTCGGCAAGCGCTTTTGCCGCCGCCATCTTCATCTCCTCGTTGATATCGCTTGCGCGCACGTCGAACGTGCCGCGGAAAATACCCGGGAACGCGAGGACGTTGTTGATCTGGTTCGGGAAATCGCTGCGGCCCGTTGCGATGACCTTTGCGCCGCCCGCTTTCGCGTCGTCCGGGAAGATCTCCGGCGTCGGGTTCGCGCAGGCGAAGATGATCGCGTCGCGGTTCATGGTCCTGACCATCTCGGTCGTGACCGTACCCGGCGCAGAAACCCCGATGAACACGTCCGCGCCCACGAGCATGTCCGCAATCGTTCCCGCTTTGCGCTCAAGGTTCGTGACCTCCGCCATCTCTTCCTTGATCCAGTTCAGGCCGTCTCTGCCCTTGTAGATCGCGCCCTTGCGGTCGCACATCGTGATGTGTTTGTAGCCCGCGGAAAGCAGCAGCTTTACGATCGAGACCGCCGCCGCGCCCGCGCCGGAGGTGACGACCCTGACGTCCTCCTTCTTCTTGCCGACGACCTTCAGCGCGTTCGTGAGTCCCGCGAGCGTGATGACCGCGGTGCCGTGCTGATCGTCGTGGAAGATCGGGATGTCGCACTTCTCCTTGAGCTTGCGCTCGATCTCGAAGCAGCGCGGCGCCGAGATGTCCTCGAGATTGATGCCGCCAAAACTGCCGGAGAGCAGATATACCGCGTTGACGAACTCGTCCACATCGTGCGTTTTGATGCACAGCGGGAACGCGTCCACGTTGCCGAACGACTTGAACAGCACGCACTTGCCCTCCATGACCGGCATGCCGGCCTCGGGACCGATGTCGCCGAGACCCAGCACCGCGCTGCCGTCGGTGATAACCGCGCAGAGGTTGTGCCGGCGGGTCAGTTCATAGCTCTTTGAAAGATCCTTCTGGATCTCCAGGCACGGCTGTGCCACGCCCGGCGTATAGGCGAGACTCAAATCGTCCTTTGTCGCCACCGGTACCGTCGCAACGACTTCGATCTTGCCCTTCCATTCTCCGTGCAGCCGGAGCGATTCTTTTGCGTAATCCATTGAAGGCTCCCCTTTTCTTGATTCTTATGATACGGCGAACGCGCGCCGTTTGCTACTTTCCGACACAGAAGTTTTTGAAGATGCGGTCGATCACTTCCGCGTCCACGTCCGTTCCGGTGATCGTGCCCAGCTGATGCAGCGCTTCCGATAGATCGGTCGCGATGCAGTCCGGATCGGTCTGCGTTTTTGCATGCCGCACCGCATCGAAAGCGCGCTCCAAAGCGTTTAAGTGCCGCGCGTTTGTGATGCAGCCGCTCGGCTGTCCGTCCGGCAGTGCGAGCGAAGCGATGCGCCGTTTGAGCTCATCGATCCCCGCGCCTGTTTTACAGCTGATCGCGCAGTCGGCGCTGACACGGCAGGCAAGATCGCTCTTATTTGCGATCACAATGCGGGTTTTTCCCTCGGTTTCCCGTAACAGCGCGGCGTCCGCATCCGTTTCCGGTTCGCTTCCGTCGAGCACAAGCAGTACGATATCCGCCGTCTCTGACGCTTTGCGCGCACGGTCGACGCCGATGCGCTCCGCTTCGTCCGACGCGTCCCTCAGTCCC
>CAJOKM010000060.1:0-3883 GCA_905235205.1 uncultured Clostridia bacterium | reverse complement strand
CGAGTTCCGGCTCGTCCAGCACGTCCCGCGTCGTGCCCGCCGCGGCGGTCACGATCGCGCGTTCCTCGCCCAAAAGCGCGTTCAAAAGCGAACTCTTCCCCACGTTCGGCCGGCCCAGAATGACCAGCTTCAGTCCGTCGCGCAGCACGCGTCCGCTGCGGCCGTCTTTAATCAGCGCATCCAGCTCGCACGTCGCCGCGTCCAATTGCTTCGGAAGCGTTTCGTACGCGTCCGCCTCCGCTTCGTCCGGATAGTCGATCGCCGCCTCGATCGCGGCGCGCGCGTCGAGCAGCACTTCTTCAACGGCATGCACGCGGCGGCTGACGCTGCCGCCGAGCTGATCGACGGCGGCTTTTAAGCTGCTCTCCGTCTGCGCGTTGATCACGTCCATGACCGCTTCCGCCTGCGACAGGTCCATCTTGCCGTTCAGAAACGCGCGTTTGGTGAACTCGCCCGCAGCCGCCGGCACCGCGCCGGCTTCCGAAAGCCGTGCAAGCGCTTCGCGCACGGTCCGGATCCCGCCGTGACAGTGCAGTTCGAGCATGTCCTCGCCGGTATAGCTGTTCGGCGCCCGAAAGAATACCGCCATGCAGTCGTCGATCACCGTATCGCCCCGCATCAGTTTTGTGTGCGTAAGCATGTTCGCCCGATCGGTGATCTTTTGCGACAGCACGGCGTCCGCAACGGCGCGCGTGTTCGCGCCGGAGACGCGGATCACGGCGATCGCGCCGCCGACGGCGCTCGACGGGGCAAATACGGTGTCAAAGGTTTCGGTCATACAAAAAAGAGTAATAAGACTGGCGAGAATGGTATCAGAAGCCGCGTTCTTCGCCCGGAGCTATACTGACGTATGCGAACGGGCGAAAACGTCGGCTAATTTGCGGCGAATCAATAAAATGAAAGAGCGCTTGTGCTCTTTCTTTCCTGCACGTTTCTCATCATATACCCCCTCGCCGCAAATGGTCTGGTGCCGTTATCGACAGGATTCGGCCGCCATTTCGGCGGCCGAATAAGCTTATTTATCGGGGGTGATGATCACACGGCGATTCGGCTCCTCGCCTTCGCTGTGCGTCGTGACGCCCTTAAAGCCCTGCAGCGCGGAATGCAGCACGCGCCGCTCATAGGGATTCATCGGCTCCATTGCGATCGAACGTCCGGTCTTTGCAACCTGCGCGGCGTTCTTTCTCGCAAGCCGGCGAAGCGTTTCTTCGCGGCGGACACGGTATCCCTCGGTATCCACGGAAACCCGGCGATAGCCGTTTTCCTTGCGGTCTCGGTTCAGATACAGCGAAACGATGTACTGGATCGCGTCCAGCGTTTCGCCTCTGCGCCCGATCAGCAGACCGTCGGTGTCCGAGAGAATGTTGAGCCGCAGCCCGTCCTCGGTCTCCGCCGCCTGCACGGTCGCTTCGATCTTCATGTGCTCCAAAAGCTCCGAAAGGAAGATCGCGGCGTCATTGTTCTTCGCAAGCTCCTCGCTGTATTCGATCGCGGGCGCCTGCGGCTGCTTTTCGCGGCGGTCGCGCGGCTCCTTGCGGTCCCGCTTTTCCGAACGCTCGCGCGGTTCTTTGCGCTCCTGTCTTTGGCGCTCGCTCTTATGCTCGTGCGCCGCGGCCTTTTCCGCCTCAAAATCCGGAACGATCGGAACCTCTCGCTCCGTCAGGCGAACGATCGCGTTCTTCGCGCCGATGCCGAACAGTCCTTTGCTTTCTTTTTGTACAATCTCCGTATCGACCTCGTCGATCGACAGCCCCATCTCGGTCAATCCGTGATAGATCGCCTCGTCGATGCTGCGTCCGGAGAATTCCATACTCCTCATTTTTTCACTACCTCCACAGTACCGGATTTCCATTTTTTCACGAGCGTCGCGTTCAGGATCAGGGAGATCGCCAGCGAGATCACGTTGGAGAAGATCCAGTAGAACGCAAAGGTCGAGTCATACATATAGCAGAAGAACACGGACATCACCGGCATCAGATAGATCATGCCCTTGGACATGCTCTGCGCCTGTGCGGTCGGATCGTCCTTGTTTTCGGACGCGTTCGCCGGCTTCGGCTGATTTTTCTGCATGATCCACGAAGACAGGAAACTCGTTACACCCGCAATCAGCGGCAGGATCGCAAAGCCGTTGGACATGGTCTCGTACGCGCCGCCAATCAGCTCGGTGTTGGATGTGATCGGCGTCACGAACGATTTGTACGCTTCGATAAACGCCGCGCCGTTGTCCATCGCAAGCGTATACACGGGCGTGCCGTTTTCGCCGATCGTCATCGTAAAGAAATGCAGTTTATACAGAAGCTCATTGATCGCTTCCGTATTGTTGTTGTAGAAAATGAATCCCTTAATCGCGGGTTCTCCGTGTTTATCAAGCGTTGCAAACGTGTTCCAGAAGTCCGAGCCGGTCATCAGCACGCCGCCGGAGGCCGCGCCGCCGCCCGCGCAGGAACAGTTCCCCAAAAACCGCATCAGTCCGAAGTTCGGGGACTCGAGGTTGTCCGGGCGCCAGATGTTTGTGATCCACAAAAACCGCGAGTTTTGAAACGCCTCCACGCCCTGTCCCGCGTTGATCTTCAGCATCATGTCCAGCGCCTGCTGGTTCGACCACGTGCGGAACGCCGCAAAGAACATGAACAGCAGCGGCAGCATGATCAGCATCGGCAGGCATCCGCCCAGTGTGGAAACGCCGTGCTCCTTCATGATCTTGCGCTGCTCGATGTTGAGCTTTTGCGGATCGTTTGCGTATTTCTTTTTCAGCTTGTCGAGATCGGGCTGGATCTGCTGCATCTGAATGCCCGATTTTCTGGATTTGACGTCGGAAAAGATCGTCAGAAGCCTGATGGCGAGCGTGAACAGCAGGATCGTCAGTACAACGACCCAGCCGCCGCCTGAAAACACCGCCGTAAGCTGCCGATAGACCCAGTCCATCGCCAGAAACAGCCACTTGACGAGAAAGAAGGAATCCGTCATGAAATGCTCTCCTTACGTTTTTTCGGTTCCGGAACGGGATCGTAGCCGCCCTTCATAAACGGGTTGCAGCGCAAAAGCCGCCAGATCGCAAGTCCCGTTCCCTTGAATACGCCGTGCACCCGGATCGCTTCCATCGCGTATTCCGAACAGGTCGGCGTATAGATGCATGCGTTCGGCAAAAGCGGCGAGATGTTTCGCTTATAGAAGCGCAGAATGGCGATCAGCACGCGCTTCATACGTCTTCTCCCCGCGCGCCCGCGCGCTCTAAAAGCGTCTCCAACTGCGTTTGCAGTTCGCAAAACGGCGCGTCGAGCACCTCCGGCTTTGCGATCACGATCACATTGCGTCCGCCTCTCAGCGTGCCGAGCATCGGCGTGATGCACGCGCGCATCCGACGCTTCGCCCGATTTCTCTGTACGGCGTTGCCGACCCGCTTCGATACCGAAAACCCGATGCGGATCGTTTCGCTGCGGCTTTTCGCGTATACCAGCGTGAACAGCGGCGAGCTGACCGATCGCCCCGCACGGTAGGTATAGCGGAACTCCTTATGCCGTTTCAGAGAATAGGCGCGATTCACCGGACCATCCGTTCCCTAAAAAGCAACATACGGCAAGCGAAATGCTTGCCGCAAGCGCTCTGTCTCTCTCATTTGGACAAAAATAACCGTGAACGCGTTTTACGCGCTCAGCTTCTTGCGGCCCTTTGCGCGTCTGCGCTTCAGAACGTTACGACCGTCCGCAGTCGCCATACGCTTGCGGAACCCGTGTACCTTGCTGCGCTGTCTTTTCTTGGGCTGATAGGTACGTACCATATCCTACACCTCTTTCTATCCGAATATAGTGATGGCGCATAACGCCAAATTAACCTTACCCATTATAGAGGAAGCGCCCCCGAAATGTCAAGGATTATTTTTTCA
>CAJOKM010000059.1 GCA_905235205.1 uncultured Clostridia bacterium | reverse complement strand
CATGCTGGCAGGCACCTTATGCCCACGTGTGGGCAGCCAGTAGTATTAGGGCTATGCCCGAAAATGAAATACCACCGGCTAAGCCGGTGGATCATTATTTGATACTCTGCTATAAAGAATCTTTTCTTGCGTTTTGTACGGATATCGCGTATAATAACTGTATTCTATGATACAAGGCAGGTGGTTTTTGCGTGGACAGTAGTCCCAGTCCTCTTATACGACTGCTTTCGGAAACGGCGGCGAATGAAATAAAAGCCGGCAACTTCCGAAGCGTCATCGGACTCTGTGTGTTCTTTCTTGTGCTTTTGCTCGGCGGCGCGTACTTTGCGGGCGCGGAAACGTCGCTCGCGTCCGTCAACCGGATACGTGTTATGAGCCGTGCGGATAACGGTTCCAAACGGGCAAAGCGCGTTCTCTATATCTTAGATCACTTCGATTCGGCTCTGACGACGATTTTGATCGGCAACAACATCATGCACATCGGCTGCGCCTCTCTGTCGGCGCTTGTTGCTGTACGCCTCAATTGGAGCAGTGCCGGTACAACGGCGACTTCCCTTGCGACGACGCTGATCGTGTTTCTGCTTGCCGAGATGATCCCCAAAACGATCGCAAAGGCGTGCAACGAGAGCTTTGCGCTGTTTGTCGCGCCTTCGCTGCGGTTTCTGATGCACGTTTTCTATCCGCTGAACGTCGTTTTCACTTCCCTGACGAACGGTATTAAAAAGCTGTTTCGCGTGAAAGACGAGGAGGAGCCGACGGTGTCCGAAGAGGAGCTGCACGACATCATTGAAACGCTCGATGAAACCGATGACATCGACGAGGATACCGCCGATCTGATGCAGTCCGCGCTCGATTTTACCGAGACGCCGGTCGGCGAAATCTTTGTTCCATTGAGCGAGGTCGAGACCGTGACGCTCGGTATGCAGCCTGCCGAGATTGTAAAGATCATCGAACAGACCAACCACAGCCGGCTGCCGGTCGTCAATCGCGACGGAGAGATCATCGGCGTGGCGCAGATTCGAAAGTATCTGAAAGAATACCTACGCCGCAACGGGCACGTTTCGCTTTCGCGCGTGATGGACAAGCCGTATTACGTGACGGTCGGCACGCCGATCGACGAACAGCTTGCCGGCATGAGCAAGGCGAAAACGCATATCGCAATCGTCAGGGACAACGACGGCAAGGTGCTCGGAATCTTAACGGTCGAGGATATTCTCGAAGAACTGGTCGGTGAAATCTACGACGAGGACGACGTAGGGGGTGAGCCCGATGAGTAACACCCTGCGCTATATCCTGATCGCGGTCTGCATCGTTCTGTCCGCCATGTTCTCCGGCGCCGAGATCGCGTTCATGCAGCTGAACCCGATGAAGCTCAAACATCAAGCCGAGGAAAAGCACAGCAAGCTCGCAAAGTGGACGCTGCGCTTTCGCGAGCGGTTTGATTCCGGACTCATTGCGATCCTGATCGGCAACAACCTTGTGAACATCGGTTCGTCGTCGATCGCGGCGGCGCTGGCGATCGCGCTGATGGGCGAAAGCGGCGCATGGGTCGCAACCGCGATCATGACCGTGCTGATCATCACGTTCGGCGAGATCCTGCCGAAGATCTTTGCGGCGGAACGCGCTGAGGGATTTGCCAAGCTTGTGGTGCTTCCGGTCAGCGCGCTGTGGCTGTTGCTGTTTCCGCTGATCTGGCTTTTGGAACGGTTTTTGAAGCTGCTTTCGGGCATTTGGAAGAATAGTGAGAGCGACGACGGCGTGACCGAGGACGATATGGAAACCATCCTCGATACGGTCGAGGACGAAGGGATCGTCGATGAAGATACGGCTGATCTATTGCAGTCGGCGTTCGATTTTGACGAGGTGCTGGCGTACGAGGTCATCACGCCGCGCGTCGACCTCGTGGCGATCGACCTGGACGATCCGCGCGAGCAGCAGATGAAGATCGCGTTTGCGTCGCCGTTTACGCGCATTCCGGTCTATCGCGGCACGCCGGACCACATGGTGGGCATTTTGCATCTGAATCGCTTCTATAAAGCGCTGGTCGAAGACCCGGACGTGCCGATCCAAAAGCTCATGATGCCGGTCGTTTACGTTCATAAAACGATGCCGCTGCCGGACGTGCTGGACACGATGCGCCGCAAAAAGAGCCATATGGTCGTCGTCACCGACGAATACGGCGGCACGATGGGCATTCTCACGATGGAGGATGTGCTCGAGCAGCTCGTCGGGGAGATCTGGGACGAAACCGATAAGATCGAAGAAGCGTTCACGGAGGTCGGCGAACACCGCTATGAGGTTGACGGCGATATGCGCCTTTCGGATTTTCTGGACGAGTTTGACAAGGAAGAGGAAGACCTCGACGACGACAACGCGACGGTCGGCGGCTGGGCGGTGGAGATGCTCGGCGGCTATCCGAAGCTCTACGACAGCTTTGTCTTTGAAGATCTGACCATCACGGTGCTGAAAAAGGAGCGCATGCGTGTACTGCGGCTTCAGGTTGAGCAAGACCCGAATTGGGTCGATGAAGACGAAGAAGAGAACGAAGAGGAGTGACCGGACGGAGATGAAGCGCGTCATTGTGATCGGCTGTCCGGGCAGCGGAAAGAGCACGCTTGCGCGGGAACTGCAGAAAAAGACGGGACTGCCGCTGATCTCGCTGGACAACATCTGGTGGAAGGCGGACCGCACGCATATTACGCGTGAGGAGTTTGACGCGCGCATGAAAAACGTTCTCGAAACGGACGAATGGATCATCGAAGGCAGCTACAGCCGCACGTTCGAGCCGCGCTTTCGCGCCTGCGACACGGTGATCCTGCTCGATTACGACACGGGCGTTTGCATGCAGGGCATCATCGACCGCATCGGGCAGACGCGACCGGACATTCCGTGGACGGAGCAAACGCTCGATCCGGAACTTGCGGAGCTTGTCAGAACCTACAGGGAACGCAACGGTCCGGCACTTTCGGACTTGTTCCAACGCTACGCGGACAGGGACATCCATATCTTTCATACCCGCGCCGAAGCGGAGGCATGGATGGAAACGCTCTGAGAACCTTAAATAAGCTCCCGATCGAGGAGCTTTTTATTTCGTCCGCGGTCGGAAGATCAGCGCGGCGAGCCAGCCGAACAGGATCGCGGCGGAAACGCCCGCGGCGGTTGCCGAAATACCGCCGGAAAACGCGCCCAAAACGCCGTGCGCTTTCGCGCCTTCGATCGCGCCTTTGGCGAGCGCGTTGCCGAAGCCTAAAAGCGGCACGCTCGCGCCCGCGCCGGCGAAATCGACAAGCGGCTGATACAAGCCCAGACCGCCGAGCACAACGCCGGCAACGACAAACAGCACGAGAATGCGCGCGCTTGTGAGCCGTGTAAACGAAAGCAGCAACTGTCCGACCGTACAGATCGCGCCGCCGATCAAAAAAGCATACAAATATTGCATCAGTCCCTCCGTTCCAGTACCACGGCATGCGCGATGCCGGGAATGCTTTCACCCTGCATGCCCGAGGTCGGGCTCATCAGCGCGCCGGTCGCCAGGAAAAGCACGCGGCGCACGTCGTTGCGTTCGATCCGTCCGAGCAGCTCGCCTGCCAGCACCACTGCGGAACAACCCGCGCCGCTGCCGCCGCAGGAGAAGTTCTGCTCCGGCAGGAAGATGCTTGCGCCGCAATCCAGATAGCGTCCGTCAAGATGCAGATCTTTCTTTTTTGCAAGCTCAATGAGCATCTCGCTTCCGAACACGCCGAGATCGCCGGACACGATCAGATCGAACTCGTCTTCGCTGTATCCGGTATCCTCCAGATGCGCAAGAATGGTATCGCAGCAGGCAGGTGCCATCGCCGCGCCCATATTGTTCATGTCGGTGATGCCGAGATCGACGACGCGTCCGATCGTGGCGGCGGTCAAAACGATATGCGAAAAGACGGGGGAAGGCACGTCCTGCGCTGAAAGCAGCAACGCGCCGGATCCGGTCACGGTACGCTGCGCGGTGGGCGGCGCTGTCGTGCCCATTTCGAGCGGATACCGGTATTGCCGTTCCGCCGTCGAAAAATGACTGCTTGCACAGCAGAGCACGGGGGAGCAGTATCCGCCGTCGACGAGCATGCCGCCCAAAAGCAGCGATTCCGCCATCGTCGAGCACGCGCCGTACAGCCCTAAATACGGTATGCCGAGATCACGCGCGGCATAGTTTGCCGTGATCAGCTGGTTTAGAAGATCCCCGGCGAGCATGGCGCGCACGTCGCCGGGCGCTATGCAGGCTTTTTGACAGGCAAGCAACGCTGCGGTTTCAAACATTTTGCATTCCGCCTTTTCAAAGCTGTCCTCACCGAACTTGTCGTCGTCGAGCACAAGGTCAAACCGCCCGGAGAAGGCGCCGTCGCCTTCGTTTTTCGCCACAACTGCCGATGCACTCAAAATACGCGGTTCCGAACGGAACAGCAGCGTGCGCTTTCCGATTCTTCGATTCATCCGAACCCTCCTTTTTTGCCAGTATGCCCGAATGTCGCCAAATGATACGATCGTCGCGGTTTTCGCGCTTGAAACCGGTATTTTTCTGTGTTATGATGGTAAAAAACAAATGGGGGTACCTGTATGAACCTGACTCATGTGACCGATTCCGTACTGTATATCGGCGTCAACGACCATGCGATCGATCTTTTTGAGGGACAGTATGTCGTGCCGAACGGCATGGCGTATAATTCCTACGTCGTGTTGGATCAGAAGATCGCCGTATTCGATACGGTCGACGCCCGGTTCAAGCATGAATGGCTCGATAATCTCGAGAACGCGCTGGGCGGAAGAACTCCGGATTATCTGATTGTGCAGCATATGGAGCCGGATCATTCGGCAAATATCACCGCGTTTGCGAATCAGTATCCGAACGCAAGGATCGTCGCGTCGAATAAAGCGTTTACCATGATGCAGAACTTCTTCGGCACGGACTATGCGGAGCGCCGCATCGTCGTTGGCGAGGGCGACACGCTCGTCTTAGGCGCGCATACGCTCGCGTTTGTGACGGCGCCGATGGTGCACTGGCCGGAGGTCCTGATGACCTATGATACCAAGGACAAGATCCTGTTCTCCGCGGACGGCTTCGGCAAGTTCGGCGCGCTGGACGCCGAGGAGGACTGGGCGTGCGAAGCACGGCGGTACTATTTCGGCATCGTCGGCAAGTACGGCGCGCAGGTGCAGGCAGTTCTGAAAAAAGCGGCGAACCTGGATATTCAGACGATCTGCCCGCTGCACGGTCCGATTCTCAAAGAGGATCTCGGATACTATCTGAACCTCTATCAGACCTGGTCAAGCTACGGCGTGGAATCCGAGGGCGTGTTCATCGCCTATACGTCCGTATACGGCAATACGAAGAAAGCGGTCGAGCTTTTGGCTGACAAGCTGAAGGCAAAGGGCTGTCCGAAGGTCGCCGTCACCGATCTCGCACGCGAGGACATGGCGGAAGCTGTGGAGGACGCGTTCCGTTACGGCAAGCTCGTCCTTGCGTCCACGACCTACAACGCCGATGTGTTCCCGTTCATGCGCACGTTCTTAGAGCATCTTACAGAGCGCGGCTATAAGAACCGCACGATCGGCATCATTGAAAACGGCAGCTGGGCGCCGATGGCGGCGAAGACCATGAAAGCGATCCTGGAGCCGTGCAAGGACCTGAAATACACCAACGCGCACGTGAAGATCATGAGCGCGATGAACGACGAAAACAAGCAGCAGATCGAAGCGATGGCGGCGGAGCTCTGCGAGGAATATGAAGCGCGCAACAACGAGACTGCAAACAAGAACGATCTCACCGCGCTGTTCAATATCGGCTACGGGCTGTACGTGGTCACATCCAACGACGGCAAAAAGGACAACGGCTGCATCGTCAATACGGTGTCGCAACTCACAAGCCAGCCGAACCGCATCGCGGTGTGCATCAACAAGCAGAACTACTCGCACCACGTCATCAAGCAGTCGGGCATCATGAACGTCAACTGCCTTTCGACCGAAGCGCCGTTCTCGGTCTTTGAAAACTTCGGATTCCAAAGCGGCAGGACCGTCGACAAGTTTGCAGACTGCGAGCCGATGCGTTCCGACAACGGTCTTGTCTTCCTGCCGCACTACATCAATTCGTTTATGTCGCTGAAGGTCGAGGACTATCTGGATCTCGGCACGCACGGCATGTTCATCTGCTCCGTCACCGAAGCGCGCGTGATCAACCGCATCGAGACGATGACCTATACCTACTATCAGAACAACGTCAAGCCGAAACCCCAAACCGAGGGCAAGAAGGGATGGGTGTGCAAGATCTGCGGATACGTCTATGAAGGCGACGAACTGCCCGAGGACTTCATCTGCCCGCTGTGCAAGCACGGTGCGCAGGACTTCGAGCCGATTCGATAGACCGACGTTAACGACGCCGGATCATTTGCGGCGAGAGAAAAACAAATAACCTTGTATGAAGAAAGGGCTTTATGCCCTTTCTTTGCATCATTTCGCCGCAAATTAACCGCGTTTTCGCCCGTTCGCATACGTTAGTATAGCTCCGGACGAAGAACGCGGTTTCCGACGCCATTCTCACCGGTCTATTCGTTATCCGACCGGGAACAGTCCTCCCGGCAGCGCGGCGTTGATGAGATCGAGCACGCTCGGCACGAGCAGGATCAGAACCATTGCGGCAATTGCGCCGATGTGTCCGGCGGTCCTTGCGTTGTCCTCGAAGATCGATCCGGTAAAGCGCACTTTACGGAAACCCCACGCGCAAACCGTGTACAGCGCGCGCCCGAAAACACCGCCGAGCGTATTGCAGATCAGATCGTCCATGTCTGCGACGCGTCCGATAAAGAACTGCGCGGTCTCGATACAGAGCGACAGCAGCAGGCAGATCAGGACCGTCTTCCACGCGCCTTTGCGCAGCGGCGAAAAGACGCAGGGCAAGAGTCCGCCGAGCGGCATAAACAGACAGACGTTCCACATGATCTGGCTTGACCAAAGCCCTCCGTCGTACTGCAAAGCGTAGAGAAACGAATCGCCGGGAACGAGATGCAGGCGTGCCGAAAGCGGCATTGCCGCCGAGCGCGGCGCCCAGAAGAACGTCACATACACCAGCGCGAGAAAGTAGCCGATCAGCACGTAGTTTGCAAGATGGCGCAGAAACGGGTAAGGCTTTTTTCGCGCGTGCAGTACGATTGCCGCAGGCAGGTACAGCAGCGCGGCGGCAAGCGCGATCAGCGGTAAAACAGTCAGAGCGTCATACAGATACGTCATATAGCAGCCTCTTGCGTGAAATGATATCCATATTTTACCGCATAAATGCGGACAAATTGTCACAGAAACGCGAATAAGATGTAACGGTGCCGTAACGGTTTCGATTCTGGACAATCCGGCCGCGCTGTGCTACACTGGCGGTACAAACGGAGGGTGACGTATGGAGCGAACGAACAGAACGGGACTGTCGGCAAACATCCTAAAGCTGATCGCCATTGCGGCGATGACGCTGGATCATGTGCTTTGGGTCGCGTATCCGGGGTATCAGAAGATGTGGTGGCTGCTCGCCCTGCATGCGATCGGACGGATCACGGCGCCGATCATGTGGTTCTTTATTGCCGAGGGATATACGCATACGCATGATTTCAAAAAGTATGCGTTGCGGCTGCTACTCTTTGCGGTCGTTTCGCATGTTCCGTACTGCTTTGCGTTCGGGATCTCCTTCTCAAGCGTATTCAATCAGACGAGCGTTATCTGGGCGCTGTTCTGGGGATTAATGACGATCCGCCTGTTTGATTCCGGATTGAACGGGTGGCAGAAACTCCTGCTGCTTGTTCCGATCCTGATTATCAGTTTCCCTGCGGACTGGTCCTGCGTTGCGGTCGTGGCGATCCTGTTCCTGTGGTCGGAACGGCGGTCCTTTGCGCGGCGAACGGCATGGATGATGGTCTGGACAGCGTCGTATGCGCTGGTGTATTTCCTCTTTATCGATAAGGCTTACGGGATTCTGCAGCTGTGCACGGCGCTTTCGATTCCGCTGCTTTGGCTTTATAACGGTCAGCGCGGCAGATGGAACGGGATGAAATGGTTCTTTTACATCTACTATCCGGCGCATCTGGTGCTTGTCGGCGTACTGCGCCTGCTTCTCAACGGGAACGTCGGCGTCATGATCGGCGGCTGATCCAACCGCGGGTTGGATGGATTTGCGAACGGCGCGCTGTCGGCGGACGATCGGATCTGCTATGCTGTGAACAGTAAATAACAGGAGGATCGAATCATGGAATTCGGAAAACAATTCAAGGAACTTCGTATCGCACGCGGACTGACGCAGGATACCGTAGCGGAAAAACTCGGCGTAACGGGACAGGCGATCAGCCGATGGGAGCGCGGAGAGACCCTGCCGGACATCTCGCTGCTGCCGGAGATCTCGGCGTATTTCGGCGTGACCATCGACGCGCTGTTTGCGCTTTCGGACGATACGCGCATGGAACGGATCCAGAACATGCTCTGGGATGAACGCGTGTTCGATCCCGCAGTCGTGGAAAACGAGCGCCGCTTTCTGCTGGAAAAGGGTATGCGTGAGCCGGACAATCCGAAGCCGTATGCGCTGCTTGCGGATCTGGAGAACCACCTTGCCAAACAGTGCAAGGCGCGCGCGGAGCTTGCGGCAAAGGAAGCGATTCGCCGCGATCCTT
Organism: uncultured Clostridia bacterium; assembly: GCA_905235205.1. Lineage (GTDB taxonomy): Bacteria > Bacillota > Clostridia > Christensenellales > CAG-138 > UBA3792. The sequence goes on along the minus strand of CAJOKM010000059.1, from coordinate 674 downwards.
ACGGCAGACCCGGCTTTGAAGAGCTGAGCAGCGCGATGGGCGGACGCGCGTCCGACTGGTATTGCTGGTCGCACCATCGGGAGATCGAGTTCTGGAAAACGCATATTGCGGCGTATCCGGACGCGTCCCGCGCATATCTATGGCTGATCGGCTGCCTGATCGACGATCAGCGATTCGACGAGGCGCGGCAGTACCTGAAGGAAATGGGGAAATATGAAACGAGTTTCCGCAATCCGCTCTACGAGGGCAATATCGAATGGTTCGCCGGCAATCGCGAACAGGCAATGAAAATCTGGAACGGCATGTGCGAAACGTATCCGGACGAGTGGATGACATGGCTTTCGATGGGCGATGTGTATGCGCGCATGGGCGAGTTCGGAAAAGCGATTGAACTGTATGAAAAGGCGCTCGAGATTCAGAAGCCGCCGAAGATGGTGGACGCGCTCGAATCCATTGCGCAGGTCTCTGAGCGCATGGGCGATCCGAAGCGCGGGATCGAAGCGCTGGAGCGCGAGATCGTGATTTTAAAGGAACAGTGGGACACCGCAAGCGGCGAAACGGTCGACTATGTGCGACGCGAGATCGAGCGACTGAAAGCACTGTCGTAAAAGAAAACGGGGAAAAGTCCCCGTTTTCTTCAGAACAACAGTGAGAGTAATCCGACAATCACGGAC
>CAJOKM010000058.1 GCA_905235205.1 uncultured Clostridia bacterium | reverse complement strand
AGCTGCCCCGGCGCCATGTTGACTAAAAGCTGTAAAATCCCGTCGGGCGCGCAGTCGACGTATTCGATGCGCACGTCGGCGTCGTCGGTTAAGGTGATCGTGCCGTCGGCGTGGATGCACACCGACAGCGCGGCGACGCGCGAACTGCGTCCGTCGACAAAGCGGCGGAGCGTTTCCATCAGATCGCCGTATTCCTTGCGCATCAGAACGTTCGCCGCCGCCTGTTCCGCGGCGACCTCCCACAGCATCAGAAACTCCTGCATCCGAAAGCGCAGAAACCCCTCGAGACACAGCGTGTCGTGCGCGCGAAGATACGCGGCGAGCTTGCTTTTCAAAACCGCGCGCTCCTCGCGGTGCGACGCCGTTTCGAGCGCTTCGGTTAAAACCGCCTGCTTTTCGGAAAGCGTCAAAGGCAGCCCGTCGATAAGCTCCGCAAGCGCAAAGTATCTTAGATCGCGCCCGAGTATTTTCGAAAGCGCTTCGGCGGCTTCTTCTTCGGGCGCTTCGCCGCGGATTTTCAGCGCCGCGCCGTCCGGAATCGCATTGAGCGAGTAGGCGCAGTCGAGCTCGCTCATGCGCCGGTTTAAGATCTTCACAAGCGGAAGGTCGTATTCAAATGTCAGGATCCGGTAAACGGTCATGCCACGCTCCTTTTCTGTATCCTATGCCCGCACGGCGTTAGTTTGTGCCGGAAATCGTCCGCTCCATACGCGCGAAAAAAAGATCCTCCGGTTTTCGGAGGATCGGAACGCGGAGCAAACCGCTATGAATTGACGGCGATCAGAAAAACGGCAAGGCCGAGGAACAAAACCGTTCCGGCACAGAGAAGAATGTTCAAAACCCGGTGCAGCCGGTCCGTTCGTTTGAAGACGCGGCGCAAAAGGAGATAGATACATGCGCCGAGCGTCGTGCCGGCGGTGTTCGTGAAAAGATCGGTCATGTCCGCCGCGCCGATCGCAAAAATGTACTGCGCCGTTTCCAAAAAAAGACTGACCGCAAAGCCGATGAGGATCGTCTTCCACGCGCGCACGCCCAGCATGCCGAGATACAGTCCGAGCGGAACGAACACCGCGACGTTCAGAAGCACCTCGTTCCAATGCGCCGAGACCTCGGTATCGTAATGGAACGGGATCAGGTTCAGACTGCGTTCGCAGGGAAGATAGTTCAGATCCGCAAAGGACGACGCCTTGAACAGCACGATCCAGAGAAGAATGAGCCCGTACACGGATAATAAGACGATCGTAAAGACGCGGTCTTTTTTGTTTATCATTGCGAAACCCTCCGGAAAAAACGGAGCTCCCGCACAGTTTTGGGAACTCCGTTCAACGCTCAGATACTGCCGAAATCGGAAGGATCGTACGAATCGTTTACATCGCCGATCCATTGCAGGATCAGATTTTTGAGATTCTCGTCGATCTCGAAACCGACGACGCCGACGGTGTTTATCGAAACGGAGAAGACGCCTGTTTCATAGCTTCTCACAGAGACCGTTGCGCAATGCGCGGGGTCCGTGGTCAGCGGCGCTTCCGACAGCGCTTTTAGGATCCGGTACGCCTCCGGATGTGCGCTCTTGGGCGATCCTTTCTCATTTTCGTTCCAAAGCGCCCATCTGTCCAGACTGTAAGTTCCGATCGAGAATATTCCGGCGCTTACGGATCTGTCCGGCTGCTCCATCCACGCGACGAGCTCTTTCAGACGTTCGCGGACGGCTGCCTCGTTGCGCGCGTTCAGGTAGCCGAGCATTGCTTTTGCGGCGTTCGGCGTCAGCTCGTTGACGCGGCAGTACATCGTGTAGTTCTCCGTTCCGTATGAACCGAGAAGCATGATCGAAAGCCCGACCGGACCGGTCTTGCGATCAATGTCGAAGACCGAATTGTAAGATGTGATCAGCGAGCGCCGCTGTTCTTCGGTCAATTTCCCGTAGTCCTCGCGGAACAGCCGCCCGACCTCCTGCGCCTCCTGCTGCGTCAGTCCGGTCACAACATAGGTGATCCGTCCCTTCGGATAGGCGAACAGCTTTTCCGTAAACGCGGGATCGTCCATGCAGGTCTTCATCAGCTGATTCGCGGCTGTCGTTCTGTCCGGCAGGTCAACGGTCTTTTGGAACAGCCCGCCGTCTTTGACGATCACACGATCGGACAGGAAGTCAAGCCAGTCGGAATCCTCTTCGGCGTATGCGATGTTTGCTTTCTGCATCGCCTCGATCAGCGTTTTTGCGCTCTCCTCGCGGAACGTATGGTGATGCAGCACGTAGTCCGGATACGTTTCCTCGCTTGCGATGCGGTTCGGCACAATCAGCGTGGATTCGTTGGAAAACCGGTAGGACCGAACGGTTTCGGCTGTGACCGGCTGCGGTTTGCGCAGCTTTCCGATCCATCCGGGTACGAAGATGAAGAGCAGGGCGAGCGCGATGCAGAACCCGAACGCGGGCATGGCTTTGACCACCTTTTTCATCTTGCGCGACGAGATCAGCTCGTACAGGCAGTAGAAGATGAACGAGAAGATCACGGACGTCGCGATCAGCGGGAGCAAGGAGGACGTCGTCAAAAAGTCCGTTTGCTCGCTGCCGTAGCGGAACCGGAGGTTCAGAATCACGACGATCGCCGCAAGCGACGGCAGACCGAACATGACGCGCGTCGCCGTTTGCAGGACTCTGCTCGCGTACGGGAGCTCCGCCGTTTCGGACCTGCGCTTTTTGAACGCGACGCCGCCGAGCGCCAGAAGCAGGACGCTGTACGCGAACGAATAGAGCATGGCGGGGACGTTCGCGTAGTTGATGCCGTAGATCAGCGAATGGAACGGCGTCGCGGCGATGTTGAACTCGGGATTGAGGAAAAACGCAAGCTGCGAAAACGGCAGGGTAAAGCCGCTGTCGACCTCCGTGAGGATCCAGAACGCCGAGAGAAGCAGGCGCGGCAGGAACAGGATCGCGACGGATTGGAAGAACGCCGGAAAGCGTCTGCCCGAGAGCGCCGAGCCGATCGAAAACGCCGCGACGATCTCGATCGCCGCAATCAGCATGTTCAAAAACACGCACAGATACAGCAGGTAATTGAACGGCAGTCCGAAGACCGCGAAAAGGATCGCGTGCACGGCGGCAAACGCGCCGAGCGCGATCAGAAGCCAGGCGAAGATCGCCGCGGAGGTCGTTGCGAAAAGCTGCGTCCGGGTCAGCGGGATCGCGTGATAGAAGTCGCTCTGCACGCGGCGGTTCAGCCAGCGGTACGCGCCGAATACCAGGATCGGGCCCATGACGTAGAGGATCAGCAGCATCGGCAGCGCCATCAGCCGCGCGTCATAGTGCGAGACCGAGCTGTTTACGGGGTCGCGCGTGAGAAACGTGAGAAAGAGGATCAGGTTCAGACTCATCAGCAGCAGCGTTGCGATCAATCCCTTTGCGCGAAGCTGCCGGAAGCTTTCACGGAAGAATCCGCGATGGATCAACGGATGTTTCATGTCACTCCACCTCCTGTTTCAGCACTTCGGAGAATTCATATCCGCGCTGTCCCATTTCATAGACGAAGACCTCCTCGAGCGAGAGCGGAAGCACCTCGAAAAGCACGGGGTTCATGGCCTTGAGCTTCGACTCGGTCTCTTCGCGGTCGCCGCGCACGATCATCGACGCGACGCTGCCGTGCTTCGAATAGGAAAGCATGTCGACGCCTTCGAAGCGTTCCCTGCCGTATTCGTCGGAAAACGCGATCTGCACCTTGAAAAGCGAGGTCTTGAGGTGCCCGACGTCGCTTTCAAAGATGATGCCGCCCTTGTGCAAGAGCGCGAGCTGATCGCAGGTGTCCTCGAGCTCGCGCAGGCTGTGGCTGGTGATGACAGCCGTCGCCCCGCGCTCCATGACCTCGCGGTACAGCAGGTTCTTCACCAGATTGCGCATGACGGGATCGAGCCCGTCGAAGGTTTCGTCAAAGAGAATGCAATCCGCCCGGCACGAGAGCGCAAGGATCGTCGCCGCCTGACGGCGCATGCCCTTCGAAAACGTGTTCAGGTTCTTGTCCGGGTTCAGCGAAAACTCCTTTAAGAGGGTTTCGAACCGCTCATGCGAAAAACGCTCGTAGACGGCGGCGTAAAGCTGCTCCATGCGCTTAAGATCGGCGTGCGGCAGAAAGTACAGCTCGTCGGGCACAAAGACGATCCGGTTTTTGACGTCGGGATCGTCGAAAACGGGTTTGCCGTCGATCGTGATCGAGCCCTCCTCGGGGCGGTAGATGCCGGAGATCAGCCGCAGAAGGGTCGACTTGCCCGAGCCGTTCGAGCCGACCAGTCCGTAAACGCAGCCCTCCGGGATCGTGCAGTTCAGATTCTTGAGAGCGATCGTATCGTCGAACCGCTTTGTGATATTGGATGCCGTGATCATCGTTCTGACTCCTTTCCTTTCTGAGATGCATAGACTGCGCGTACGGCGGCGAGAACCGTTTCCTGCGGAACGCCGCGGAGTTTCAGCGCTTCGGCGAGCGCGGACAGCTTTTGCAGCTCGCGGTCCGCGCCGGCGCGAATGCTCATAAGCGCGTCCTTTGCAAGATAGCGGCCGCTTCCGGGCACGGAATGGCAGAGCCCGCGCCGCTCGATCTCGGCATAGGCGCGCTGCAGCGTGTTCGGATTGATGCACAGCTGCTGCGACAGCTCCCGCACCGACGGCAGCTTTCCGTCCGGCGCGATCTCGCCGCTTAGGATCCCGTACTCGAACTGCGAAATCAGCTGCTCGTAGATCGGCACGCGCGACAGTTTGTCAATGGTGAACATCGCTTTCTCCTTTCTGTATCAACTGTACTAATATTATTAAAACACTTAATACGGTTTGTCAACCGTTTTTGGAATTTGCGCAAAAAAAACGGCGGAAAATCCGCCGTTTTGAGGATGCATGCAGTTATTCGTCGCCGCGATACGCGGACACCACGTCGTCGTCCAATACGACCGCCAAAAGCATTTCGCCCTTGCTTGCCTTAGGTTCGATGTGGATCTGCTCGGTGTTGATCGGGGTTTTGGTGCCGTGGCGCTGTTCGACGATCAGGGTGAACGGATCGCGCACGGTGCCGGCGAAGGCGATGCGCGTGCCGTTGCTGCCGTTCTTGCGGAAATCGAAGGTTTTCACGCCCTTGCCGTTACGGCCCTGCTGTTCGTAATCGAACAGGAAACTGCGCTTGCCGAATCCGCGGTCGGTGAGTATGATCAGCTCACCCTCGTCGCCGACCGGCATGCACGCCATGACGCGGTCCTTCGGTTCGAGCTTGATGCCGATGACGCCCGCTGCGGCGCGCCCCGTTTCGGGCACGGAGTCGGACCCGAACCGAATGCACATGCCGTGTTCGGTGACCAGCAGGATGTCCATGTTCGGCATCGGATACACGCCGATCAGAACGTCCTTGTCCTTGAGGTTCAGCGCGGCGGTGCGCTTGCCGCGCACACGGTAATCCGCGGCCTTACTGCGTTTCACCATGCCGCCCGCGGTGCAGAACAGATAGCTGCCTTCGTCGGCGTCCGGGAACGCGCCCACGATCGTTTCGCCCTTTTCGAGCTCGACGATGCTGACGAGGTTCGCCGCGCGCGCGCTCGGGCGCGTTTCGGGGATGTCGGAGACCTTGAGGTTGAGCATCGCGCCGCGGTTGGTGAACAGGCGGATGCTTTCGTTGCTGTTGACCTCTAAGATGCGCTCCGGTTTGTCGGCGCGGATCTGGCTGAGATTGAACTGACGCTTCAGACATTTGCGGATCTTGAGGTCCGCGCAGACCGCGACGATCATCTCCTCGACCGTTTCCGGCTCGGCAGCCGGCGCTTCGATCTCGGCGTCGACGGAAATGATCTGCGTCTTGCGCCTGCCGTCGAACAGCTTGCGCACCTCTAAAAGCTCTTTTTTGATCAGATGCACGAGCTTTTGGTCGGACGCGAGGATCGCTTCAAGCTCGGCGATCCGTTTTTTGACCTCGCGGTATTCCTTTTCGATCGCGAGAAGCTCGAGGTTGGTGAGCTTCTGCAATCGGAGATCGAGGATCGCCTGCGCCTGGACCTCGGTGAGGCTGAACGTCTTCATCAGTCCCTCGCGCGCTTCCTTGGGCGACTTGCTCGCGCGGATCAGCTTGATCACGCGGTCGAGGTTGTTGACCGCGACCATCAGACCTTCCAGGATATGACAGCGCTTTTTTGCGATCTCCAGCTCGGTCTTTGTGCGGCGCGTGACGACCGTGCGCTGATGGCGCACGTAGTATTCGATGATCTGCTTGAGGTTCAGCTGCTGCGGCTTGCCGTCGGCGATGGCGACGTAGTTCGCGCCGAACGTGCACTGCAGATCGGAATACTTGAACAAAAGCGCGAGGATGCGTTCGGGATCGCCGTCCTTCTTGATCTCGATGACCGCGCGCGTGCCCATGCGATCGCTTTCGTCGCGGATATCGGACACGGCGGCAAACAGCGCCTTCTTCTCCTGCGTGATCTCTAAAATCTTTGAGAGGCACGCCGCCTTGTTGACCTGATACGGGAACTCGTCGATGACGATGCGCGTCTTGCCGTTTCGGACCTCTTCAAAGTGCGTGCGCGCGCGCATGGTGAGCTTGCCGCGGCCGGTTTCGTAGCTTTGCGCGATCTCGGGCGAGTTCAGCAAAAACCCGCCGGTCGGAAAATCGGGCGCGGGCATGATCTTCAATAATTCCGCGATCTTGACGCGCGGGTTGTCAAGCACGGCGACGACCGCGTCGATCGCTTCGACCGGATTGTGCGGCGGGATGCTCGTGGCAAGCCCGACGGCAATGCCGTTCGCGCCGTTGATCAGAAGATTCGGAAACCGTCCCGGCAGCAGCTCCGGTTCCTTCAGGGTGTCGTCGAAGTTCCAGGTGAAGTCGACGGTGTCCTTGTCGATGTCTTTTAAAAGCAGCATGGCGGGGTCGGTCATGCGCGCTTCGGTGTAGCGCATCGCCGCGGCGGAATCGCCGTCGACCGAACCGAAGTTGCCGTGTCCGTCGACGAGCGTTACGCCCATATTGAACGGCTGCGCCATGCGCACCATCGCGTCGTAGACCGACGAATCGCCGTGCGGATGGTATTTTCCGAGGCAGTCGCCGACGATACGCGCGCTCTTGCGGTGCGGTTTGTCGGGAGAGAGCCCCAGCTCCATCATCGTATACAGGATACGCCGCTGCACGGGCTTTAAGCCGTCCTCGACGCGCGGCAGCGCGCGCTCTAAGATGACGTGCTCCGCGTAGGGCATCATGGACTCGTGCATGACCTCGTCCATGCTCTTTAACAGGATGGTTTCCGCCGGCGGCGTCGGATTGGTTGTTTTTGCCATCGTTTACTCCTTGATCTTTTCAAACACCGCGTTCGAACGGTTGAAATCGGCGTACTCGAAGATGTACTCCTTGCGCGACTGCACCTTGTCGCCCATCAGCACGGTGACCAGATGTTCGACCTCCGCCGCGTCCGCAATGCTGACGCGCGTAAGGCGTCTGCCCTGCGGGTTCATCGTCGTTTCCCAGAGCTGTTCGGGATTCATTTCGCCGAGCCCCTTGTAGCGCTGCAGCGTGTAGTTCTTGCCGGAAATGCCGCGCATCGCGCTTTTCAGCGCCGCGTCGTCATAGCAGTAGATTGGCGGCTGATTCGGTTTTTGCACGCGATAGAGCGGCGCCATGCCGATGTACACATGCCCCTCTGTGATCAGCGGACGCATGTAGCGGTAGAAGAACGTCAGAAGGATCGCGCGGATGTGCGCGCCGTCCTGGTCCGCGTCGGCTAAAATAATGATCTTGTTGTACTTGAGCGAGGAGATATCGAAATCGTCTCCGATGCCCGTGCCGAGCGCCGTGATGATCGAGCGGAACTCGTCGTTTTGGAGGACCTGCTCAAGCCGCTTTTTTTCGACGTTTAAGGGTTTCCCGCGCAGCGGCAGGATCGCCTGAAACCGCCGGTCTCTGCCCTGCTTCGCGCTGCCGCCCGCGGAGTCGCCCTCCACGATGAACAGCTCGTTTAGCGAATAGTCGCGTCCCGTGCAGCTACTGAGCTTTCCGACGAGCGGCGCGTTCTCGAGCTTGCTCTTTTCGCGCGCGTTCTCCTTCGCCTTGCGCGCTGCGCTTCTCGCTTTTGCGGCTTTCACCGCCTTTTCCGCGATCAGGTTCGCGGTATTCGCGTTTTTGAGGTTCTCAAGCCACGGCACCAGCGTCTGGTTTAAGACCGCCTCGACCGCGGGACGCGCTTCGGTATTGCCGAGCTTCGTCTTGGTCTGCCCCTCGAACTGTACGCTGTGCATTTTCAGCGACAGCACCGCCGTCATGCCCTCGCGGAAGTCCTCGCCCGCGAGCGACGGATCCTTGTCCTTCAGGACCCCGGTCTTTCGGCAGTAATCATTGAAGATCTTCGTGATCGCCGCCTTGAAGCCGGTCTCGTGCGTGCCGCCCTCGGTGGTTGGGATGTTGTTGACGTACGACGCGATCGTTTCGGCGTACTCATCGTTGTGCAGGATCGCGGCTTCCACGCGGATGCCGTTCGATTCGCCCTGAATGTGGATCGGCGGATCGTATAAAGCGTTTTTGTCCTCCTGGATGTAGCGCACGAAATCACTTAGCCCGCCGTCATACCTGAACTCGGCGTGCTTCTGCTTTTCGCGGTTGTCGTCCAAAACGAGCTTGACGCCGCGGTTTAAGTACGCGAGCTCGCGGAGGCGCTTCATCACGACCGAATACTGCATGTCGATCGTTTCAAACACGCGGTCGTCGGGCAAAAACGTCACGACCGTGCCCTGCTTGCGCGTGCGGCCGATCTCGGTGAGCGGGTACTTGGGCTTTCCCGAAACGATCTTGCCTTCCGCGTTTTCGACGCTCTCGAACTCAATGCGGTAGGCGCGGTTTTCGTGATACACCTCGACCTGCACCCAGCGCGAGAGCGCGTTCACGACCGACGCGCCGACGCCGTGCAGACCGCCCGAGTACGAATACGCGGCGTTGCCGAACTTGCCGCCGGCGTGCAGCTGCGTAAAGACGACCTCGACGCCGGATACGCCGAGCTTTTCATGAATGCCGACCGGAATGCCGCGTCCGTTGTCGGTGACGGTGACGGAGCGGTCGCGGTTTAAGGTGACGGTGATCTCGCTTGCGTAGCCGTTCGCCGCCTCGTCGATCGAGTTGTCGACGATTTCCCATAACAGGTGATGCAGACCCGGCAGTCCGGTCGAGCCGATATACATGCCCGGGCGCATACGGACCGCGTCGAGTCCCTCCATGACCGTAATATTTTTGACGGAATACTCTTCCATGCAACGCCTCCATAAACTGGTTCTGATTATTATACCACAATATCTTGTGCGAGCGATGGATTTTCATGCCAGATTTACGGTTTATTCATATTTCATAGAAAATTTGCTTTCCGGTTGCAATTCGGTGGTGACAAGAGGGAGCGATTGGTGTATAATCAACCATGTATATATATGTAGAAGGAAGTATGCCGTCAGGCGGAAAGGAGTCCGATGGAGACCGTTTTTCACCACGTTCCGATCATGGTCGAAGACGTTCTGCGTCTTTTGGAACCGGCGCGGGGCGGGATCTTCGTGGACGGAACGCTCGGCGGCGGCGGGCATGCACAGGCGGTGCTTTCTGCACTGCCGGAGGATGGACGGCTCTACGGGATCGACCGCGACGACGACGCGTTGAAGGCGGCGGGCGCGCGGCTTTCGCGCTTCGGCGAGCGGTTTACGGCGATCAAGGGCAATTTCTTTGACATGAAAGCGCTGCTGAACACAAAGGGCGTGGAACGGGTGGACGGCATCCTTTTAGACCTCGGCGTATCGTCGCATCAGCTGGACGCGGCGGAACGCGGCTTTTCGTACAAGGCGGAAGCGCCGCTCGACATGCGCATGGACCAAAGCGCTCCGCTTACCGCGCGCGACGTCGTCAACACGTGGAGCGAAGAGAAACTTAAGCGCATCTTTTTCGAGTACGGCGAGGAGAAGTTTTCCCAAAGGATCGCGCGGCGCATCGCTGAGGAGCGTGAAACGCATCCGATCGAGACCACGACGGAGCTTGCGGCGCTGATCAAGAGCGCGATCCCGGCAAAGTTCCGCAACGAACCGCAGCATCCGGCGCGGCGGTGTTTTCAGGCGATCCGCATCGCGGTGAACGGCGAGCTGGACGGACTTGCGGACGCAATCCGAAGTGCGCACGATCTATTGAACCCGGACGGGCGGCTGGTCGTTCTGACGTTCCATTCGCTCGAGGACCGGATCGTAAAGAACGCGTTCCGCGCGTTTGAGAATCCGTGCACCTGTCCGAAATCGGCGCCTGTGTGCATCTGCGGCAAAAAACCGACCGCAACGGTGTTGACGCGGCATCCGATCGTCGCGTCGGAGACGGAGCAGCGGGAGAATTCGCGCGCGACGAGCGCCAAGCTTCGCGCAATCGTGCGCATTGATCC
>CAJOKM010000057.1 GCA_905235205.1 uncultured Clostridia bacterium | reverse complement strand
CGGGCGCGCTGTACTACGCCGAAGCGGTGCTGCTCGTCGGTTACGACCAGTCCGAGGTCAGAAAACGCGACCGCGTCGGAAAACAGCGCGTGCGTTCCCACGATCAGCGACGCGTCCCCGCTTGCGATCCGCTCGCGCGCTTCGCGCTTTTCACGTTCCTTCATGCCGCCGGTATATAATACTGCGTTAGAAAACGCGGTTGAGAGCGTCTTAAAATGCTGTTCCGCAAGCAGTTCGGTCGGCGCCAAAAGCACGCCCTGCCTGCCGTTTTTGACGGCGACGGACAGCGCAAACTGCGCGACGAGCGTTTTGCCCGAGCCGACGTCGCCCTGAACGAGCCGGTTCATCGGCGCGAGGCTTTGCATATCGCGCGCGATCTCGTCCATCACGCGAAGCTGCGCGTCGGTCGGTCGGAACGGAAGTTTACAAAGCAGTTCTTCCTTGACGCCTTCGGTTCGGAACGAAAACCCGTTTTGACGGCCGCGATCGGCTTTTGCGGACCGGATCGCGGTGAAATAACAGAACGTCTCTTCAAACGAGATCCGCCGCTTCGCCTGCTTAAGCCGTTCGGTCGAGACCGGACGGTGCAGCTCGTGCATCGCATCCGCGTATCCGATAAGCCCGTACCGGTCGAGCCATGCTTCGGGCAGCCATTCCGAAAGCGGAACGAACGTAAGCGCTTCCTGTATCGCGTCGCGGATCACGCTTTGCGTGAGACCCTTGACCGACGGATACACCGGTACGATCCCCTGTTCCGATTTGCCGATCTGCGGATTATACAGCACCGTGCCGCGTTTTTTGTTCACGACGCCGCTCGCGTACAAAACGTCGCCTTCCTTGATCTGCTGCATGCGGTACGGCTGGTTCATCCACCTGAGCGTCGCTTTCTGCGAACCGTCCCCGACGCGCGCCGAAACAATGTACCTGCCGCCGTGATAATAGATCGTCGGCGCGGACAGAACCGTCACGCGGATCGACGCGCGCTGTCCGTCGCACAGCGACGCGATCGGATCGATCTGCGTGTAGTCAAGATACTCGCGCGGAAAGAACCGCACAAGCTCGTCTAAGGTACGGATGTTCAATTCGTGCAGCAGTTCGAGCCGTTTCGGTCCGATGCCTTTTAAATCGGAAAGTTCCATAAAAAAAGCCGCTGTACGGCGGCTTATGCGGTCATTCGACCGACAGGTAGTAGTAGTAAAGCGGCTGCCCGCCTCGCGCAACGATGAACTCGGCGTCCTCGAACTGCTCCTGAAGCCGTTCGGCAAGCGCGTTCGCCTGCTCCTCTTCGACGTTGTCGCCGTAGTACAGGTTCACGATCGGATCGTCGATTTCGCACTTCTCTATCATCTTTTGGACCAGCGCCTCCACCGCCTCGTCGACCGACGGCGCGACCGCGGCGATCTCGCTGTCAAGGATGCCGATGATGTCGCCTTCCTTGATCGCGTTGCCGTTATAACTCGTTTCGCGGATCGCGTATGTGACGGAGCCGGAGATGATCTCCGAAAGCGCGTCGCTCATGTTCGATTTGTTTTCCTCGAGCGTCAGATCCGGATTGAACGCCATCGCCGCCGCAATGCCCTGCGGGATCGTCTTGGTCGGAAGCACGATCACGTTGCAGCTGCAAAGCTCGACAGCCTGCTGGGCTGCAAGGATGATATTGGAGTTGTTCGGCAGGACAAAGACGTTTCTAGCATTGCACGCGCCGATCGCGTTGACGATCGTGTCGATGCTCGGATTCATCGTCTGTCCGCCGGAGATGATGCGGTCCACCGAGAAGTTCTTGAAGATCTCGTCGATCCCGTCTCCCGCGCTGACGGCGATGATGCCGTATTCCTTTTCGTTGCGCTTTTTGGTTTCGATGAGCTGCCGGTTCTGCTCGCGCATGTTTTCGATCTTGAGCTTATCCAGCTCGCCGAAACGCATGGCAAACTGGAGGATCTTGCCCGGGCAGTTCGAGTGCACATGCACCTTGACAAATCCGTCCCCGGCTGCGACGATGACCGAATCGCCGACGCGCACGAGATGCTCGCGCAGCCGTTCGAGATCCGCGTCGTTGAAGCCTTCGTTCAGCCGCACGATAAAGAACTCCGTGCAGTAGCCGAACTCGATCTCTTCCGTCGAGAAATGATCGAGGTTCGCGCCCTGCCCCTGTTCGGGCTCTTCGGGTTTTGGCTGTTCCTCCTCAACGGCAAAAGAGAAGTCCTCGCCGTCCAGGACCGCTTTGAACCCGCGATACACGGTCATCAGTCCGTAGCCGCCGCTGTCCACAACGCCCGCTTCTTTCAGCACGGGCAGAAGGTTCGGCGTATCGTCGAGCGCTTCCTGTCCGACGGTTAACAACTCGTCAAGGAACGCGTCGAGCGACACGGACGGATCGCGCTGCACGCTCTGCGCAAGCGTCTGCGAGATCACGCGCGACACGGTGAGAATCGTGCCTTCCTTCGGGCGCATGACCGCTTTGTACGCGGCGTTCGTGCCCGCTTCCATCGCGTCGGCAAGCTGCGAGACGGTGATCTCCGCCTGACCTTTAAAGACCTTCTGATATCCGCGGAACAGCTGCGAAAGAATAACGCCCGAGTTCCCTCGCGCGTTTTTCAGCGCGCCGAGGGAAACCGCGTCCATGACTTCGCCGACCGTGACCGTGTCCGCCATTACGCGAAGGTCCTTGACCGCCCCCTGCATGGTCATGAACATGTTGGTTCCGGTATCGCCGTCCGGAACGGGAAATACGTTCAAAGAGTCGATGTAGGATTTATGTTTTTCCAAGTTTGCGGCGCCGCCTAAGAACAGATCACGCAAAAGCGCGCCGTTGATTCGTTGATTGTTCAATGCTCAAACCTCCGAAATTCGCTTACTGAACGCGAATACTCTCCACAAAGATATTCACGTTGCGAACCGAAACTCCGGTGAGCTCTTCAATCCGGTAACGTACATTCTGCTTTGTGTTCTGTGAAACAGCGGGAAGCGATACGCCGTACTGCAATGCGACGTGCAGCGAAACGTCGACCTGACCTTCCCCGACCTTTTCGATCCATACGCCCTTCTGCAGATTCTCACGGCCGAACAGCTCGACGATCGCATCGCCAGCGCTGCGCGCGCACATTCCGACGATTCCGTAGTTTTCTACCGCAGCGTAGCCGGCAAGAGTCGCGATCAGGTCCTCCGAGACGGAAACGGTACCGAGATCGTTTGTTACGGTGATTGCCATGATAGAACCTCCTTTGCTGATCTAATAAAAGTAGTGTCGGATGAGGGCGAATTATTCTTTTTCTTCCCAGGAACCGTTGTGGAACACTTCCTGAACGTCGTCGTTCTCATCCATGCGCTCCAAAAACCGCTCGATCTTTTCGATCGTCTCGGCGTCTTCGATGGTGCGCGTATCCTTCGGGATCTGGCTGATCTCCGCGGACAGGAAGCTGTAGCCGAGCGATTCGAGCGCTTCGCGTACTGCCGAGAAATCGGCGGGCGCCGTATAGACCTCAAACGCGTCGTCCTGCGCGATAAAGTCCTCCGCGCCGGCGTCGAGCGCCTGCATCATGACCTCGTCCTCGTCCATGAGCGCGGTGCGCTCGATGACGATAAGTCCCTTTTTATCGAACATCCACGCAACCGAACCGGATGCGCCCATGTTTCCGCCGCTCTTCGAGAAGATGTGCCGCATTTCCGCCGCGATACGGTTGCGGTTGTCGGTCAATACGTTCACGATCACGGCGATATTGCCCGGACCGTAGCCCTCGTATACGACTTCCTCGTAATCGACCGCGTTGCCGTCGCCGCTTGCTTTCTTGATCGAACGCGCGATGTTGTCGTTCGGCATGTTGGCGGCTTTCGCCTTTGCAATGACGTCACGAAGCTTCGAGTTGTTCGCGGGATCCGCGCCGCCGCCCTCTTTGACCGCGATCGCGATCTCACGGCCGATCTTCGTAAATATCTTGCCCTTTTGCGCGTCGGTTTTTTCCTTTTTGTTTTTGATGTTTGCCCACTTGGAATGTCCGGACATACTGTTTCCTCCTCCTGATGTACTGTCTTACAGCATCTCTGCTGCTGCTTCGTCTAAAATGAACGTCGCGTTCGGATGCAGTTTCAAAGCCGAAAGCGGCGATTCGGTCAAGGCGCCTTTGAGCATCAGCCGCACGGCGTCGGCGCAGTCGCGTCCGAGCCCGACAACGATCAGATGCTTCGCCTGCATCAGCGCCGAAAGCCCGACCGTCGTAAATCCGTCGGTCTCGTCGCGCTCGATATGCGTCACGGTCGCGCAGTCGGAGCCGCGGTTCATCAAAAGCGATCCGTCGCGCCGCACGGCGATCAGAGCCGCGTCCAGTCCGCCGTCGGAAAGGATCGCGTTCTCGTAGAGCTCGGCGGTCACTTCCTGGGGACGCACCGAAGAGAACGGAACGCAGTACTGCTTTTCGGAAATATCGGTCTTTGCAAAAAGCGCTTTGCCCAAGAGGTTTGCGATCCGCTGTTCGCCGCTGCCGTCGGGCAAAAACTCGAACAGCTGATAGATCTTCGCTTCGTTCCAGTTCAGAAGTCCCCGCTCCGTCTTGTCGGACAGCGATTCGTACACGGGAAGCAGGTTCTCGTGATAATCGATGCCGAGCACGCTCGACGGATCCCGTATGAGCTGCGCGCACAACAGCGTCGCCGCGCACTCGCCTGCGGTTTTCGGTTCGTGATATACAAACACGCTCATGCCAGCTCACCGCCTGCCGAAACCGTTTCGATAAAGAGCAGAACGTCGCCGTAAACGTCCTTTTTATTGAGCTCGTTGAGCATTTCATGCCGTCCGCCGGGATACAGCTTCAGTGAAACGGTGTGCCCGCTCTTCTCAAGCCAGCGCGCAACCTGTTTGACGCCCTTTCCCATACCGCCGACCGGATCGTCGGACCCGGACATCAAAAATATGGGACGGTTCGGAACGCGCTTCGCCCAGTTGAGATCGGAGATCTCATTCAGCCCCATGAACAGATCGTAGAACGCGCACGACGTGAACACGAACCCGCACAGCGGATCGGCAACGTACCGGTCGACGGACGCGTCGTCGCGCGAGAGCCAGTCGTATTCGGTGCGGGGATTACGGAACTTCTTATTGTATGCGCCGAAGCTCAGCGTATTCAGTTGTTCGTTCGGAAGGTTGCCCCTGCCCTTTTTGATGGCGGAGCGCGCGATCATCTTGGCGATCGGCAGCGCGGAAGTGGCGCCGGCGGTCCCCGAAAACACGAAGGCGTCAAAGTCGACGCCGAGTCTGCCGGCATAGGTGCGCGCAAGGAAGCTGCCCATGGAATGCCCGAACAGGATGCAGGCAAGCGAAGGATGGTCCTTCATGACCAGGTCGTGCAGGGTCTTGTTGTCCTCAATGAGATGATCCCAGCCGTTCCGGTCGCCGAAGTATCCAAGCGGCTGATCGGCGCCCACAGACTTCCCGTGCCCCGGAAGGTCCATGCCGAATACAAGGATTCCGTTCTCTGCGAGGAACATCGCAAAGTCGTGATACCGCTCGATGTGTTCCGCCATGCCGTGGATCAGCTGCACGCACGCGCGCGGCTCGTCCGGCGCCCAGATCCGGTAGCGAACGTCGCAGATTCCGGTCGACGACGGAAACTTTTTATCACGGACAACAATCCCCATATGCATTCCTCCGCATATTATTGATATGTTATCATACCACACATGCGGAAAAAGTGCAAGTCATAGGATGATATTTGCCTCCGGTTGAAACAGCGCGGCGTCATCCGCGTCATGCGTCACCACGACGGCAAGCTTCGCCGTTCGGATCAGTTCGGCGGCGCGGCGCTTGTTTTCCTCATCCAGACCGGAAAACGGCTCGTCTAAGAGAACGACGTCGTTTGAAAACGCGAACGCGCGCGCAAGCGAGACCCGCTGCTTCTGTCCTCCCGACAGCACGCCCGCCTTTTCAGAGAGCTCGTCTTCGAGCCCGAGCCGGTTTAAAAGCGATTCCGCCGTTTTCGGATCGGACACGAGCGCGACGTTTTGAAGCGCGCTCATCCATTCAAGAAGCCGCGGTTCCTGAAACGCGAACGAGACCTTGCGTCCCTGTAGACCGGTAACCGATCCCGTTTCCGGTTTCAGAAGCCCCGAAAGCACGCGTAAAAGCGTTGTTTTGCCGATGCCGGACGCGCCGCGCAGCAGCACGATGCCGGACTCCGGCAGCGTAAAGGCACTGTGTTCAAATACGGTTTTGCCGCCGAAGCGCACCGTGAGATCCCGTACTTCAATCATGCGCTTTCTCCATTCGTTTCACAGCGCGTTGAAGCGCCTTTTCAATCACGACCGAGCATATGATGACGATCAGCGTCCACGCAAACAGATCGGCATACTCGAGATACAGCTTATCGAGGTACATCTGGTTGCCGATGCCGAACCGCGGCAGCGCCAGAATCTCCGCGGTCACGACCGCTTTCCACGCAAACCCGAGCGCGGTCGACGCGGTTGCAAAGACCTGCCCGAACACCTGCGGCAGCGTCACATAGCGCAGCTGCTTCCACGGCGAGAGGAAGATCTTCGACATCTCCTTGAGCGTTTCATCGAGTCCCAGGATCGCTTCCTCGGTCGTGCGCCAGAGCATCGGCACCACAACGATCGCCGCCACCGCGACCGGAACGAGTCCCGACACGACGGAGATCAGAAGAATCAGCGCAAACGACGTGATCGGCGTGGTCTTGATCAGCGTGCGAAGCGGCGTAAGCAGCCATGCACAGACCTTGAACCGCGCGGTCAGAACGGCAAGCAGTACGCCCGTGACACATCCGATCGAATACCCCGCGAGGATCCGTAAAAGCGTCGCGCCCACGGAACGCCAGCCGAGCGCGGACCCGAGGATCCGACCCAGCGCGAGCAAGGTCTCTTTCGGCGACGGAAGCAGCAAACTGCTGCCGACAAGCATCGACAGCAGCTGCCAGATCAGAATATAGACTGCGACAGGCGCGCAGAGCTTGAGTCCCTTACGAAGGATTCGCGACATAGTAGAAATCCTCTGCCGGCATTGCTCCGCCGACGGATTTCGGGTTGGCGTCAAAGAGCACCTTGAGCATCGCGGACACGTTCGAGCGCATCTCCTCGCCGGTGATCAGACAGATATTGCAGTTCGGGATCGCCTTCTTTGCGATCGGCTCCTTGTCGATGATGCCCTGCGAAACAACGACCGCTGGCGCGTCCGCTTCGGAGATCACCTTGTTTGCGGAGGCCGCGGCGTCCGCCAGGAACGCATCGACGAGGTCCTTGTGCGCGTCCAGAAACTCGCTGCGCACCACGTACACGCCCTGCACAATCTGCGTGTCGTTCTTCGCCGCCCACAGGTCGTTGATCGCAAGCGCCACGCGCACGTTCTCGTTCTGCGCCGTTGCGATGGAGACGTGCGGTTCCGGCAGCAGCGCAAGCTCCGCGCTGCCGTCGGAGAGCTTCGTGATCAGTTCCGCGTTGTCCGCAATGAACTCGACGGTCACGGAGTCGGTAAGTCCGTACGCGTCCAGAAGGACCTGCAGAATGTATTCGGGCGTGCTGCCCTGCCCGACGGAATACACCGTCCTGCCCGCGAGGTCCTCGATCGACTGGACCGAATTGCCGTTTTCCAAAAGATACAGAACGCCGAGCGTGTTGATCGCGGCGACCTTGACCTTCCCCTCGGTCTTCGCGTTCAGAACCGCGGCAAGATTGACCGGAACGGCGGCGATATCGACTTCGCCGCTGATCACCTTAGCGGTGACCTGATCGGGCGCGGTGAGAATTTCAACGGTATACTTGTCCTGCTGTTCCTGCATCAGATAGGCAAGCCCTATTCCGGTCGGACCGGCGAGCGCGGCGACGCGAACGGGTTCTTGCGGTTCCTGCGCGGGTTTTGCGCAGGCGAACATGCTCACGGCGAGCAGAAGCGTCAAAAGAACGGCGATGGTTTTTTTCATGATTCATAGTCCTCCAATATGATAATGGTTTTATTCTCCCTGCGGATTTTTCCGTCGGATTCAAGCGTATCGAGCGCCCGGTACAGGGTCGCGCGGCTGACACAGAGCGATTCGGACAGCTTCGTATAGCTCTTGACCGAATAGAGTCTGCCGTTCGCCTCGGACGTCAGAAATGACATCAGCCGCGCCGAAACGGTGTTTTTCGAAAACGCGTCGAGCCGCCGGTTCAGAAACCGGATGCGGCTGTTCAGGTACCGGAGATAGTTCAAAAGCACCGTGCGGTTTTCCGACAGCAGCGAAAGCACCGTTTCCTCCGGCAGGATCAGCGCGCGGACCGGTTCGATGCAGCGGATGTCGGTCACGTAGGACATGTCGCCGCCGAACAGCGACGCCGCGCCGAACAGATCGTTGCGCTTTAACGTGCTCATGTGCATCAGCCCGTCCTCGCTCAATCGGCTCACGTCCGCGCTTCCGCGCAGGATGACGCCGAGCCGGTCCGTTGTGTCGGTTCTGCGAAACAGAAACGCGCCCGTTTCGAATGTCTGCACCGTCACGTTCGCGTGCAAAAGCCAGTCTCTGACCGTCTGTTCCGGAACGCCTTCAAACAGCACGGTTTTCCGAAGCTGTCCCGCATACCGTTCCGCGTCCAATATCGTACTCAAAATCTACTCATTCCGTTTCATATGATACATAAATCATAGCATTTGCAAAATCACTTGTCAATATGTGCAAACCAATATATAATAGAATCATGAAACTGATCAGTTGGAATGTGAACGGGCTTCGAGCCTGTCTTGAGAAGGGATTCAGGGAATTCCTGACTTCGGAATCGCCCGATATTTTGGCGCTGCAGGAGACAAAGCTCCAGCCGGAGCAGGTAACGTATGTCCCGGAGGGGTATCATACGTACTATTTCAGCGCGCAGAAAAAGGGGTACTCCGGAACCGCCGTCTTCACAAAGTGCGAACCGGACCGCGTGGTATTCGGACTCGGCGACGACCGGTTCGATTCGGAGGGACGCACGATCACGCTCTTCTATCCCGGGTTTACGTTCGTTACGGCATATGTGCCGAACGCCCAGGACGGGTTAAAGCGGATCGAATACCGCACGGCGTTCGAGGATGCGATGCGCGCGTACCTTGTTTCGCTTTCCAAGGACGGTCCGGTCATCTACTGCGGCGATCTCAACGTCGCGCATCAGGAGATCGACCTGAAAAACCCGGGTCCGAACCGCGGCAGCGCGGGATTCTCGGACGAGGAGCGCGGGCTCTTTTCCGACCTGCTTTCGAGCGGGTTTTCGGACACGTTCCGCGTGAAGTATCCGGATCTTGCGGGGGCGTATTCGTGGTGGAGCTACCGCTTTCATGCGCGCGAGCATAACGCCGGTTGGCGCATCGACTACTTTCTGGTGCGCAGCAGCGACGAGGCGCGCATCGTCGACGCGCTGATCTATAAGGACGTTACGGGCAGCGATCACTGCCCCGTCGGGCTGCTCTGGGAGGGAACATGGAACTGATTCTGGCATCGCAATCGCCGCGCAGACGTGAGATCATGGCGTTCATGGGACTTCCCTTCCGCACCGAGGTCTGCACCGAACCCGAGCGCATTCCAAAAGGGTTGTCGAGCGCCGAAACCGTGATGCAGCTTGCGCATCAGAAAGCGGCGTTTGCTCTGAAGCTGCATCCTTCGGCGTGCGTGATCGGCGCGGACACCGTTGTGGATCTGGACGGCGAGATCATCGGAAAACCGAACTCTCCCGAGGACGCCGTTTCAACCCTTTCCCGCATGCAGGGACGCAGTCATGTGGTATATACCGGACTTGCCGTGCTCAAAGACGGTTACGAGGACGTGCGGTTCGTTTCCACGAAGGTGCGGTTCCGTCCGATGAGCGAAACGGAGATCCGCTGGTACGTTTCC
>CAJOKM010000056.1 GCA_905235205.1 uncultured Clostridia bacterium | reverse complement strand
GAGGAACTGGTGGTGATCGGTGCGGATACGATCGTAAGCTTTGAAGGCAAGATCCTCGGCAAGCCGGAGAGCCATGAAAAGGCATCCGCCATGCTGCATATGCTGAACGGGAAAACCCATCAGGTGTTCACCGGTGTGACGCTGATCCTCATCCGGGACGGCAGCATGAAAAAACGGACTTTTTGTGAATGTACCGATGTCATTTTTGATCAGGCATCCGATGAGGAGATCGAAGCGTACTGTATGTCCGGAGAGCCGATGGACAAAGCCGGTTCCTACGGCGCGCAGGGATTCGGCTCGGTCTTTGTCGATTCGATCGAAGGCAATTATTTCAACGTGATCGGGCTGCCCGCACCGGTGCTGTACGAAATGCTCTTAAAAGCGGGCGCGATCAGAGAAGACCGCTCATGAACGCCGTTTTGGAGGACAAGATCGCTCTGCTTCCCGAAAAGCCGGGCGTGTATAAGATGTTCGACGAGACCGGTACAGTTATCTATGTCGGCAAGGCGAAGGTTTTGAAAAATCGGGTCCGCCAGTATTTCCACGCGAGCAAGAACCATTCGCCCAAAGTCCTTGCGATGGTCTCTCACATTGCGGACTTTGAAACGATCGAGGTGCACAGCGAGGTCGAAGCGCTGTCGCTCGAGAGCAATCTCATCAAGCAGTTCCAGCCGAAGTACAACATTCTCTTAAAGGACGACAAGCATTTTCCGTACTTTAGGATCGACCTCAAAAAGGACTTTCCGCGCATCGAGATCGTTCGCCGCGTCAAGCAGGACGGCGCGACGTATCTCGGGCCGTACATCGTCGGACCGTCCGTGCAGGAGGAACTGCGGCTTGTGTACGACCTGTTTCCGCTTCGGCACTGTAAAAAGGACGTCGGAAAAATGATCGCGCGCGGCGAACGGCCGTGTCTGCTCTATCATCTCGGCAAGTGCTGCGCGCCGTGCGGCGGCAGCGTGTCGAGGGAAGCCTACCACGCGTATCTTTCGGAAGCGATCCGGCTTTTGAACGGCAAGAGCGGCGATCTCGTGCCGTATTTGACGCAGAAGATGCAGGAAGCGTCCGAATCGCTGAACTTCGAGCGCGCCGCAATGCTGCGCGATAAGCTCAAAGCCACGCTCGCGCTGCAGGAAAAACAGGTTGCGATCACGGTCAAGGGTCTTGAGGCGGACGTGTTCGCCGTATCGGTGCGAAACGACGCCTGCATGGTGTTTTCGCTGTTTGTACGCGGCGGCAAGGTGATCGGCACACACGCGTTCCCGCTCGAGACCGAGGGCGACGCGGCTTTAGGCGACGCGCTGCAGGCGTTTCTTCTACAGTACTACGGCAAGGACGATATCGAGATCCCGCGCGAGATTCTGTTGAACGTCGCGTGTCCCGACGCGGACTCGTTCTCGGAATGGATCAACGCAAAGAGCCGCCGCAAGGTGACGGTGTCCGTTCCGCAGCGCGGCGAAAAGCGGCAGCTGACCGATATGGCGGTCCGAAACGCCGACGCGCTGCTTGAAAAGAACGAGGAGATCCGCATCCGCAGCTGGGAGCGCGGCGAAGGCGCGGTCGCGGAGCTTTCCGCCATCTTAGGTCTTGACGAAGTCCCCTCCCGCATCGAATGCTACGACAACTCGCATCTGATGGGAACCAACACCGTGTCGTCGATGGTCGTGTTCCGCGACGGCAAGCCCGACAAATCCGCGTACCGGCATTTCCGCATCCGTTCCGACGCGGGCGGCGACGATCTTATCGCCATGCGCGAAGTGCTGACGCGCCGGTTTTCCAAGGAGACCGATCTTCCCGATCTCGTCGTTTTGGACGGCGGAAGGACGCAGTTAGAGATCGGCGTTGACGTTTTGAAAGGCTGCAATCTTTCGCATATCCCCGTGTGCGCGCTCGCCGAAACCGAGGACTGGATCTACCTGCCCGAATCGGACGAGCCGATCGTACTGCCCCGCAACAGCGCGCCGCTGCACCTCATCGAACGGCTCAGGGACGAAGCGCACCGGTTCGCCATCTCGTATCACCGCAATCTCAGAAGCAGAAACGCGCTCTATTCGCGGCTCGACGCGATCGAAGGCGTCGGAGACAAGCGCAAGCGCGCGCTGTTCGACGCGTTCATCACCGTGGACCGGATCGAAGCCGCTTCGGTCGAGGAGATCGCTTCCGTCAAGGGCATCCCGCGTTCGCTTGCCGAAACCGTTTATACCCATTTCCATACAGAAAAACCGGCAGTCGACTGACCGCCGGTTTTGTGATGAACCGATTATGCCTGTAAGAGTTCGAGAAGTTCCTTTTCGTTCTCGAGCGCAAGCAGAACATACTGCTTTGTGTCCGTATTGATGACGATCGCGTTCAAAAAGCGTGACATTCCGACGGCGACCTGGTTTCTGCCGACGCCTTTAATCTCGCTGCGCTCGATCGAAAAGCGTTCACCCGCGCGGTACGCGTTCGGGGTGCTGACGCCTTCGACGCGGGTATCCGTGACGGTGCAGTACGACGCTTTGACCGCGCGCATCGCAACGTACGCGCGGTAGGTGCCGTAAAGCAGAAACACAAGCACGGCGACGTACGCGAGGCTCAGCAGTGAGAACTGAAACGCTCTGCCGAGGATATACGGCAGCAGGAACAGAAACACGATGACCGGGATGCTGATTACATAGAACCAGAACGTGATCCTGGTCTGCGTGACTTCATGCGGATTGCATTGAAACGTCTTTTTCATAGCATATAAACCAAATCGGGGAACGCGGCTGCGCTCCCCGGTTTTTGTCGATTACTCCTCTTCCTCGTCCTCGCGCTTCGCCTGCTCGATGATCTTTTTCGCCTGCTCGGCGGGAACGTCCTCGTAACGGGTGAACTCGCTGCGGAACGAACCGCGCGCCTGCGTCATGGAGCGCAGGTCGGTCGCATACTTGAACATCTCGGAAAGCGGCGCTTCCGCGACGATCTCGGTGCCGCCGTCTTTCGGGGTCATACCGAGCATTCTGCCGCGTCGACGGGAAAGGTCTCCCATGATGTCGCCGACGTTGTCGTTGGGGACCCAGATATAGTAGGTGTAGATCGGCTCGATCAGCGCGGGGCTCGCCTTGGCGCAAGCGGCTTTATAGGACAGTCTTGCAGCGCTCTTGAACGCGACTTCCTTGGAATCGACGGGATGATACTTGCCGTCGTACAGCGTTGCCTTTAAGCCGACCATCGGGTAGCCTGCGAGCACGCCGTGCACCATCGCTTCTCTGAGACCCTTTTCGACCGCGGGAATGTATTCCTTCGGAACCACGCCGCCGACGATCGCGTTGACGAACTCGAAATCCACGCCCTCGGGCGCCGGCTCGAACCGCATCTGAACGACGCCGAACTGACCGCTGCCGCCGGACTGCTTTTTATGCTTGCCTTCCGCTTCCGCGGTGGAACGGATCGTCTCACGGTACGGGATGCGCGGATCGGCAAGCTGCGCTTCGACGTTGCTCTTGTTGCGGATCTTGGCGCAGGTGACGTCCAGATGCATTTCGCCGAGGCCCTTTAAAAGCACATCGCCGGTCTCCGCGTTCTTTTCGATCGCGATGGTCGGATCCTCTTCGATCAGCTTATTGAGTCCGCCGATGACCTTGTCCTCTTCGCCCTGCTTCTTCGCGGTGACCGCGAGGCTGATGCACGGTTCGGGGAACACGACCGCTTCGATCGCGACCGGCTCGGACGCGTCGGTAAGCGTTTCGTTGGTGTTGGAGACCTGAAGCTTCGGGATCGCGCCGATGTCGCCGGCGTTCAGCTTATCGACCGCAATGCTCTTCTTGCCGCGCAGCATGACCGGCGCGGTGGGCTTTTCGCTCTTTTCCTGCTGTACGTTGTACAGGGAAACGGAACCGTCCAGCGTGCCGCGATGCACCTTCACGATGCTGTACTTGCCGAACTGGTCGTTGACGGTCTTATAGATATGGCAGACCATCCTGCCGTCACGGGTGAGCTCGATTTCCTCGCCGTTCTTGAACGCTTTCGGAAGCTTTGCATCCGCCGCCGTGGGCATGTAGTGCAGGATGTAGTCCAAAAGCGTGGTGACGCCGATGTTGTTGAGCGCGGACGTGCAGCAGACCGGCGTGATGTCGCCGTCCAGTACGCCCTTCGAAAGACCCATCAGGATCTGCTCGCGAGAGAGCTCCATCGTTTCGAGGTATTCCATCATGAGCTCTTCGTCGGCTTCGGCTGCCGCCTCGGTCAGCTTCTCATAGAGCTCCTGCGCTTCAGCTTCGAGGTTTGCGGGGATCGGGACTTCCTTCTCGCCCTTGCCTTCGAACAGTTTTGCGTTCATATTGACGATATCGACATAGCCCTTGAACGCGCCGCCCTCGAGGATCGGGAGCTGGATCGGAACGACGTTGACGCCGAACTTTTCGTTCACGGACTGCATGGTCTTTTCGAAGTTCGCGTTTTCACGGTCCATCTGGTTGATGACCATCATACGCGCTTTGTGCTGCGCTTTGCACATTGCCATGGTCTTTTCCGCGCCGACTGCCGGACCCGAGACCGCGCTGATCACGATCAGCGCCGCATCGCACAGCGCCATTGCTGCCGTGACTTCGCCGTAGAAATCAAAAAAGCCGGGCGCGTCGATCAGGTTGATCTTGGTGTTCTTCCACTCCAGCGGCGCGAGCGCCATGTTGATGGAGATGGAGCGCTTGACCTCTTCGGGATCGAAGTCGGTGGTGGGCGCGTTGTTCGGGAAACGATCGACAAGACCTGCGTTATAGAGCATAGCCTCGGTCAGGGTCGTTTTGCCTTCGCCGCCGTGGCCGAAGACGCCGATGTTGCGAATCTCATTCGCGGTGTAGCATTTCATGTGTGTTCCCCCTGTTGGAATTTGGTGTTCAAAATTGATCCGCTTCCACGGATGTACCCAATTTAATCAACTCACTATACCACAATTTTTTCGTTCTGTAAACCTAAACTTTCCAGGAATTTGCATAATCTTTTTGCGCGTCGGAAAGCGTGTCGACCGCGGCGCCGATCGAAGCGAGCTTCCGTTCGGCAACGAACGCGTCGATCGAATCCGGCACGGCATAGACCTTCGCAGTCTTCGGCGCGTGCAAAGCGATCTCGCGCGCGCAGAGCGCCTGGATCGCGAAGCTCATATCCATGATCTCCGCCGGATGCCCGTCGCCGGACGCGAGGTTCACAAGCCGGCCTTCGGCTAAAAGGTACAGCCAGTTTCCGTTTTTCAGACGGTATCCGACGATATTCGGCTTCATCTGCCGCGTCTCAAGCGCGATCTCCTTTAAGCGCTTCACGTCGATCTCCACGTCGAAGTGTCCCGCGTTGCACAGGATCGCGCCGTTTTTCATCGCGTTCATGTGCGGTTCGGTGACGACGTCGCGCATGCCGGTCACCGTGATAAAGAGATCGCCCAGAGGCGCGGCGTCCTCCATGCGCATCACGGTAAAACCATCCATCACCGCTTCAATCGCTTTTACCGGGTCGATCTCGGTCACGATCACGCGCGCGCCGAGACCTTTCGCGCGCATCGCGACGCCCTTGCCGCACCAGCCGTATCCCGCGACCACGACGGTCTTGCCCGCAACGATCAGGTTCGTCGTACGGTCGATGCCGTCAAAGACCGACTGCCCGGTGCCGTAGCGGTTGTCGAACAGATGCTTGCACTGCGCGTCGTTCACGTCGAACATCGGAAACTTCAGCGCGCCGTCGCGCTCCATCGACTTGAGCCGGTGTACGCCGGTCGTGGTCTCCTCGCACCCGCCTAAAATCTTCGGGATCAGATCCGTTCGCTCGCTGTGCAGCATGGAAACGAGGTCTCCCCCGTCGTCGATGATGAGATCCGGTCCGGCGTTCAGCACGCTTCTTAAGCAGTCGAAGTACTCCGCTTCGCTTGCGCCGTGCAGCGCGTAAACCGACATGCCTTCGTGTACGAGCGCCGCCGCGACGTCGTCCTGCGTGGACAGCGGATTGCTTCCGGTCACGAACATCTCGGCGCCGCCTGCGCGCAGCACCTTGCAAAGGTACGCCGTTTTCGCCTCCAGATGCACCGACAGCGCGATGCGTTTGCCCAAAAAAGGCTGTTCGATGCGGAACTGCTCCTCGATGCCGTTTAAAATCGGCATATTGCGCCGGACCCATTCGATCTTGTTAAGCCCGGACGCATATAACTTTTCATCGCGGATGCGGTAGGTTTTATTCTCCATTCTGCCCCTCCAGATAGGCGATCGCCGCCTGCAGTTGCGTATCGAGCTCAAACGGAAGCACGCTGATCGAGTACTTCTTCGCGTCTTCGGAAAGCTCCACCGTTTGATCCGGCTCGATTCCGGTCCCGTGCACGCACACGCCTTTCGGCGTGTAGTACGCTTCGGTCGTGATCTTCAGCATGCCGTCGGTTTCGGGAATGCTGAAATACGACTGCACGATGCCCTTGCCGAACGTCCGCGTGCCGATCAGATACGCCACCTCATAATCCTTGAGCGCGCCGCTCACCAGCTCGCTTGCGGACGCGGAATAGCCGTTCACGAGCAGCGCGATCCTTAGGTCGTATCCGTCGGTCTTCGTGTAAAAGGTCTGCTCCTCCTCCGTTTTGGACCGGAGCGAGGTAATGACGCGATCTTTGGGCAAAAACAGATCGGCAATGTCGAGCGCGTCGTACAGCGAGCCGCCGAGATTGTCCCTTAGGTCCAGCACGAGCGATTTCATTCCGGAATCCAGAAGCGTTTTCAGCGCCGCTTTCGTTTCGTCCACGCACGAGCCGTGGAACGCGGTCACGCGGAGATACCCGATCGTGTCGGTGAGCATGCGGGAAGCCACGGTGGGCGTATGCACTTCGCGCGCAATGACCGTAAAGGTCAGCTCCTGTTCGCCGCGGCGGACCTTCAGCTCGTTTCGTGCGCCGTCCTCGGATACGACGTTGCCCAAAAAACCCGAAAGGTCGAGTCCCTCGTATGAAACGCCGTTGATCTCGATCAGCGCGTCGCCCGCCTCCATGCCCGCTTCGCTTGCGGGCGTGTCGGCGTAGACCTCCATGACGCGCACGGTGCCGTCGTCCTCAAGCATGGTCAGGATCCCGATGCCGACAAACGCGCCCTCATTCTGCTTCTGCATCTCCTTGTACTCGTCTGCGGTGTAGTAATAGGCGTAATCATCGCCGGTGCCCGCGGCAAGTCCCTTGAGTGCCGAAGCGATCAGCGCGTCCTCGTTCTCGTCGTAGAAGTAGTAGCGGCTGCGGATCACGTCCTCGGCGTCGGAGATCGCGGACGTCAGCCTGCCCGATTCCGCCTTCACGCAGCGATACGTGATCAGAACAGCCAAAAGCACGGCAAGCGCGAGCGTCAACAGCCACAGCACAAGCAGTTTCCAGGTGCCTGTACGGCGCTTGCGTTTTTGCGGTTCCTGTGTGATTGATGTCTGAAACTCGGTTTCCATACTGTTATAAATAGCGTTCCTCCGTTTGAATGAAAATCATCCGCCCGCCCGGGCGGATGAATCACAATTAGGGATGCGTCGGTCAGCTCCGGTATGCTTCAAGATATGCCGGAATCTGCTCCTCGGCGCAGGACAGCGAGAGAATCAGCCGGATGTGATGCGCGTCGGTAAACGCGTCGAGCTGCTTGAACAGGTCTTCGAGCGAAGCAAGGTCGTGCCGCACGATCTCCGTAAAGCTGTCGACCACGAGATACTCAAGGTCGTGATCCGACGCGGAAATGCCCGCCAGGAACCCGAAAAACTGCTTCGGTCCAGAAATGCCGTACTCCGCGGCGTTGATGAACCGCACCGAAAGGTTGAGGTCGTACATGTACCGCTCGTCCACGTCGACGAACACGACGCTGCCCTTCGCCGTTAAGGCCGCGCGATTGGAAAGCTCAAGAATCTGCTTGGTCTTGCCGGACCCCTTCTCGCCGAAAATGATCTGAATCAAATCCGCACCTCCTCTTTTTTATTTTATTATACCGCAACCGGGCGATTGTTGCAAGCCCGATTCCGCTCAGTTGAAGTATGCGCGCATCCATTGATAGCGCGGATCCTCGCGCCAGCCGCCGTCGGTGGACGACTTCACGGTGTAGTTGCAAAGGCAGTCCGGCAGCGCGTCGGCAAGCCGTTTCGCTTCCTCGCGCGAGACCGGATTCAGCGCGTACCAGAGCCGCCTGACGCTCGTAAGCTCGTACAGCGGCGAAAGGTCCGTTACGCCGACCTTGCAGACGTTCACATCGACAAGATTTTTTAGTTCCGTCAGCGGCGAAAGATCCGGGATCTCGTTCATGAACAGCTCGATGTATTCAAGGTCTTTGAGCGTTGTGAGCGCGGAGATATCCGTGATCTTGTTGTCGGCAAGGATCAAAATCTTCAGCTTCGTCAGTCCCGAGATCACGGCAAGATCGCGGTCGGTCAGATAGTTGTGTCCGAGATCGAGCGCCTCAAGATCGGTGCAGTAGCGAAGCGCTTCGATATCGCCTTCCTTCAGCCGCTCCGCGGTCTTGACCGACTGGTTGTACGCGTCGGACGAATTGGGGTTGGTATACTTGGACGGGTTCTTCGTCGAAAACCCGATCGCGTCGGTGCGCAGCTTCCGCGATCCGATTTTAACGACCCACACAAACTTCACGCCCGGATACTCGCTCCGAAGCGCGTCCATCTGTTCGTCAGAAAGCCCGCAGTCGCACATGACGACGGTCCTGACAAACGGAAGATCCCCGATCAGCGCGCGAACCGGCTCGTCGGACTCCATCGAAATGCCGGATAGATCGATCTCTTCCGCGCCCTGATCGAACGATCTGCCGAACGCCTCCGCCGTGCCGGGCAGGGATACGTTCGGGTACGCGGCCGAAAACGCGTCGACGTCCTGCTGCGTAAAGTCGGACGGCAGCGCAACGAGATCGAGGGATTCAAACGCGCGCAGCATTGCGATCAGCGCATCTGCGGAAAATCCGGTAACCTCGCGCAGATTCAGCGCGGTCGCGCCGCTGTCGAAGCGAAGCCCGCCGATCTGCACCGTGCGCTGCACACAAAGCGTCCGGTTTTGGGCGCAGAACGCGTCAAGCTGTTCGTCGGTCCAGTCCGACCCGCGCAGATCGACCGATTGAAGGTTCGGGAAATACGGCGCAGCGGATGTGAACGCACCGGCATCCACGCCTTCGGGAACGAAAGCGGATTCATCGGTCGACAGAACGGTGAACGCGCCGTCGGTGTAGGCGTAGCGGACCTCCGTCCCGGGATGCGCCGCGGCGAACGCAAAAAGCGCTTCATACGCCGTGCTTCCGGTGCAGTCGACAAGCGTAAGCTGTTCAAACAGGTCCAGCGCACGCAGGTCCTCCTCCGTCGCGTTCGGCAGCTTCAGCGCGGTCGAATCACTGCGGAAAACGCCGTCATTCAGTCTTTGATTCCAGAGAATCTCACAATCCGGCAAACGGAGCTTCAGCTCCGTGATCGTTTCGAACGGCGTTTCGGGGAGTCTTGTTAAATCGAGCATTTTCAAGCCCATTGCGGCGAGCGCGTCAAGATCGGCGATCTCCTTCTCCGATTCGACGACCAGCTCGGTTTTGTGCACTTCAACAACGTCGGCTTCGACGACCGGCGCGCCCGTCGCTTCGGGCGCGGGCGTTTGCGTAGAAGGCGTTCCGGTCGCTGTGCCGCAGGCGACCGTGCCGAGTATAAACGCTGTGATGCCGATCCAAAGAAGCAGTTTCTGTTTCAATGCTTTCCTTCCTTTCCGTCCGAACCAAACTGCCGGTTCGTTCCGTCAAAAGCCGAGCGCGTTCAAAAACGTCCGGTACTGCCGTTCGATCCGCTCCGCTTCGGTCGCTTCGACCAGATCATCGGGAAGATCGTCCGAAGGGATGCGGAACTGTTCCGTCCAGTAATTGAC
>CAJOKM010000055.1 GCA_905235205.1 uncultured Clostridia bacterium | reverse complement strand
CCCGCCGACGTCGGCGTCCTGCTGGTCTGGCTGAAACGAGGTGTCCCCCATGCGTGAACGATTGTATTCGCTGATTCCGAACCTCACGTCCGAACAGTGCGACAAATTTGTCGCATACTACGATCTGCTCGTCGATTGGAACACGCGGATGAATCTGACCGCGATCACCGAACGGGACGAGGTTGCAAAGAAGCATTTTTACGATTCGCTTGCGGCGCTTCCGTACCTTGAAAACGGCGCGAAGCTTGCGGACGTCGGCACGGGCGCGGGCTTTCCCGCGATCCCGCTTTTGATCATGAACCCGACGCTTTCGGTGACGCTCGTCGATTCGCTGAACAAGCGGCTTGTTTTCCTCGCGGAAGTGCTGAAAACGCTGGAGTTACAGGCAACCTGCGTGCACGCGCGGGCGGAGGAGTTCGGACAGGACCCCCGTTATCGCGGCGCGTTTGACGCAACGGTCTCGCGCGCGGTGGCGGCTCTGCCGGTGCTTTTGGAGCTGACCGTGCCGCTTCTTCGGGTCGGCGGCAAAGCGTACTGCTATAAGGGCGACGTTTCTGACGAACTGCCCGCCCGCTCTGCACCTTTTGCACTGCAGTGCCGAAGCGGTCCCGCTCCCGTCCGATTACGGCGCGCGCACGCTGGTTATCTGTACCAAAAACGCACCAACGCCCAAGACCTATCCGCGCAAACCGGGCATGCCGGCGAAGAAACCGTTATAAAAAAAGATTCTCCGCGCGGAGAATCTACGAAAACCTGTGCCGCAGGCGCAGATTTCACCGCCGCAGGCGATTTCACCCGCGAAGCGGATTTCACCCGTCCGAAGGGCGGATTTCACGAAAAAAGCCGGCATTCGCCTGAATGTCGGCTTTTTTCATCATTTGATTATGTTTCGTCGATCTGACGAATCACGTCGATAACGGTATTGTCGCGATAGAGCACCACGCCGACGACGCGGTCAAGGTATTTGATCGGTTCGGGCGCGCCGACGGTCTTTTCCGCCTTTTCGCGCAGTTCCTCGATCGTGTTGAGCTTGAAGCCCTCGGCGGTGAGTCTGTCGATGAGGTCCTGCCGTCTCGGATTGACCGCGATGCCCTGCTCGGTGACGACGACGTCGACGACCGCGCCCGGGGTGACGACGGTGTTGACCTTCTTCACGACGGTCGGGATGCGTCCGCGGGTCAAAGGAGCGACCACGACCGACATCTTTGCGCCCGCCGCGGTGTCCGGATGCCCGCCGATCGCGCCGCGGATCACGCCGTCCGAGCCGGTGAGCACGTTGACGTTGAACTCCGTGTCGATCTCGAGAGCCGACAGCACGACGAAGTCGAGCGCGTTGACCGCGCAGCCGCCGTTGTCGTAGCCCGCGTAGAAGCGGCCGTCGATCTGCGTGTGGAAGCGGTTGTTCTTTAAGGAGTTCGCGGCGATGAGGTCGAACGACTGCACATCGAGGATCTTGTCGATCAGTCCCGCCTCGTGCATCTCGACGATCTGGCCTGTGATGCCGCCGAGCGCGAAGTGCGCGTGAATGTTCTCCTGCTCCATCTTTTCGCGCAGAAACCGCGCGGTGGCAAGCGACGCGCCGCCCGAACCCATCTGCATGGAGAAGCCGTCGTAGAAGCAGCCCGAGTGCTCGATCACCTGCGCCGCGGTCTTTGCGATCAGGAGTTCCTTCGGGTTCTTGGTATAGCGCGTCGCGCCGCTCATGATGCCCGCCGGATCTCCGATGTTTTGGACCGGCACGATGTAATCGACCTGGATCGCCGGAATGCCGGACGGCGTGTTCGGATACGGCACGACGTGGTCGGTTAAAATCACGACCTTGTCCGCGTACTGCGCGTCGACCTTGGCGTAGCCTAAGGACCCGCACATGGTGGCGTTCTCCTCGTCGCGGTTATAGCCGTTCGCGTTGCCCATCGGATCGCAGCTCGGCGCGCCTAAAAACGCGACGTCGATGTGCAGCTCACCGCGCTCGATCGCCGCGGCTCTGCCGCCGTGCGAGCGGAACACGACCGGAAACTCCATGAGTCCGCGCGAAACCTGCTCCGCAAGCTCGCCGCGCATGCCGCTCGTTTCGATATGCTTGATGACGCCGTTTTTGATGTGCTCAATCAAGGGCGCGTGGCAGCTTGCAAGCGAGCTTGCCGCGACCGTCAGACCCTTGATGCCCATCTTCGCGATCTCGTCCATGACCATGTTGACGATGTAGTCGCCGTTGCGGAAATGATGATGGAACGAGATCGTCATGCCGTCCTTCAATCCGGTCTTTTCGATCGCCTCGCGGATCGAGGAGAGCATCTTTTCATGATTGCCCATGCTGCCCTTGTAGATCAGCGCTTTGGTTTCGTCGAACGCGCCGTTTTGCGCGATCTCGTTGATATGGATGATTCGATTCAGTTCCATCGTCACGCCTCCCAGCTTTCCCGATTCGCCATCCTGGCAAGCTCCAGTAGATACTGCGCTCTTAAAACGACCGGCTTATCGATCATCTTGCCCTTTAATGACGCGACGCCGCTGCCTCTCGCGTTCGCTTCCGCGATCGCGTCCATGATCGCCTGCGCCTTTTTTAGATCCTTTTCGCTCGGCATAAACACCTTGTGCAGCGGCTCGATCTGCCGCGGGTTGATGATCGATTTTCCCGAGAAGCCCATCTTTTTGATGACCGTCGCCTCCGCGATAAAGCCTTCCTCATTGTTGATGTCGGAGAACACGGTGTCCAGCGCGTCGATGCCCGCCGCGCGCGCCGCGTTTAAGATCATGCCGCGCGCGAAAAACAGCTCGGTGCCGTCGCTTCTCGTCGTTTTGAGGTCGGTGACGTAGTCCTCCGCGCCCAGCGCGATGCCGATGAGCCGCTTCGAGGACTTTGCGATCGCCTGCGCGTTCAGTACGCCCTCGGCGCTCTCGATCGCCGCCATCATGCCGGTCTTGCCCACCGGAATGCCCGCTTCGCGCTCGATGCGCTCGATCTCGCGCTCGCAGTCGATGACGTCCTGCGCGGTCTCGGTCTTCGGCAGACGGATCACGTCCGGCTGCGCGCGCACGATCGCTTCGAGGTCCTTGATGCCGAGACCGGTACTAAGATCGTTGATGCGCACGACGAGCTCGGTGTCGCCGTAGTCGAGCGTGGTCAGCGCGTTGTACACGAGGAAGCGCGCCGTGTCCTTTTCGGTATATGCGACGGAGTCCTCGAGGTCGAACATGATGCAGTCGGCGCCGTAGATGCCGGCGTCCTTGATCATGCCGGGATTGTTGCCCGGCACGAACATCATACTGCGGCGAAGCTTCATGCCTTTGTCCTCCATTCGTAGTCCGTGCTCTCGGCGGCGCGGTACGCCGCGGCCTGGGTGCGCGCCTTGACCGTGCAGTCCAGCGCGCCCTTGTCGATCGCTTCCACACGCGCGGCGTCCACGCCGAGCTCGGAAAGCGTTTCGCGAATGACTTTCTCGATCTGTTTTCCGTACTGCTGCATGACGCTCGAGGTCAGAACGACCTCAACGCCCGCGTCAGCGGGTTCGATCTTGACGATGATGTCGCTCGATTCGACGGTGCCCGCCTGAGCGGCTTTTTGAATCTTCATGTTACGCCTCCAGTTTCTGTTCGAGCCGTGCGCGGATCGCGCGGATGAACTCGATCGTGTTGACCGCCGTGGGCTTTTTGCCCTCGACGAGGTTCACAAGGTCCTTGGTCATGACGCCGTCGTTGAGCGTTTCCACGCACGCTTCCTCAAGCTTCGTGCCGAAATCGACGAGCTCCTTGAGTCCGTCCATCTCGCCGCGCTTACGGAGCGCGCCGCTCCACGCGTAGATCGTCGCCATCGGGTTTGTGGACGTCTCCTCGCCCTGCAGGTACTTGTAATAGTGCCGCGTGACCGTGCCGTGCGCCGCTTCGTACTCGAACTTGCCGTCCGGGCTCACGAGCACCGAGGTCATCATCGCAAGCGAGCCGAACGCGGTCGAAACCATGTCGCTCATGACGTCGCCGTCGTAGTTTTTGAGAGCCCAGATAAAGCCGCCTTTAGAGCGGATCACGCGCGCGACCGCGTCGTCGATCAGCGTGTAGAAGTAGGTCAGGCCCTGCTTTTCGAACTGCTCCTTGTAGTCCTTTTCATACACCGCCTGGAAGATGTTGCGGAAGTTCATGTCGTACTTCTTACTGATCGTGTCCTTTGCGGAGAACCACAGATCCTGCTTCGTTTCCAGCGCGTACTTGAAGCACGAATGCGCAAACGATGTGATGGAGGTGTCCTTGTTGTAGATGCTCTGTAAGATGCCGGGGCACTCGAAATCGTAGACCGTCTCGCGGAACTCCGCCCCGTTCTCGCCGGTGAACACCAGCTCCGCCTTGCCCTTTTCGGGGACGCGGTACTCGGTGCCCTTGTAGAGATCGCCGTACGCGTGACGCGCGATCGTGATCGGCAGCTCCCAGTTCTTCACGACCGGCTTGATGCTGTCGATGATGATCGGCGCGCGGAACACGGTGCCGTCCAAAATGGCGCGGATCGTGCCGTTCGGGCTTTTCCACATCTCGTGCAGGTTGTATTCCGTCATGCGCTGCGCGTTCGGCGTGATCGTCGCGCACTTGACGCCGACGCCGTACTTCTTGATCGCGTTGCCCGCGTCCTTGGTGATCTGATCGCGGGTCTCGTCGCGCTTTTGAAGTCCGAGGTCGTAGTACTCGGTCTTGAGGTCCACAAACGGGGTCAGCAGTTCGTCCTTGATCATCTTCCAGATGATGCGGGTCATTTCGTCGCCGTCCATCTCGACGAGCGGCGTGGTCATTTTGATCTTTTCCATAGGTTCCTCCGTTGAAATATTGAACTGTACGAACGCCGGCGGAGCCGAAGCCCCGCCGACGGGTTCTGTTTTACTTGTTCTGCGCGGCGTAGTAGTTCATCAGGCACCCTTCGAGGATGATCGTCTTTTCATCCTCGGTGAGCCCCTTCACGTACAGCGTCACGTCCTCGACCGTGCCGTCCTTTCGGACCGCCTTTGCGGGGATCTCCTCTTTGCCCATCCGGATCGCGTCGCGAATGCCCGGCACGAACACGAAATCGCCGTCCTCGTACGGGAACGCGTCGCCCTCCTTGAGCGTGAACGGCACGATGCCCCAGTTGATGCAGTTAGAGCGATACCGCTTGGTCGCGTACTCGTAGCAGATGTTCGCAAAGCCGCCCAGCACCTTCTGGCAGGACGCCGCCTGCTCGCGCGCCGAGCCGTCGCCCGGCTTGTTGGCGAACACGCACGAACCGAACTGCGTGTTTTTCAGCAGCTCCTCCGCATTGCCGACCGCGGACAGCACCTTCACAAGCTTCTCCGGCTTCTGTCCCTCGCGGCGCGCCGCCTCGTCCTTCGCCACCGCCTTAGAGCGTCCGACATACTCGGGCACGCGGCGCGAAAGCGCGAACTCCGATAGGCGCAGCGGATTCGAACGGTACGAAGAGGTCTCGCCCGACGGGATCAGCTCGTCGGTCGTGGTGACCGGATCGCGGATGACCGCCGCAAGCTCTAAAAGCAGGTTCTCGGTGAGCGGATACATCTTGGGCCAGTCGGTGATGTTGGGTCCTAAGATGAGCTCCTCTTCCGGATGCGCGTTGCCGAATCCGTAGTAGCAGCGCTTTTCGTAGACCGTCTTGTCGAACACGTAGGGAACGTGCTCGGTCTCATAATCAATATCGGTCGCGGCGGTGATGTAGCCGCCGTTTTTCGCCGTCGCGGCGATCGAGCGCGCGTCCATCAGCGCGACCGCGCTGATCTGTCCCTCGCCGGGCTTAGAACCCTCGCGGTTTGGGAAGTTACGCGTGGTGTGCCGCAGCGACAGTCCGTTGTTTGCCGGTACGTCGCCCGCGCCGAAGCACGGTCCGCAGAACGACGGCTTGATGACCGCGCCCGCTTCGAGGAGCGCTTCGGTCTTGCCGGTGCGGGTCAGCGCGAGGCTTGTGGGGATGCTGGTCGGATACACCGAGAACGAGAAATACCCGTTGCCCGTGCTGCCGCCCTTCAGGATATCCGCCGCCTCGACGATGTTGTCAAACAGACCGCCCGAGCAGCCCGCGACGATGCCCTGATCCGCCAGAACGCCGTTAGGGCCGATCTTCGAGCGCAGGTCGAGATGCGCCTTCGGGAACTTCTTTTTCGCTTCCTCCTCGACCTTCGCTAAGATCTCGTCCGCGTTCTCCAGGAATTCATGGATCGTGTACGCGTTGGAGGGATGGAACGGCAGCGCGATCATGGACTCGACCTTGTCGAGCTCGATCGTGATCATCGCGTCGTAATACGCGCCCTCCGCCGGCTCGAGCTTCTCGTACGCCATCGGACGGCCGTGGATCTTGTAGTAGCGCTCGATCTCCTCGTCCGTCGCCCAGATCGACGACAGGCAGGTGGTCTCGGTCGTCATGACGTCGACGCCGCTGCGGAAATCGTACGGGAGATTTTTAAGACCCGGGCCCGCAAACTCGAGCACCTTGTTTTTCACAAGCCCGTCGGAGAACGTCGCCTTGACGAGCGCAAGCGCGACGTCGTGCGGGCCGACGCCCTTTTTCGGCGCGCCGGTGACGTAGCACAGCACCACTTCGGGCGGCTTCACGTCGTAGGTGTTCTTCAAAAGCTGCTTGACAAGCTCCGGTCCGCCTTCGCCCACGCCCATCGTGCCGAGCGCGCCGTAACGCGTGTGACTGTCGGACCCTAAGATCATGTTCCCGCAGGTCGCGAGCTCCTCGCGCGCGTAGCTGTGGATGACGCTCTGGTTCGCCGGCACATAGATGCCGCCGTACTTCTTCGCCGCCGAGAGACCGAATACGTGGTCGTCCTCGTTGATCGTGCCGCCCACCGCGCAAAGCGAATTGTGGCAGTTGGTCATCGCGTACGGGATCGGGAACTCCCTAAGCCCGCTCGCCCGCGCCGTCTGGATGATGCCGACGTAGGTGATGTCGTGCGAAACGAGCGCGTCAAAGCGAATGTGCATCACGCCGTCGTCAGATTCGTCGCGGTGCGCGTTCATGATCTGATACGCGATCGTGCCGTCGCGGCCCTTCTGCCTGTCAACGCCCTCGGGCGCAGGCTGCGGCGCGCCGTTTTTCCACAGCGTGCCCTGTGCATGGTACTGGATCATTGTTTCGTTTTCCTCCCGAAAGTTTCTGTCCGTTCGGCGGTCGAACGCTTCTTCGGACCGCCAGTTCAATTATAGAAGCGATCCCGTATAATTACAAATACATTTTTTATACTTTACCATAGAGAATCTCTATGATTTGCAGGTTCCTCTTGCCAAGCGCGTGCTGTTTCTGCTATACTGGTTTTTAAAGGAAACGTGGCGCGAAACCCGCCGGTTTTGTGCCGTTTTCCCGCCGATTTTGCAGAAGAAACGCGCCAAACCGCCGGCGCGAAAAGGAGAACCCGATGGAC
The DNA here is from genome assembly GCA_905235205.1 of uncultured Clostridia bacterium. Lineage (GTDB taxonomy): Bacteria > Bacillota > Clostridia > Christensenellales > CAG-138 > UBA3792. Next base: position 3,104 of record CAJOKM010000055.1, on the reverse strand, counting down.
GTCACGCTGTTTTACACGCCGCTTTCCGGCCATCTCAACGAACGTTATAAAAACTTTCTATGCTCCGCGGGACTGCGCGACGAAGGCGACGCGGACGTTGTGGCGCTGATGCTCGACGACGACTTTCAGATCGTTGCCTGCGGCGCGCGCGCGGGACACACGCTAAAGCAGTTTGCCGTCTCGCCCGATCTCGAAGGCGGCGGCGCGTGCGCGTCGGTGCTCTCCGAACTGATGAACGAGGCGTCCCGAAGCGGCGTAAATCGCCTGTTTCTGTGCACCAAGCCAGCAAACCTTGCCATGTTCGCTTCGATGGGGTTCTATCCCGTCGTCGCTACCCCCGACGCTGTGCTGATGGAGGACCGCCGAAACGGGTTCGAGTCGTTTCTCGCCTCGATCCCGCACCGCGAGGGCGTCTCGGGCGCGATCGTGTTAAACGGCGATCCGTTCACGCGCGGGCATCTGCAACTGTGCGAATACGCCGCCGCGCGCTGCGACGCGCTGTATCTCTTTTCGGTGTCCGAGGAGGGCTCGCTGTTTTCGCCCGACGAGCGGTTTGAAATGCTCGATCGCGGCACGGCGCACCTACAAAACCGCGTTTTGTGCCGCAGCGACGCGTATCTCGTTTCGCGCGCGACGTTCCCCGCCTATTTCATCCGCGACGAGCGGCATGCCGAGAGCGTGCGCGCCGATCTCGACGTGGAGCTGTTCCGCTCGCGCATCGCGCCCGCGCTGAACATTTCCGTGCGCTTTGTCGGCGAGGAGCCGTTCTCTCCGACCACGCGCTCCTATAACGAGCGCATGAAGGAGCTGCTGCCCGAACGCGGAATCGAACTCGTTGAGATCCCGCGCCTTGACGGAATCAGCGCAAGCCGCGTGCGCGCGCTGATCAAAGAGGGACGCATCGAAGAAACGAAGGACCTTGTACCGGAGACCACCTATGAAGCCATCATCCGTTACGCTCAACGACATGCTTGACGCGCGCGAGCGGCGCGCCGCCATGCAGTCCGAACTTCTGAACGGCGCAAACGCGCCGTGCTCTTTGGTCTCGCTCTCCCTAAACATCGCGGGCGACGTGAAGCGCACCCGAAAAACGCGGCTGCTGTTCGACCGCGGACTCAAGCTCTTTGACATGCTCGGGTTTTCCGAACAGAAGCGCGTCGTCACCGACGCAAAGACCGGCACGGAGGCGCTGATCCTCGTAAACGGGGACGCCGCCGCGGTCAAGGCCGCGCTCGAACGCGTCGAGGACGCGTTCCCCGCCGCAAGGCTATACGATTTCGACGTTTTGAACGCGCAGGGCGAAAAGCTTTCTCGCAGCGTGCCGCGAACATGCCTTGTGTGCGGCGGGCCCGCCGCTCTCTGCGCCCGCAGCCGCGCGCACGGACTCGACGCGGTGAAAGCCGCAACGGACGCGCTCCTCAACGAGTTCTGCGCGGACACGCTCGCGTATGCCGCGCACTTTGCGCTGGAGCGGGAGCTGCACACCACCCCGAAGCCCGGGCTTGTCGATGAACGCAATACGGGCGCGCACACCGATATGGACGTGCCGCTGTTTACAAAGAGCGCGGCGGCGCTCGTGCCGTACTTCAAAGAAGCGGTCCTGCTCGGGATGCAGAACGCCGGCATGCCGCCGCTGAAAGCCGCGGGGCTCGAAGCGGAGCGCGCGATGTTCTCCCAAACGCACGGCGTGAACACGCACAAGGGCGCGATCTATTCCATGGGACTGCTGCTCTACGGCATGGGCGCGGCGCTCGAGACCGGCGCGGACGCGATCGAAACCGCCGCGGCGCTCGCGCAAACCGACGCAAACGAACGCCTGCGTCGCGCTAAAGACGCGCAGGACACCAACGGCGCAAAGGTATTCGCCGCCTTCGGCGCGAAAGGCGCGATCGGCGAAGCGGCGAGCGGGTTTCCCTCCGCACGTTTCTGCGCGGACCGGCTTCTCTTTTACGGCGAAAGCGAACACGCGGGCGCGCTGGCGCTGTGCGACATGATGGCGGAGCTTTTCGACACGAACCTTCTGCACCGCGGCGGCGAGGACGGGCTCCGGTTCGTGCAGGACGAATCGCGGCGCATCGCGGCGCTGCCCGTTCCGGAGCGCGTCGCGGCTCTTTTCGCGTTCGACGACGCTTTGATCGCACGCAATCTCTCGCCCGGCGGCGCGGCGGACATGCTCGCGCTCGGGTATCTTCTGAACGCGTGGCGGACGCTTTCTTCAGATCTTTCCCTTTCGGAGGTACGGGTATGACGCTGCAGCAGCTTCGGTATTTTTGTGTGACCGCGGAGGTTTTGCACTACACGCGCGCGGCGGATCTTCTGTACATTTCCCAGCCGAGTCTATCCTACGCGCTTTCGAAGCTTGAAAAGGAGCTCAATATGCCGCTGTTTGAAAAACAGGGCAAGCAGATCACGCTGACCGTCTACGGCGCGGAGTTTCTGCCGTACGCCAAGCGCGCGCTGAACGAGCTGAGTAAGGGACAGGAGCGATTGAAGGAGCTTCGCGCGCCGAGCGCCGGGATCATCAATCTCGGCTATATCTATTCGGTCAGCTTCTCGGTGCTGCCGGCGTTCGTCGATCAGTTCTACGCGCACCTCGGCAGCCGCCAGACCGCGTTCCGCTTCCATCAGGGCATGGCGGGCGGACTCATCGAACAGCTCTTGAACGGCTCTTTGGACCTTCTGATCGCCGGAAAGCCCGACATCGATTCGGTCGAATACCTGCCCGTCGCAAGCCAGGAGCTCTTCCTCGCCGTCCCCGCAAAGCACCGGCTCGCCGCGAAAAAAGCCGTGACGCTCTCGGACGTTGCCGACGAACAGTTCATTTCGATCACGCACGACGCGCTGATCTACCGTCAGCTTGCCGACAAGTTCAAGGAAGCGTCGTTCTCGCCGAACATCGTCTTTGAAGCCGACGAGTACAGCTCGATCGCCGCGTCCGTCACGACCGGCGCAGGCGTCGCGGTCATGCCGCGGCTGCCGATCCTCGATACCTTCAATCTCAGGCTGATCCCGTTTAGCGACGTGCCCATGACCCGCGACGTGTGCATGCTGCGCTACCGCCTGCACAATATGTCGCCCGCCGTGCAGCGCGTGTGGGAGTTTGC
>CAJOKM010000054.1 GCA_905235205.1 uncultured Clostridia bacterium | reverse complement strand
TTCGCCGCTGTATTTCCTGTTCGGTTTTCCTTTTGGCATTTAAAATCACCCCACTTGTTAGCATTATATCACATGTCTAACAATTGGGGTGCAGTTCACTCCGGCGGGTGGTTTTCATTTGATTGTCTCGCGTTTTTACGCGGAAAAGTGGGTCCGCTCGTTCGTAGCGGGCCCGCTTTTGCGATCTGACCTGCGTCTGGTACGCCGATGCTTTGCTGACCGTGACCGTCTTTACGTTCTTGGCACCGTCATCTGATTTCCTTACGCCGGATCTTCTCAAGATAACGAACGCGTTCCGCCGTCCGGGCGCTCCGGCGCAAAGGGACGCGCGTTCAAAAGCGTCGGCGCGCCGTTTTTCCATGCGACGTCCGCCGAATAGCCGCAGAGGTTTTGCACCTGGTACTCGTAGAATGCGCGTTTCGGTTCGGCAAGCTCCGCCATGACCGCCATGATGACGCCGCCGTGCACGACGAACGTCGCGTCGCCGTCCGCCGTCTTCAGCGCTTCGGTGAACGCCGAAACGACGCGTTTCCGGAATCCCTCCTGCGATTCGCCGCCCGGACACGCGCCCTCGCACAGATCGTCGACCCACTTGCGATAGGCGGGATCGTGCTCCATCTCCTTTGCGGTGCGTCCCTCGAACGCGCCGAAATCCATTTCCTTGAGATCCTCGATCACGCGCTGCGCGGCGTTCGGGAACAGGATCGACGCGGTCATTCTTGCGCGCAGCAGCGGCGACACGAACACGGCCCGTTTTTCAAAATCCTTCCTGCAGCGTTCGGCGTCGGCGATCCCCTCTTCGCACAGCGGCACGTCGCTGCGTCCGACGTAGCGTCCTAAAAGATTGCCCGCCGTTTTTCCGTGCCGGATCAACGTCACCTGCATGGCAGTTCCCCCTTGATCGCGACCGGGATGCCCGCAATCACGCGCACGACCGCCGCCGCTTCCTTCGCAAGCCGCGCGCAGAGCCGTCCGGTGCGCTCGCGCCAGTCGCGCTCGGTTGGATCGAGCGGGATCACGCCGCTGCCGATTTCACGGCACAGCACAAGCTCTTTTTTGCAGATGCGGTCAAACGCCGCCTCCGTTTCCTTCGGATCGGTCCGCACCGCTTCCTCAAGATTCAAAAGCACCGGCGCATCCGAATCGATCGAAGCGCTCATCTGTTCGTCCGTATACCCGAGCGAACGCGCATACGCTTTTTTCCCCGCGCCAAGCGCGCCCAAAATCAAAACCACAGCGCCGCCATCCTTTCCGAAAGTACCAGTCCCAAGAGCAACAGAAGTTCCGAGAGCGTGATGCAGTATCCCGCAAGATCGCCGGACATGCCGCAAAACTGCCTGTTCGCGGTGTGTTTCACATAGAAGAATACGCCTGCGAGAGCAACGGCAAACGCGCCCGCGGCAAGCGACGAAAGCACCGCCGCGCCCAAAAGTGCAAGCGCGATCCACGCGCCGAGCACCCACGCGCTCGCCTTGTTCGCCGCGTCGCGGAACGTTTTGAGCATTCCCTCGTGCGCGCTCGGCGCCACCGTGGCGAGCAGCGCGCCGATCGCCCGTGCAAGGACGTGCGTCAGTGCCAGAAGTCCCGCGGTCGTCCACGAAAGCGGCAGCGCGGCGCACAGTCCGAAATACAGCAGCAAGTAACAGCCGACGCCGATGACCGCGAACGCGCCGGCGTGCGGGTCCTTTAAAATCGCGCGCTTCTTGTCCGGTTCGGCATGGCTACTAAGCGCGTCGACGGTATCGGCAAAGCCGTCCATGTGAATCCCGCCGGACAGCAGAACGGGCAGGACTGTCAAAACGGCCGCCGACAGGATCGCCGGAAGTTCCAAAAGCCCCGCGATCCAGTAATACAGCATACCGAACCCGCCGATCAGCGCGCCGACGAGCGGAAGCGCGGCAAGCGTGCCGGAGAGCGTGACCGAATCCCACGAAATGCGCGGCGTCGGAAACACCGAAAACGTCGAGCACGCGGAGACGATTGCGTACCAAATCTTTTTCATACGGGCAGTTCCCCCTTGATCCCGATCGGAATTCCTGCGACGACCTCGATCACCGTGTCGGCGCTTGCCGCGAGCGCGGCGTTGATGCGTCCGAGCGCGGCGATATATGCTTCGGTCGCCGCGTCGTAACGAACGCCGTCGGCGCCGATCTCGTCGGTCACAACGATCAGCCGTTCGCACTGCGCCGCAAGCGTCGCAACGCCGTCCAGTACGCGCGCAGCCGGATCGGACACGGCGCCGTCTTCATCGAACATCTCGTTTGCGGCGAGGTTTGCGACGCACTCAAGAATCGCCGTGCCGCGCGCGTCAAGCCTGAGACCCGCAAGGTCGGTGTAGCGTTCGACCGTCGTAAACCCCTTGCCCGCGCGAAGCGCGTGATGCCGTTCGATCCGCGCCTTTGCTTCTTCGCCGAACGGACGCATGGCGGCGATATAAAACTTCGCGCCGTCTCCACGGCACAGCGATTCGGCAAGCTCGCTCTTGCCGCTCGCCGCGCCGCCGGTGACCAGGATCATCATCGGGGATCTCCTTCCTGCGGCACGTACTGCGAAATGCCGGTCTCCCTAAACGTGACCGAACCGTCGTACACCGCAAGCGCCATATCGAGAAGCGGCAGCATACATACCGCGCCCGTGCCCTCGCCGAGCTTCAGGTTCGCATAGAGCAGCGGCGACAGTTCGAGCGCGTCGAGGATCGCCTTTGCGACCGGTTCCGCGGAACAGTGGCTCGCGAACATGGCGATTCTTGCGTTCGGCACAAGCCTTGCCGCAACGAGCGCCGCGACCGAGCTCGGCAGCCCGTCGATCAGGATCGGCACGCGGTTCTTTGCCGCGCCGATGTACAGACCGGCTAACCCCGCAAGGTCGAATCCGCCGACCTTACGGAGCACGTCGAACGCGTCGCACGGATCCGGCTGATTGACTTCGATCGCGCGGCGGATCGCGTCGCGCTTTCGATTTAGCCCCGCGTCGCTCAGTCCCGCGCCGCGGCCCGTGACCGCATCGATGGGTAGTCCCAAAAGCACCGAAGCGACCGCGCTGGACGTGGACGTATTGCCGATGCCCATTTCGCCGGTGACGAGGATCCGGTACCCCTTTTCGCACAGCCGGTCCGCCAGCGCGACGCCGTTTTCGATCGCCCGAAGCGCCTGTTGTTCGGTCATGGCGGGGCCTTTGGTCATGTTCGCGGTGCCGCTGCTGACCGCGTAATCCCATACGCCCTTTGCGGGCGTAAGCATGCCGAAATCCGCCGCGAACACGTCCGCATGCGCGGTTTTCGCCATCAACGAGACCGAGGAGCGGTGCGACGCGATGCGCCCCGCCATTTCGGCTGTGACCGACGCGTCCGTCTGCGTCACGCCCTCCTCGACGATCCCGTTGTCCGCGCACAGCACGGCGACCGCGCGTTTTGCGATCGACACGCGTTCGCTGCCGGTCACGCCCGCGATCTGTATGACCGCCGTTTCCAGCATGCCGAGTCCGTTCAGCGGCTTTGCGATCCCGTCCCAGCGCGCCTTCGCACGGTCTGCCGCGTCCGCGTCGAACGGCGGGATCGTTTCGTTCCACGCCGTAAACCGGTTCATTCCGTCCTCCGTGCTTCGGGGGAATTCTGCCGCGCGACCCGGTCGATGTCGGGCCAGCGCTTCAGAACGTACTGCACCGCGTTGCGCTGATGCGGCACCATGCAGTCCGTGCAGTTCTTGATCCCCGTTTCCGTATAGGTGAAGTTGCCGCCGCATTTGTCGCCCAGCATGTACAGCGGGCAATAGCAGAACAGGCAGTTGAAGTCCTCCGGATGCTCCGTCTTGTGGCAGGGAAAATACCTGCAGTCCGTGTTGTTGATAAACGAATCGCTGTTCATTGTTTCGCTCCTCTCGTTTCATCGAGCATGTATAAAAGTGCGTTCACGATGCACGCCGCGACGTTGCTGCCGCCCTTTCTGCCGCGCGCAACGATGTGCGGCACGTCGGTGTTTAAAATCAGCTCCTTCGACGCAACGACGTTCACAAACCCGACCGGCACGCCGATGATCAGCCTCGGGCGGTATCCGCCGTCGATCAGCTCTCTCAAGCGGATCAGCGCCGTCGGCGCGTTGCCGATCGCGTAGATCACGTTCTCGCCGCGCGCCGCCGCCTTATCCATAGAGACCCTTGCGCGCGTTACGCCCTGCGCCTTCGCTTCCTTTGCCACGTCGTCGTCCGCCATGAAGCATACCGCGTCGCAGCCGAGCGTTTCCGCCGCGCGCTTGTTGACGCCCGCAAGCGCCATCTGCGTATCGGTCACGATCAAAGCCCCGCCCCTTAACGCGTCCAGCGCGTGCCGTACCGCGTCCTTTGAAAAGGTCAGCGTGTCCGCGTAATCGAAGTCCGCGCTCGTGTGGATCACGCGCTTGATGATCGGAGATTCCATGGGATCGAGCACGCGATCCCCCAGTTCCTCGGTGATGATGCGAAAGCTCTCGCGCTCGATGTCCATCGGCGCGATCTTTTGAATATCCGTCACAGCTTCACGCCCTCCTTTAGAATCCGGTAGATCGCGTCCATGTCCATGTGCGTCCGGATCGCGTCCGCTAAAAGATCGTACTGCTTCTCCTTGTACGCTTCGCCCGACACCGTGCCGAGCGCGTCGGGATCGACGCCCTTCTTCTGCGCCAGCGCGCGCACGACCGTGCCCGCGACCGCGTCGCCGTCGAACACGCCGTGCACGTAGCAGCCGTACACGTTCCCGTTCTGCGCGCCGTCGGACCGCTGCGTACCATGGACCGCGTCCGAAAGCACGGCGATCGGCGCGGCGCTCCCGGTCGCGCCCATGTGGATCTCGTACCCCGTAAACGGCTGATGCGACAGTGCGGAAAACACGCCGTCGATCCGCCCGAACCTGCCGTCCACGCGCGTGCGCGTCTTGTGTTCTTCAAACGTCGTTTCGACCGGCAGAAGTCCCATGCCGCGCACCGTGCCGCCGTGCTCCGCGCCGTGCGGATCGCGCACCGAGTTCCCAAGCATCTGATAGCCGCCGCAGATCCCGAACACCGCGCCTCCGCCGTCCGCAAAGCGCAAAATCTTTGCTTCGAGTCCGCTGCTTCGAAGCCACAGCAGATCGCCCATCGTATTCTTAGTGCCGGGCAGGATCACCAGGTCCGGCGCGCCGAACTGCGACACGCTGTCCACATAGCGCACCGATACGCCCTCGATTGCTTCAAGCGCGCGAAAATCGGTGAAGTTCGAAAGGCGCGGCAGGCGGATCACCGCGACGTCGACAAGCGCCGCCGGCTTATCGCGGAGCCGCTCGGAAAGCGAATCCTCGTCGTCGATGTCCAGATGCAGGTACGGCACGACGCCGACCACCGGAATGCCCAAAAGCGCCTCAAGCTGTCGGATCCCCGGGGTGAGGATCGACTCGTCGCCGCGAAACTTATTGATGATCACGCCCTTAATGAGCGCGCGCTCGTCGGGATCCAGCAGCGCGACCGTTCCGTAAACCTGGGCGAACACCCCGCCGCGGTCGATGTCGCCGACCAAGAGCACCGGCGCGTTTGCCTGCTTCGCCATGCCCATGTTCACAAACACGTCCGCGTCCTTCAGATTGATCTCGGCGGGACTGCCCGCGCCCTCGATCACGATCATGTCGTTCTGCCCGGACAGCGCGTTGTACGCTTTCATCACCTCGGGCAGCAGCGTCGGCTTGATCGCAAAGTAGTCGCGCGCACTTAGCGTCGCGTAGACTTCGCCGTTTACGATCACCTGCGAGCCTGTGTCGCTCGTCGGCTTTAAGAGGATCGGGTTCATCAGCACCGACGGCTCGACGCCCGCCGCTTCCGCCTGCACGACCTGCGCGCGGCCCATTTCGAGTCCTTCCTTCGTGATAAAGGAATTGAGCGCCATGTTCTGCGCCTTAAACGGCGCGACCCGGTATCCGTCCTCATGGAACACGCGGCACAGTCCCGCCGCAACGAGACTCTTGCCCGCGTTGGACATCGTGCCCTGGATCATGATTGCCTTCGCCATTCAGTCCTCCTTCGCCGCGAGCGTTAAAAACCGCTCGATCGGCTTCGGGTTTGATTCATAAAACAGATGCGCAAACCCCATAAGCAGGTTTCCCTCTGCATGCATGCACGTCCAGGTCCTGCCGTTCGGCTTTCTCGCCGTGAACGCCGCGCCGGGGTCCTCGCTCTCAAAATAGTGAAACTCGTGCGCTTTGATGGCTTCGCCCGCTTTGAAAAACGCCGTGTTTTCGCCCGCCGAAAGCGTGACGTAGCCGAAGCGCGAGAGCGTTCCCTGATAAAACGCCCTGCCGTTCAGAACGCCGCACATCGGGTACGGATTGCCGTCCATGTCCTCGAGCGAATCATGCAGATACAGGAATCCGCCGCATTCCGCAAGGCACGGCATGCCGCCCTCGATCGCGGTCTTGACCGCTAAGCGCATCGCCGTGTTTTCGGACAGCCGTCTCGCGTACAGCTCCGGATACCCGCCGGGCAGCAGCAGCCCCTGCGTGCCTTCGGGAAGCCGCTCGTCGCTTAGCGGCGAGAAAAAGCGCAGGGTCGCGCCGTACCGCTCCAAAAGCGCAAGGTTGTCGCGGTAGAGAAAGCAGAACGCCGCGTCCCTCGCGACCGCGATCGTCGTCTTCGGCAGGTCGGGCACGGGCGGCACGGACGGCGCATCCAGCTCCGGCGCGCCGGACGCGATGCGCAAAAGCGCGTCGAAATCGAGCGTCTGCTCCAGGCGGTCTGCAAGCCGGTCGAGCCGCGCCTCGAGGTCGCGTATCCCGTCGGGCGTGACGAGCCCCAGATGCCGGCTTTCGATCACAAGATCGTCCGCTTTTTCGAGATACCCGATCGGCTCCACGCCGTATTCGCGCGCCTTCGGCGCGATCGCCGCATAGACGCGCTCCTGCATGCGGTTGAAGATCACGCCTTTGACATTGCTGTCGGAACGGAAGGCCAGAAACCCGTTCAGCGTCGCAAGCGCGGACAGCGACTGTCCGCGCGCATCGACGATCAGGATCGTCGGCGCGCGCAGCGCTTTTGCGACGCGGTACGTGCTCGCTTCGTCGCTTGCCGCGCTGAGCCCGTCGTAATAGCCCATCACGCCCTCGATCACCGATACGTCCGCGCCCGCGGCGTTTTGCGCGTACAGCCTTCTTAGCTGCGATTCGTCGGAGAAGAACAGATCCAGCGTGCCGCTTTTGACGCCGACCACGCGCTCGTGGAACATCGGATCGATGTAGTCCGGTCCGCACTTAAACGCCGAAACCGTCATGCCGCGGTTTTTCAAAGCGCGCAGGATTCCGCACACAAGCGTCGTCTTGCCGCTGCCGGAGCTCGGCGCGGCGAATACGATTCGCGCACTACGCATCGGATTCGCCTCCTTCGCACGCAATGATACAGACCGGGTTCTGCGCCGTCATCAGGTGATACGCGCCCGCCTTTCTTGCGCGCGACACGTTCAGTTCCACGATCTCCTCGTTGCGTAGACCGAGCTTGCGGATCAGCGCCGTCGCTTCCGCGAACGTCTCCGCCGTGACCGTGTTCAAAACGATCCGCGCGCGCGGATTCTTTGTAAGCGCCGCTTCAAGGATTTCCCGAAGATTCCCGCCGCTGCCGCCGATGAACACGTGCGTGGGCGCGGGAAGCGCAAAAAGCGCGTCGGGCGCGGCGCCGTTTACCACCGTCACGTTCGAAACGCAAAGACGCCGCTTGTTTTGCTCGATCAGCTCGCACGCGTCCGCGTTTTTCTCGATCGCGTACACGCAGCCGTCGGCCGCCGCCTCCGCCATCTCGATCGACACCGAGCCGGTGCCCGCGCCGACGTCCCAGCAGACCGCGTTTTTGAACAGTCTCAGCTTACTGAGCGTGACCGCGCGCACCTCGGACTTGGTCATCGGCACGTCGGTCCGCAAAAAATCCTCGTCGGCTCTGCCGTGCGTCACGGGCGCCGCTAAAGCCTTTGGGTTTTCGATCAGCAGCACCGCAAGCGGGTCGAACGTCCGCCCCGAAAGCTCCGCCGCCGTACCGCGGGTGATGCGCTCGTCCGGATAGGAGAGGTTCTCGCCGACGGTGACCGAAACGTCCGAAAGCCCGTACTCGCACAGCTCCGAGAGGATCGCGCAAACGTCCGGCTTTCCGGTCAGAAGAAACAGTTTTTGATTGCGAGAAATAAGCGCGACGACGTTTGCCGTCCTGCCGTGCGCGCTCGCGATCGCCGCGTCGTCCCACGCGGTTTTGCACTTTGCCGCAAGATACACGATCGACGAAATGCCCGGCAGCACGGCGGGTTCGAGATCGGAAATGCGCATTAAAAGCGGTTTGGCGCCGCTGTAAAACCCGACGTCGCCCGACATGGCGACGACGATGCGCCGCGCGGTCGACGCGCGGATGATCCGTTCGATTTCGTCAGCCGCGACCGCGTGTTCGACCGGTTTGCAAAACGCTTCGAGCGCGTCGGTCACGCGCTTTGCGCCGATCACAAGATCGGCGGCGCGGATCGCGTCCTTCGCCGCTTCGGTCAGCATGCGTTCGCTTCCGGTGCCGACGCCGAGGATCGTGACCGACTTTTGGGGCGCGACGCCGAAGCGCCGAAACACCCGCTTTACGCAGTCTTCGACCGACATGCCGCTTTCCGCAAGCGGACGGCGCACCACCACGGGCGTGACGCCGCACGCCTTTGCCGCGCGCAGTTTTTCTCCGAATCCGCCCGCCGTACCGGTGTCCTTGGTGACGAGGTACTTTGCGTCGATCGCGCGCAGCATCGCCGCGTTCCATTCCTCCGAGAACGGTCCCTGCGCCGCGCAAAGATGCGCGCCCGAAAACCCGAGCGCCGTCGCCTGCTCTACGGCTTCTTTAAGCGGCAGAACGCGCGCGTAAAGCCGCGATTTGTAGTCCTTTACCGCGGTGTAGGCGGAAAGCTCCTTGCTTCCGACCGTCAGAAGCACGTTTCCCTCGGTGCCGTTCAGATACGCGACCGCCGACGCGGTGTCGTCGACCGTCACACAGCCGTCGCAGGCTTCGGACGCGCGCAGGACGCGCCAGTACTCCGTTTGGGTCCGCTGTGCCGCCGCTTTGAGCGTTTCGGTCACTTCGGCGGCGTACGGATGCGTCGCGTCGATCAACAGCTTCGCGCCGGTCTCTTCGATCAGCGCTTGGATCTGCTCCGCGTTTTTGCGTCCGTGCAGCACGCGGATGTTCTTTGCAGGCTCGATCAGCGTTTCGCCGTACTCGGTCGCAACGCTGACGAAAAGATCGATCGGGCAGTCCCTGAACGCCTCGGCGATCCTGCGTCCTTCGGTCGTGCCGGCAAACAGCAGAACGTCATTCATGTTTGTACCCCCTCGGCGTAACCATTTTCCCGTCGACGACCTTCGTGTGCGAATTGCCGATAAAGACCGTCGAGAACATATCCGCCTCGGTTGTTCTCAATTCCGCAAGCGTCAGCACGCGCGTTTGTTCGCCGTCGCGCCCGATATTTTGCGCGATGCCGCAGACCGTTTCGGGCGACGCGTGCCGTAAGATCACGTCGCATGCGCGGGAAAGGTAATCGCGGCGTTTGCGGCTCGACGGGTTATAGAGGCAGATGCAGAAATCCGCCTGCGCCGCGGCACAGAGCCGCGCTTCGATCGTTTCCCACGGCGTGAGCAGGTCGGATAAACTGATCACCGCAAAGTCGTGAATGAGCGGCGCGCCTAAGATCGCGGCGCCCGAAAGCACCGCCGACACGCCCGGAACGGTGTGAATCGAAACCTCCGGATAGTCCTTCCCGAGCTCGAAGCACAGTCCGCTCATGCCGTACACGCCCGCATCGCCGCTTGAGATCATCGCGACCGCTTTGCCCGCCGCCGCCGTTTCGAGCGCAAGGCGCACGCGTTCGACCTCCTGCCGCATCGGCGTGGTGAGAAACGTCTTTTCCGGAAAATGCGCTTTTATGAGGTCGACGTAGACCGTATAGCCCACGATGACCTCGCACGCGTTCAGCGTCTGCGCCGCGCGCAGCGTCATATCGGCATATCCGCCGGGACCGATCCCGACCACGTACAGTTCAGACAAACCGGATCGCCTCCTCCTTTTTTGCCAGCGCGAACGTCATGCCGTCCTGCGCGATCTTTCTCACAACCAGCGTCCCGCCCGCGCACACCGCCGCGCGCTCGCACACCGAGTCCGTTCCGATCG
>CAJOKM010000053.1 GCA_905235205.1 uncultured Clostridia bacterium | reverse complement strand
TTTGCGGGTCTCGAAAAATCAATGCGTCCGCTTTCGCGCGAGAGCATCGGACAGCGCGTCGCTTCGTCGTCGTTTTGCGCAACGCGTTCGAGCGTTCCGGCTTCGAGCGCGTCGAGCGTTTCCAGAAGCAGGTCCGCGCCGATTTTCGCAAGCCGTTCGGAGAGTTCGCCGTAGGTCTCGTCGGGACCGATCGGCGTTTTCCGCGTCAAAAGGATATCGCCGGTGTCCATACCGACGTCGGTCATCATGGTGGTCACGCCGGTCTCGGAGCAGCCGTCGATGATCGCGGACTGGATCGGCGACGCGCCGCGGTACTTCGGCAGAAGCGAGCCGTGCACATTGATCGTGCCGAGCCGCGGGATCGCAAGATTCTTTGCGGACAAAAGCTGTCCGAACGCGGCGGTGACGCACAGATCCGGATAAAACGCCTCCATCGCCTCGCGACCTTGTGCAGAGCGGATCTTTTCAAACTGGAACACGGGGATCCCGTGCTCCAGGGCAAGCGCCTTCACGGGCGGCGGCGTAAGAACCGCCTTGCGTCCGACGGGTCGGTCGGGCTGGGTGAACACGCAGAGCGTGTCGCCGCGGTCGATCAGCGCCGAAAGGGAGGGGAGCGCAAACTCGGGTGTTCCCAAAAACGCAATGCGCATGTTACGCCTCTTTCTTACGGTCGGCAGGCGGTTCGGTCACAAGCCGCAGGTACACCTTGCCGTCCAGATGATCGCATTCGTGAAAGACGGCGCGGGCAAAGAGCCCTTCGCCCTCGTATTCATAGAGATCGCCGTTGCGGTCGAACGCTTCGACCTTCACATAGTTCGGGCGCACGACGTACCCCGACTGCCCGGGGAAGGACAGGCATCCCTCCATATCGCCCTGTTCGCCGGACGATTCTAAAATGACGGGATTGACGAGCTCCACGGGCCCGTCGCCGACGTCGATCACCACGACGCGCTTCAACACACCGACCTGCGGCGCGGCAAGCCCTACGCCGTCCGCGTCGTTCATGGTCTCGATCATATCATCGATCAGCGTTCCCAGTCTGGCGTCAAACCGTTTGACTTCCTTGCAGACCTTGTAGAGCGCGGGATCGTCGTTTGTCCGAATATTGCGCAATGCCATACGAAAACCTCCGTTTTGAAACACTTTATTATACCGTTTTTCTTGACCTTTGTAAATAAAATCGGTAAAATAACCGTGAAAACAGCCGATCCAACCGTAGGTGGAGAGCGAATTCGGACGACTCAACCGACCGTGGAGAGCGATCGGGGGCGACTCAACCGACACGGTAGAGCGAAACGGAAGAATTCAACCGACGGTCGATGGTAACAAAACGCGGTCGGTGATACGATACGGCCATCGAAAGAAGGAGGAAGCTTTCATGGAACAAAACCAAACGCTCGGCAAGCGCATTGCCATGTTACGAAAAGAAAAGGGGCTCACACAGGAACAGCTCGCGGAAAAGGTCGGCGTGTCGGCGCAGGCGGTCAGTAAATGGGAAAACGACGTGAGCTGCCCGGACATCACACTGCTGCCGCTGCTTGCCGACATCCTCGGCGTCACGGTGGACGAGCTTTTAGGCGTCAAGCCGATCGAACCGCACATCATCATCTTAGATAAGGATGAAGCGCCGAAAGACGGTGAAAAGAGCGGGAAAAAGTTCACGTGGGAATGGAACAAGCACAACAGAAAATGGTCGACCGTTGCGTTCTGCATCGGCGCGATCCTCGTGTGCCTGCTGTTCGTCCTGCGGGAAATGACGCCGCTGTTCCCGAATATTCCGGAGCAGGAGATCACCGCGTGGGATTACGTCTGGCCGCTGCTGATCTTTACGGTCGGTCTGATCAGCGTACGCGATCATGTCGTGTTCGGATCGCTTTTCATGGTGTGGGGTACCTATGAGTTTCTTGTAAGCGCGTTGTATCCGGTCGTACAGCTGCCGATGGTCAAGTGGTATGTGGTTCTGCTGGTCATCGCGATCGTTCTGCTGGTATCGACGATCATCGGCAAACGGCGGCTGGTCGTGAAGGTGAGAAATAAGGACGGCAAGGTTCGTGACAACCGTACGCCGGAGCTGAACGTTTCTCAGGAAAACGATTACCTGAAGGCGGAGATGAGCTTTGGCTCGGGTGTGATAACCTACGACGGCGACACGCTTTCGGGCGGCAGCATCGACATGAACTTCGGCGAGTACAAGGTCGATCTGCGGAACGTCAAAACCTTTGCGGACAACTGCCTTCTGAAGATCGATCAGAACTTCGGAAGCCTGACGATCTATCTTCCGGGGGACGTGCGGCTTGTGAAGTCGTCCGAAACGGCGTTCGCGTCGTTCGCGGTCTACGGCGAGCCCGATCCAAACGCGACGCAGACGATCTTCATCCGCGGCGACGTCAACTTCGGCACGCTGCAGGTCAAGTACGAATAAAATAACAAAACCGCCGATAACGGCACCAGACCATTTGCGGCGATCAAAAAACAAAGAACCAAGTATGAAGAAAGGGCTTTTCGCCCTTTCTTTCATTCATTTCGCCGCAAATTAGCCGACGTTTTCGGTCCTTCGCATACGTCAGTATAGCTCGGACCGAAGAACGCGGCTTCTGATACCATTCTCAGCGGTTTAGAGCTTTTTGCATGGCATCCTCGCGGTACTGATGCATATACAGGTCGTGGTAGTACCCGCGTTTTTCGAGCAGCGCCTCGTGCGTGCCGGACTCCTCGATCGCGCCGTTGCGGATGACGAGGATGCGGTCGGCGTTGCGGATCGTAGAAAGGCGGTGCGCCACCACAATACTGGTGCGGTTGCGCAGAACCTCGGTGATCGCGCTCTGGATGAGCTGTTCTGTCTCGGTATCGATGGAGCTGGTCGCCTCGTCAAGCACGAAGATCTGCGGGTCGGCAAGAATCACGCGCGCAAAGGAGATCAGCTGCTTCTGCCCGGTGGACAGCCGCACGCCGCCTTCGCCGACCTCGGTGTCGTAGCCGTTTTGCTGGCGCTCGATAAACGCGTCGGCATGCACCAGAGCCGCGGCGCGGCGCACGCTTTCATCGTCGGCGTCGGGACGTCCGAAGCGGATGTTATCGCGGATCGTGCCGGAAAACAGGTGCGGACTTTGCAGCACGTAGCCGAGCGACGACTGCAGCCACAGCTGCGAGCGCTCGCGGTAGTCCTTGCCGTCGATCAGGATGCGGCCGGACGTCGGCTCATAGAAGCGGCAGATCAGGTTCACGATCGTGCTCTTGCCGGCGCCGGTCTCGCCGACGAGCGCCACGGTCTCGCCCGCGCGGATGTGCAGGTTGAAATCCCGTAAAAGCGGCTCGGATTCCTTGTAGTGGAAATCGACGTGATCGAACGTGATCTCGCCGTGGATCGACTCCCAGTTTTCGCGGATCGGGTCCATCATCGTGCCGTACTTCGCTTCCGCTTCGGGCGTGTCCTTGACGTCCGATTCGGTGTCGAGTAGTCCCAGCACGCGCTCGGCGCTCGCCTGCGCGCTCTGCATGTCGGCAAGGATCGCCGCAAGCTGCTGGATCGGGTCGAACAGGCTCGCCGCGTAGTTGATAAACGATACAAGCGTGCCTGCCGTAATGACGCCGATGAACGTTTCCGCGCCGCCAAGTGTTGCGTCCACACCGGCGCCGCCGAAGATCAGCGCCATAGCCGTTCCGGTTGCACCGAGCGAAACGACCAGCGGGAAGAACGACGCGGACAGCACGGACGCTTTCACGCTCGCTTTTTTCATATCGGTTGTGACCGACTCAAACTCCGCGGCGTTCTGCTCCTCGCGCACCAGCGTTTTGGTCGTCATCGCGCCCATGATGCCCTCGTTGAACGCGCTTGTGATGCGGGAATTGTGCTTTCGCGCCACGCGCTGATAGCGCAAAATCTTGCGCTGCAGGTACAGACTGACAACCGCGAGCGGCGGGATCACCGCAAGAATGATCAGCGCGAGCTTCCAATTAAACCAGAACATTGCGCCGAAGCAGAACAGAATGTAGAAGATTGCCCACGCAAAGTCCGTGATGCTCCACGCGATCATCTCACTAAGCCTTGAGACGTCGCTGACCATGCGCGCCATGAGGTAACCCACGGAGGTTTTGTCGTAGAACGAGAAGGACAGCGTCTGCAGCTTCAGGTACGCTTCCTGCCGGATCGTGTAGGAGATGTGCGTTTCCAGCCGTCCCGTGGTGCTGATAAAGCGGAAGGTACAGAAGCCCTGCAGAATGACGAGCGCGGCATAGACGCCGAAGAACAGCCAGAGTCCGTTTGTGGTCGGTTCGGCGTTCGGACGCACGAAGTGATCGATCGCGTAGCGCGTCAGAACGGGGTAGAGCGCGTCGATGAGCGCAACGGTCAGCATAAGGATCACGACCTTCCAAAACAGCGCGCGCTTCCGGATCGCGTAGCGGAACAGACGCTTCCATAACTTTGCGTCCATCTTTGCGTCCTTGTCATAATCGAGTTCGGTATCGTAACTCACGCGCGTTCACCTCCTTCCGTCGGGAAATCCTGAATGATCGCGATGCGCCGGTACAGACCGTCGCGGCGGATCAGTTCGTCATGCGTGCCCTGTTCGACGAGCTTTCCGTGATCGAGCACAAGAATGCGGTCCGCTTCGCACAGCGTCGTGATGCGGTGCGAGATCAAAAACAGGATCCCTTTGCCGTGGCGTTTCTTAAGCGCGGCGCGGATCTTTGCGTCGGTCTCGGTGTCGACCGCGCTCATCGAGTCGTCGAAGATCATGATCGGCGCCTTCTGCATCAGAGCGCGCGCAATGGCGACGCGCTGCTGCTGACCGCCCGAGAGCGTCACGCCGCGTTCGCCCACGATCGTGTCGTAGCCGTCCGCGAACTTTTGGATCACGTCATGCACCGCGGCTTCACGCGCCGCCGAAATGAGCTCCGCTTCCTCCGCGTCGGGCGCGGTCAGCGTGATGTTCTCACGGATCGTGCGCGAGTACAGGAACGGCTCCTGCAAAACGATCGCGATGTTCTTCCGCAGCGTCGCGTGATCGATGTCGTTGATCGGGATGCCGTTGATCGTGATCTCGCCGCCGGTTACGGTGTAGAGCCGTTGGAGCAGCAGCACGAGCGAGCTTTTGCCGCTGCCGGTGCTGCCTAAGATCGCGACCGTTTCGCCCGCGTGCGCGGTGAAGCTGATGTCGTCCAATACGTCGTTCGGCGTGTCGTAGCCGAACGAGACGTGATCGAAAACCACGTCGCCCGAAAGCGGGCAGTCCTTGATCGCCTTGCCGAGTTCCGTTTCGTCGTCCGCGTTCATGATCTCGTTCAGACGATCCAAGGAGACCGTTGTCTTGCCGAGGTCGGCGAGCACGCGCCCGAGCTGCCGCACGGGCCAGGTGAGACGGCCCGTGAGCGCGATGAACAGGTAAATGTTGCCGAGCGTGAACGGGTTTGCGCTGCTGCGCGTCGCGGCGTAGAACAGCACGCCGAATACGAGCGACAGCGCGATCTGCAGGTAGCCGATCGCGTCCGATCCGCCCCAGTAGACGCCCAGAAGGTCGACGAGCCGGATGTTCTTTTTCGAGAAATCCTTGTTCTGTTCGGTGAACTTGTCGAACTCGGCGCGCTCCTGCCCGAACGCGCGCACCACGCGTACGCCGGTGAGGTTTTCCTGGATCGTCGTGGACAGCGCGCCCTCGGCTTCGTCGACCTCGGTGAAGAACCTGCGCACGAAGCGGAAGTAGAGGAAGCTCGAAACCGTCAGGATCGGCATGACAGCCATCGAGATCAGCGTCATCTTCCAGCTGATCGAAAACATCATGGCGGCGGCGACGGTGAACATCACGACCACGCGCACGATCTCCATCAGCTGATTGACGACAAACCGGCGCACCGTTTCCACGTCGGAGGTGCAGCGCTGCACGAGATCGCCGGTCGAGATGTGCTTGTGATAGTCGTACGGCACGGCGTTCAGCTTGCGGTAGAGCGCGTCGCGCATGTGCTTCGCCATATGCTCGGCGCCTTTCGCCACATTCTTGCGCCGGAGAAACCCGAACAGCGCGCTCAAAGCCGTGAACAGGAAGAACGCCAGTCCGCACAGCCAGTAGCTTTTGGCGATCGGTCCGAGCGAGTTCAGGTAATCAAAGAGCGCCTTCGGGATCGAAGGCTCCTGCCCCAAAAGCACGTAATCGAGTACGTAGCTCGTCACAAACGAAGAGACGTACAGCGCGACGATGTCAAGCACGACCTCGAACGCGGAAAGCACAAAGTATCCCTTCGCGCCGTTCAGCGCCGGGAGAAACAGCGGTTTATATCGTTCGGTTTGGTTCTTTTTCATATCAGTACAATTCCTGCGGATTGATTTCCAAAAGGACCTCGGCGCAGTCGCCCCGGTGCGCGTCAAAGAACGCGTTGACCGTCTTCACGGCGGCGGGAAGCCTGCGGGTCCGCAACAGTTTGATGACGATCTGAAACCGCGAATAGCCGGAGATGCGCGCGATCGGCGCCTGCGCGGCGACCAGCAGCAAAAGATCGTTTTTTCCGTCCTCGCCGAGCTGCTCTTTCAGAACCGCTTCCAGTCCCTTCGCATACGCGAGACAGGTTTTTTCGGCGGTCTGTTCGTCGCGGTCGGAAAAGACCGCGCGCAAGAACAGCGAGAACGGGGGATACAGGAGCTTTTTGCGCTCGTTGATCTCGTAGTGGTAGAAGGCGGGGTAGTCCTGCGCTTTCGCAAAGCGAATGACCGGATGGTTCGGCTCATACGTCTGCAGCACGACGCTGCCCTTCAGGCTGTCGCGGCCGGCGCGTCCCGCCACCTGTGTCAGAAGCTGGAACGTGCGTTCCGGCGCGCGGTAGTCCGGCAGGTTCAGCGTCGTGTCGGCGGCGACGACGCCCACGAGCGTGACGTTCGGAAAATCGTGGCCCTTTGCGATCATCTGCGTACCGATCAAAACCTGCGCGTCGCCGCGGTGGAACGCCGAGAGCAGCTTTTCATAGCTCCCCTTTTCACGCATGGTATCGGTGTCCATGCGAAGCGTTTTCACCGTCGGGAACAGCCGGCGCACGGCTTCTTCGACCTGTTCGGTGCCGATGCCGAACTGCTTGATGAACGTTTTTTTGCAGTTCGGGCAGACCTTCGGAAGCGGTTTAATTGCGCCGCAGTAGTGACAGCGCGTGCGCGATTCCGTCTTGTGATAGGTCATGGAGATGTCGCAGTTGTCGCATTTTAAGACGAATCCGCAGCTTCGGCAGCTCACAAACGTCGCGTAGCCGCGGCGGTTGATAAACAGCATCGCCTGCTGATTGCGCCCGAGGCAGTCCGAGAGCCTTTCGACAAGCCGGTCGGAAAAGATGCTGTTGTTGCCCATCAAAAGCTCGTCGCGCATGTTGACGACCTCGACTTCGGGAAGCGGGCGGCCCGCAACGCGCTCCTTGAGCTCCAAAAGCCGGTATTTTCCGGACAGCGCGCGCGAATAGCTCAGAAGCGACGGCGTTGCGCTGCCGAGCACGAGCGTTCCGCGCGCTTCGCGCAGGCGCTTTGCGGCGACCTCGCCGGCAAGGTAGCGCGGCTGCGATTCGCTCTGATAGCTCGATTCATGCTCCTCGTCGATGATGATGAGCCGCAGCCGCTCCGCGGGCGCGAAGACTGCGCTGCGCGCGCCGATCACGATGTCCGCAAGTCCGAGCCGGATGCGCCGCCATTCATCGAAGCGCTCGCCCGGGCTGAGCCTGCTGTGCAGCACGGCGATCCGGTCGCCGAACCGGTCCGTAAAGCGTCCGACCGTCTGCGGCGTTAAGGAGATCTCCGGCACCAGCACGATCGCCTGCCCGCCGAGCGCAAGACAGTCCTCGATGGCTTTCAGGTACACCTCCGTCTTGCCGCTTCCGGTCACGCCGTGCAGCAGGAAGACCTCGCCGGAGGATGCGCGCATGGCGGTTTCGATCGCGTCCGCCGCCTGCTTTTGCGCGTCGGTCAGCGCATAGACGGGGGTGTGGATCGAAAGCGCGCCGGGACGGCGAAAAACGGTCTCGCTCTGCTCGACCAGGTATCCGCGCTTTAAAAGCGCGTTGACCGAGGGCGCGCAGTTCGGATAGAACGCGCAAAGGTCCGGGACCGACGCCGGCGCGCCGATCTTTGCGACCAGCTTCAGCACCTGCGTTTGCACCGGTGCGTTTTTCAGCGTTTCAAGCGCGGCGTCGAGATCGAGTCCTTCGGACAGACGGACGGTGCGCACGCGCTTTTCGCGGATGCGCCCGCCGCGCAGCTGCGCGGGGATCATCAGCCGCAGCGCGTCGACGAACAGGCAGTGATACACGTCGCGCATCCATTCGGCAAGCGCGATCTGTTCTTTGAGCAGCACCGGATACGGCTCGATGACGCGAACGATCTCCTTGAGCGATGGATAGTCCGCCGAGTCTTTGAGCGCGACGACAAAGCCTTCCTTCGGACGGTCTCCCTGTCCGAACGGCACCAGCACGTGATGCCCGACGGAAACGGGAAGCGCTTCGGGAACGCGGTAGGTGAACCGTTTGTCCACCGCGGTATGCGCGATGTCGACGATCACTTCGGCAAACATGCGTCGCTCCTTTTTAAGAGAAAAGCCCGTTACGCGAACGCAACGGGCATAAGACGCGTTTTCAGACGTCTTTCGGTGCGTTCAGGATCAGCTTGTCGTGGTACAGTTCGTCCACGGCCATGGAAACGGGTTTCGCCGTTCCGAGCTTTTCCGGGTGGTCCTGCAGCTGGCGCGCGCGGTTTGCGACGGCGGTCACGAGCGTATAGCGGCAGCCCGCCTTCTCCACCAGTTCGTTCAGGGAAGGATAATTCATCATATCGGTTCGCCTCCTGTGAGTTTCGTAATCAAATCGGTATTTCTTTCGGTTTTCAATCGCTCCGCCGAGAGGATCGCTTCCATCTCGGCAACGGCTTCGTCCACCGTATCGTTGACGACCATGTAGTCGTATTCGGGCAGCGCCTTGAGTTCCTCGAGCGCGGTTTTCGTGCGCACGTCGATCGACTCCTGCGTTTCGGTCCCGCGCCCCACAAGCCGTTCTTTGAGGATGTCGAGCGACGGGGGAGCGATGAACACCGTCACCGCGTCGGGACAGGCGGCCTTGACCTTTCTTGCGCCCTGCACGTCGATCTCCAGGATCACGTGATTGCCCTTTTCGCGCTCCTGCTCGACGAATGCCCTGGGCGTTCCGTAGTCGTTCATGCCGAACACGCGCATGTATTCGAGAAACGCGTCCTCTTCGATCATGCGGTCGAATTCTTCCTTCGTCTTGAAGAAATAATGCACGCCGTCGATCTCGCCGGGCCGCGGAGGTCGCGTCGTCGCGGAGACGGACATCTTCACCTCGGGATGGCGTTCCATCAGCGCCGCATTGACGGTACCCTTGCCGACGCCGGCGGGGCCGGAAACGACGAGCAGCAGCCCCCTTTTCACTCTTGCCATAGAAACTCCTTATGCGTCCTCGTCCACATCGGCACAAAGCCTTCTGGCGATGGTTTCCGTTTGCAGCGCGGAGAGCACGACGTGCCCGCTGTCCATCACGAGCACGGCGCGGGTCTTGCGCCCGCAGCTCGCGTCGATCAGAAGCCGATGCTCGCGCGCGTCCTGAATGATGCGCTTGACCGGCGCGGAATCGGGCCCGACGACCGCGATGATGCGGCGCGCCGACACGATGTTGCCGAATCCGATCGGGATAAGAGCGGGATCCTTCATAGCTTACTCCACGTTCTGAATCTGTTCGCGCAGTTTTTCGATCTCCGCCTTGCAGCGCAGCACGGCGTCGGTGAGTTGGGCGTCGTTTGCCTTGCTGCCGATCGTATTGCACTCGCGGTTCATCTCCTGCACGATAAAGTCCATATTGCGTCCGACCGGCTCCGAGGCTTCCAGATACGCGCGAAACTGCGCGATATGGCTTTTTAAGCGCACCAGCTCCTCGTCGATGCAGCAGCGGTCCGCAAACAGCGCGATCTCGGTCGCAAGCCTTGCGCGGTCGATCTCGACGTCGGAAAGCGCCGATTCGATGCGCTCATTGAGCTTTTCGCGGTACTCCTCCGCGACAAACGGCGCGCGCGCAAGAATCTCCCCGCGATACGCGTCCATGCGGTCCACACAGTCACTCAGCGCACTCTTCAGCCGTTCGCCCTCGGCTTTGCGCATGACGATCAGCGCGTCGAGCGCGGCGGACGCCGCTTCTTCGGCAAG
>CAJOKM010000052.1 GCA_905235205.1 uncultured Clostridia bacterium | reverse complement strand
TGACCTGGTTTCGCCGGAACACGGAAACGCTTTGGTACGACGCGGAACACACGTCCGTTCTGGACATTTTGAAAGGAATCACGGAGAAACTGTATGAACATCGATGAACTGATCCGGGACGCGGAAGAACAGGCAAAGGATGCGTTTTCGCGCGTTGACCGGATTGCCCGCGTTTGTTCCGAACGCGTGCTGCAGGCGTTTCTGAAGAACCGCGTTTCCGCCCGGCACTTTGCGCCGAGCGAAGGATACGGGTACGACGACGCGGGACGCGATACGCTTGACGCCGTTTTTGCCGACGCTTTGGGCGCGGAGGACGCGCTCGTCCGTCCGCAGATCGCAAACGGTACGCACGCGATCTTTCTTGCGCTGTCCGGAACGCTTGAACCGAACGATACGATCCTGTCTTTGACCGGATCGCCTTACGACACGCTTGAAAGCGCGATCGGTTTGAACGGCGACGTACCGAATACGCTCAAGCGCTTCGGCATCCGGTTTTTGTCTGTACCGTTTAAAAACGACCGGATCGATCTCGACACGGCAGGGGAGATTCTGAAATCGGACAAGACGGTTAAAATGATCTATCTGCAGCGGTCCCGCGGGTACGCGTGGCGAAACGCGGTCTCGATCGCCGAGATCAAGCGCGCGATCGATCATGTGCGATCTTTGCGGTCCGATCTCATTGTATTCGTCGATAACTGCTACGGCGAGTTCACCGAAGAAGTCGAACCGACAGCCGTCGGCGCCGACCTGATCGCGGGCAGCCTCATCAAGAACTGCGGCGGCGGAATCGCGCCGACCGGCGGATATGTGGCGGGCAGAAAGGACCTCGTCGAAGCGGTTTCGTACCGGCAGACCGTTCCCGGCTGCGGGAAGGAGATCGGCTCGTACGCCGGATCGTACCGGCTGTTTTATCAG
The DNA here is from genome assembly GCA_905235205.1 of uncultured Clostridia bacterium. GTDB lineage: Bacteria > Bacillota > Clostridia > Christensenellales > CAG-138 > UBA3792. The sequence goes on along the minus strand of CAJOKM010000052.1, from coordinate 9,496 downwards.
GGGTTGTTTCTGGCGCCGCATACCGTTGCGCAATGCCTAAAAAGCGCCGTTTTGTTTTCGGCGCTGTTTGAGCGGCTCGGATACCGGACGCTGCCAAAGGTTGATGATGCGCGAAGCGACATCATTCAGTCGGTATTGTTTGATACGAAAGAGGAGCTGATCGCGTTCATGCGCGCTGTGCAGGCGGCGGCGCCGGTCGACGGATTCGTCGTGCCGGAACCGTGGGAGATGCCCGGCTATGCCGATCCGGTGATCATGGCGGCGGGCGCGTTTGTCCAGGGCGCGACGACGGAGCTAAGTGCGGACGCGCCGATCCGTGCGCCGTATATCGGATACCTGCAGGGTGCTTTGACCTACGAGCATGCCGTGCTTGCGGCAAAGTCGGTGGTAAACGCGCTAATAACTGCGCATTAGTCCGCTGACGCGGCCGAGGATCTCGATGCGGTCGCAGGAAAAGAACATGGGGGAGAACGCATCGTTTTCGGGACGGAGTTCGATGCGGTCTCCTTTTTGATAGAAGCGTTTGACTGTGACGTCCTCACGGTCGACGCGCGCGACGACGATGTCTCCGTCCTCGGGCGAGACGTTCTGCTCCACGACGATCACGTCGCGATCGCAGATGCCTGCGTTTTTCATGCTGTCGCCTTCGATGCGAAGCAGGAACGCTTCATTTTGTTTTCCGTGATGCAGCAGAAGGGAAGGGACGGGGAACGCGTCCTCGCGGTTTTCGTGCGCGCTGATCGGGAGACCCGCCGCGACTTTGCCGAGAAACGGAACAAGCGTGTCGTTTTGCGCAGACTTGTTCACGACCGTGTAGGCGCGCTTCTTGTTCGGATCGCCCGACAGGAGTCCGCGCTCGGTCAGCAATTTGAGGTATCGGTGAACGGACGACGGGGAAGAGAGCCCGACGCCGTCGCAGATCTCGCGTACGGTCGGCGGATATCCGTTTTGCTCCTGATGCGAAACGATGAACCGGTAAATCGTGTCCTGCGCGTCTCCGAGCTTTTTCATGCCATCACCTCTGCATAGAGTATAGCAGATCGTTCGACAGAATGCAAACATATGTTCGACAAAATCCGAACGGATCGGATCAGTCGTCCGGCAGGACCGGCTGCTCCTCGCGGAGCTTGATGTATTTGGCAGCCTGACGGCTCTTGTCCTCGGTCATGGCGGCATAGTGCTTGCGCGTCGTGTTCACGTCCTTATGCCCTAAAACGTCCGCAACGAGGTAGATGTCGCCGCTTTCCTGATAGAGCATCGTGCCGTATGTGCTCCGAAGCTTGTGCGGCGTGATTTTTTTGAGCGGCGTGGAGATCTTCGCGTATTTTTTGACAAGGTTTTCGACCGCGCGCGGTGTGATCCTACGTTTTTGAAGCGAAAGGAAGAACGCGTTTTCGCTGCCGGAAAGCGGAACGATGCGGTTTCGTTCGTCCAGATACGCTAAAAGGGCGGCTTTCACCTCCGGACCGAAGGCAAGCGTTTCCTGGTTTCCGCCTTTGCGCGTGACGATAAACTGATCCTTCGTAAAATCGATGTCGTTCAAGTCGATTCCGACCAGCTCGGAGATCCGGATCCCGGTCCCCAGAAAGAGGGAGAGGATCGCAACGTCGCGCGCCTTGGTCGCGTCGTGAAACCGGCGCTGCGCTTTCGACATGCCGCTGCCCTGCTCGGTCGCGTCCAGAAGATCGGCAACCTCGTTCGCCTCGAGCCGGATGATCGCTTTTTCATGCAGCTTCGGCGTATCGACCAGCGCCGCGCAATTCGTTTCCAATAACGATTTCTTATATAGATATTTAAATAATGAACGAATTGCCGACAGTTTGCGCGCTTTTGCGCGTTCGTTGTTTTCAATCAGCTTTCCGTCGTCCCTGGTTTCGTCGGTATACATGGAGACGTGCTCGAGATACAGCTCGATGTCGAGGGAGCGGAGGAGGTTCAGATCGGAAAGCGAAAGCTGGTTCATTTCCTTGCCGCTGTACCGATCGACGGCGCCGGACGTTAAAAACCTGAAAAAGCTGCGAAGATCGACCGCGTATCCGTATCGCGTCAGAATCGACGTTGTCGGTTCGATCGCGCGAAAATACAGCGCGCAAAAATCCGGCAGCTCATTGACAATCGCTTTGAGCCGCATCGTGTAATTCGCTTTCTTCTGCGTCTGATAATCGCTCATTTTAAGCCTCCGATCAATAGGGAATACGGAATCCCGGGACTTTCTTCCTTAGTCGAATTATAATACAACTATTCGTTAAAGACAAGTTTAACGAATAGTTGTTTACAAAATAGTCATAGATAGGAGGCGTTTTTTCGCTCTGACGCAAAAATCAGCCGGATTTACGGCTGATCCGAGAGCAGTTCTTTGATCGCGGTTCTGGCAAGCTGATCGCAGCGATTGTTTTCGACGTTGTCGGAATGTCCTTTGACTTTATGAAATCGCACGTCATGCGAAACGCACAGCGCGTTGAGCTGTTCCCAGAGATCGCGGTTTTCGACGTCGTGCTTGTTTGCGGTTTGCCAGCCGTTTTTGCGCCAGTTATAAATCCAGCCCTTTTCAAACGCATTGCAAAGATACGCGCTGTCCGTATACAGATCGACTTCGCAGCGTCGTTTCAACAGCCGCAGCGCTTCGATCGCCGCGGTCAGTTCCATGCGGTTGTTGGTCGTTTGCATCTCGTTGCCGCTGGCTTCCTTGCGGTGCGCGCCGTACAGCAATACGCAGCCCCAGCCGCCGGGTCCGGGATTCTTTGAGCATGCGCCGTCAGTATAAATCGTTACGCGGTCCATTTCCCTCATTCTTGATCAAAGAATAATATATAATCTATGATCGTCTCAAGCTGCAGATGTTTCAATGCGCTTGCGCATTCATCCGATACGATACTATCATACTCGTTCAGAAAAGTCGAGACGGATTTTTGATATTTTTCCAATACCGTTCGAAACCGCGCGACCGACTCGTCTTTGACGGAGTCGAAAAAAGCGAGCTTTTCTTCACAGGCGGATAGCATCGACCGGATCTTTTGCTTCAGCTCCTGCGCATCGCATTCGCCTTTGTCGAACGACAGCGCAAGCTTCGACAGCGTTTCGGGAACGTCTTTCAAAAACGAAACGGACTGTTCCGTTTCCTCAATCGCGTTCTGATCGCCGCGCAGCGTGATCTTGATCCGCGCGGAATCGGTGATATACGGCGTGGCTTCAAAGCCGTCGGAGCGCACCTGTCCCTGCACCTTCACAAGGCTGTCTTCATCCAGATACGCGGCGGCAAACACGCGGAACACCGCGTTGTCATGATAGACAAACCCGCCCGCGCCCATGCGCCGGATCTCTTCGGCGTGATCCTCGGCAGCCGATTCATCGGTGAATACGCCCATTTGCAGGATATAGAACGGTGTTTCGTCAACGGTCAGAACGCGTTCCTGCTGCGGTTTTTCCGAAGGTTCGGCGCTCGGCTGCGTTGTAGTTGTCGCTTCCTGTCCGGCCAATGCGGAAACAATCTGCTCATCGCTGTCCGGACCGGTCAACGTCTCGAACAGCGGTACAAATACATGATCCGACAGAAATGCGCCGATCGGTGAAAGCGCGATAATCAATGCGATCAGTCCGATGGAAAGGATCACGACAATCGCCGTACCGAACGCGCTTTTGCGCTTCAAACGAACCGAATGTGTGCGTGCGTGCGTTCTGTATTCCATAGATGAAAACCTCCTTGCTCTGTTACCAAACAGTACGCAAAGAGGTTTCTATGTATGCCTGTAATTCTATTCGTTTTTGCTCGGTCCCGCGGGCGCATTGTGCTCGGGCTGGACCAGGATATCCGGCACGGACGAAAGCGGGATCGCGTTGCTGACGTATTTTTTCAGCGTGAAGCGGAAGCAGGTCCACTCCCCTTCCCTGCTGTCGACGTCGATCTGCTCTTCGAGCTGATCCATGATTTTCTTCGCAATCGACAGTCCGAGTCCCGTGCCGCCGTCCTTGCGCGACGAATCGACCTTATAAAAACGCTCGAACAGCCGCGGCAGATTCTCCTTGGCGATGCCGATGCCGTCGTCCCATACGTCCACAAGGACTTCGTGCTTTTGCTCGGTCGTGCGCAGGCAAATCGTGGATTTGGCGTAGCGCAGCGCGTTGTCGATCAGAATCACGAGCACCTGTTCGATCCGGTCGCGGTCGCTGAGCACCATCGCCTGCTCGCTGTCCGGTTTCAGAACGATCTGCACGCCGCGCTTCTTGGCTTCGGGACGGAAGCTTTCCGAAACCTCGTCTAAGAGCTCGTTCACGTCGAACATGCGCATCTCCATCGACTCCGTCCCCGCCTGCAGACGGCTCAGCTGCAGCATATCGGTGATGAGCCGCGAGAGACGTTCGACTTCACGCAGCATAATTGTATAGTAGCGCTTCTGCGCTTCGGGATCCTTGATCATGCCGTCGGAAAGCGGTTCCAAAAGCCCGCGAAGAGACGTCAACGGCGTTCGAAGCTCGTGACTGATGTTCGCCACGTATTCGTTGCGCATTTTCTCGAGACGCTCGATCTCCGTTGCGTCCTTAAACAGACCGACCGCGCCGACACAGCCGTCCTTATCGGACAGGATCGGCACGATGGTGATCCACAGCGTGCGATCGCCCGGCAGATTGTAGTGGAACATGCGCGGCTCTTCCGAATCGACCACGGCGTCAAACGCGTCCCAGATCGAGCGGTCCGGCACAAGGTCCATCGGCGAATGCACGTCGATCGAGCCGAACAGCTTCATCAATGCGGGATTGTAGTGCGTCAGCTCGCCGCTGCGGTTGATTGCGGCGACGCCGTCGCTGAAGCTGGACAGGATGTAGCCGAGCTGCCGTTTTTCGCTTTCGAGCTGACGGATCGTGGATGAGAGCGCGGTGCTCATATTGTTGAGCGTGCGCGCAAACAGGCCGAGCTCGCCCGGATAGGTCTCCCTTGCGCGGACGTCATAGTTGCCTTTGGACAGCTGTTTTGCGACGTCGGTCATTTCGGAGAGCGGATGCAGGATCTGCCTGACCGCGAAAAACGCCGTGAGGATCAGCAGCGGCAGCAGGAAGCACGACACGATCCAAAGCGATCGGGAGAGCCGTGTAAACGCGCTGTTGACGTAATTGATCTCCATCGTCAGGATGAAGCATCCGACAACGGTTTTTTCATCGTTCGCGTACAGAGGACGTCCCGAACACAGCGCGCTGTTCTGCGCCGAGATCGGAAAATCGGTCAGTTCAACGGATTCGCCGGAGAGGAGTTTCGTATAGAGCGCGTTTGCCTGCGGATGGTCCTGATAGTTTTGAAGATTGGTGATCCGGTAGAACGATTCGCCCTCCGGTCCGTCTGGAAACAGCAGGATATAGGACGTTTCATTCGAATACGAGATCGCGTCCAGGTATCCGGCGAACGTCGTGCGCGAAAGCGTCTGATCGACCGGATGTGAGAACAGCGCCTGTGCGCTGTCGGCTATTTTATTGAGCTTTTCGCGTTCGAGCGAAACGAACGTTCTTCTGCCGAAGTACGTGTACGCGCCGAGCAAAAGCAGGATGCACACGAGCAGAAGAACGATACAGATCAGAAACGCTCTGCGGAAAACTTCGCCTTTTCGCTTCATGGATCAGTTGTTTTCCAGTTCAAACTTGTATCCGACGCCGTAGATTGTTTTGATGCTCCATCCCAATCCTTCGGAATCCAACTTGGCGCGCAGGCGCTTGATGTGCGTGTCGACCGTGCGCGTTTCACCCGCAAAGTCGTATCCCCACACACGCGAGAGCAGCGTATCGCGCGTAAACACCTGTCCGGGATTCGATGCGAGCATATACAGGATCTCGATCTCCTTCGGCGTGCAGACCACGCGTTCGCCGCGCAGCATGACCGTATAGCTGTTCAGATCGATGGAAAGTCCGTTGTAGGAAACGACGTTCGGGTCCGCCGTCTGCGCTTTCGCTTCGACGCGGCGCAGGATCGCTTTGACCCGCGCGACGACTTCCCGCGGACTGAACGGCTTGACGATATAGTCGTCCGCACCGAGCTCGAGTCCCAAGATGCGGTCGATCTCCTCGCCCTTTGCGGTCAGCATCACGACCGGCAGCGAGGAGGATTTGCGGATCTCGCGGCACACCTCGATCCCGGATTTTTTCGGCATCATGATATCGAGGATCATCAGCGAAATCGAACTGTCCGCTTTTTTGAGTCCCTCTTCGCCGTCGTATGCGTCGACGACCTCATAGCCTTCCGCCTCAAAGTAGATCCGGAGCGATTCATGTACGACGGGTTCGTCGTCACAGATCAGAATCCTGATAGCCATAGTATACCTCCTGTCCTGATGCTTCCATTATAACGTTTGATAACCGGTCCGCAAGTGAATCACGCAAAAGTTCGCCTTGTTTTCACGCTCCTGTCACGTTTTATCCGCCGTATTCGGCAACGAGACGGTTGTACTCCGAAAGCAGCGATTCATACGCGGCCTTATACGCGTCAAACTCCGTTTCGCCGCTCAGAACTCTTGTAAGTTCGGTAAGCTGCGAACGGTTCTTTTCCGACAGCTCCGGATGCGCGCCGAGGAACGTTTCGGTCATTGCGATCAGGCGTTCTCCGCGCTCCTTGAGCGATTCAAACGACGTATCGGTCGAACAGACCGGAAACTCCGCGATATACTGGGAGATGCTCTTTTCCGTGCGCACCCAGGTGTCGGAAAAGATCTTCTTGAGAACGTCGTCGTCCAGATCGTAGAACGGGTTTCCGGGACGGAGCAGAACGAACGTGCGTTCTGCGATGTCGTCCGGATCGCACGCCGCGCCTGCCACACAGCCGGACCGCTTGCAGATCGACAGCGTAACATGCATATCGCAAGGCTCCGTCGGCACGGTCGCATAGCTGAACCAGTCGGTCACAAGACGGAATTTCTTGTTCAGGTCCTGATAATGCACGCACGCGTCGGTCGAAAGCTTGCCTGATACGGGACAGACCGTTCGCTGCATCAGACCGAGCGTTTCGCGTGTTTCGGAGATGATCGGCTTGCTCTCCTCCCCCTCCATCAGCTTGCTCATGTAGCTCTGCCACAGCGTGGCCGCGTACTCCCCTCCGCTTGCGCCTTTGACCAGTTTATTGGTCGGATAATCGTGCCCGATCCAGACGATGCTCGTATACTTGCACGTCATGCCCGCAAAGCACACGCTTGCGTAATCCGAGTTCGTTCCGGTCTTTCCGGCGACCTCAAAGCCTTCGATCTTCGCGTTAGAACCGGTGCCGGATGACACGGCGTCTTTCAATATGTCAATAAGCTGATACGCGGTCGACGCTTCGTGATAGACCTTCGTGCCGGACCCGCGCACGACGTCCGCGTTCAACACGACGTTGCCTTCGCTGTCCGTTACCTTCGTGAACGAAAGCGGTTCGTTATAGTACCCGTTGTTCGCGATCGCGGCATAGGCCGCGCACATCTGAAGCGGCGTTAGTCCGGTGGTTCCGAGCGCAAGACCCGGTCCGTCCTTATTGATCTGCGATTCGTTGATACCGAGCTTTTTCAGGTACTCCACGGCCGTGTCAATGCCGACGTATTTCGAAAACAGCATTCGCCCCGCCGCGACGTTCAGCGACTGTCTGAGTCCGATGCGCATCGTGACAGGTCCGTAATAGCGCTCGTTCGTCAGACCGCCGCCCGGGTATCCCTTCTCTCCGCCCCAGCCTTCGATCACACCGTCGGCGTTGACGATGACCGTCGCGGGCGACGCGCCGTTGTCGAGCGCGGGACCGTAAATGGAGAGCGGCTTGATCGAGGAGCCGACCTCGACATAGCTCTGCGTCGCGCGGTTTAACCCGCGTCGGATGACCGGTTCGTTCCGTCCGCCGATCAGCGCGCGGATCTCGCCCGTATGCTGATCGATCACAACAGCCGCCGCCTGCGGCTCAACGGTCTCGATCGTGACCGTGTCCGAAACGACTTCGGTGATCACATTCTGACTCATGTCGGCGAGCTTCGGATAGTTCTGCCATTCGGCAAGCGTCGTCTGCACGGTATCCTGTACAAACGGATCGAGCGTCGTATAGATGCGGTATCCGCCGGTGCGGATCTTATTCTCATATGCGGCGCGGTTCTGCGACGTATCCGCCACGCCGTCCTTCTTCATCCAGTGCAGGATCACATCGTCCATACAGTACTCGACAAAGTACGCGTAGTCGTACATCTTCGCGTTCTCGGAAACCTCTACGATTGAAATCTGCTCGTCGAGCGCCGAGAGATACTGATCGCGCGTGATCTTGCCGTTTTCATACATGCGCGAAAGGACCGTGTCGGTCCGCGCCACCGTGTATTTCTCATACGCGTCCTCGTCGCGCCCGTACCGCTCCCAGTAATAATTCAGGCGCGGATTGTACCGGTACGGATTCTGCGTGAGACCCGCGATCATGGCGCACTCGCGAATGGAGAGCTCGTTCAGTTCCTTGCCGAAAAAGTCCTTCGCCGCGGTCTTGACGCCGTAATTCGATCCGCCGAGGTAGATATCGTTGAGGTACGCTTCCAGGATGTCGTCCTTCTCCATCACCTTTTCACACTGCAGCGCAAGGAACGCCTCCTGAATCTTGCGCTTATAGGTGCGCTCGCTGCCCAAGACCTTGTTCTTGATCAGCTGCTGCGTGATTGTGCTTCCGCCCGAACTGTTGCTGTTGCCGAGGATCTCCAAAGCGGCGGAAAACATGCGCTTGAAATCGACGCCGCTGTGCTTGTAAAAACGCACGTCTTCTACGGAGATGAACGCGTTGCGCAGCATCTCGGGGATCTCTTCGAGCGAAACCCAGTCGCGGTACTCGATCGAGGAAACCGGCATGATCTCCTTTCCGTTCATGTCATACAGATAGGACGTGCGATCGCTCTTTTTCAGCTGCGCCACGTCGAAAACGGGCGTTGTGTCAATATAGGCTTTCAATACGCCGTAGGCAAGTCCCGCGCCCGCCATGCCAACGACGAGAACCGCAACAAGCAGCAGCTTCAGGGAGAGAAACAGCACGTCGAGCGCAAACGGCTTTTTCTCTTTGCTGCCGGTAAAAACGGATTCCTTTCCGATATTCAGATGTTTTTTCGGTTTATTTTCCATACGCACAGTATAGCATTTCTTCGGCGGACAGTGAAGCGTTTTTTGGAATTGTTCAAAAAATGATCGCATTCCGGCAAAAAATCTCTTGCCTTTTCAGGTGCGTTGTCGTATAATACATTCCGCACGGGGCTTTAGCGAAGTTGGCTATCGCGCTACACTGGCAGTGTAGAGATCAGGGGTTCGAATCCCCTAAGCTCCACCAGCAAAAGGCACTTGCGTCAGCGAGTGCCTTTTGCAACGAAATCCGTCCTTTCGGACGGGTGAAATCGCCCAATGGGCGGTGAAATCCCATCGTGGGAGAAATCCGCCTTCGGCGGGTTTAGGACGGATTTCATTTCACCGTGAGGCGATGCCGAACGATTTCATCAAAGACGCAAGTCTTTGATTTCACCTTTTGCCGAGAGGCAAAAGATTTCAC
>CAJOKM010000051.1 GCA_905235205.1 uncultured Clostridia bacterium | reverse complement strand
GAGCCGGTATCCGGCGGATGAACGGGTGACGGTATGAAGTGGTACTGGATCGTTCTGATCGCGTTTTTCGGGTCGTTGCTGATCGCGTCGGTCAGCGCGGTGAAGCGGATGTTTCGCGCGGTGTTTTCGGGCAGATACGGCGACGACGCGCAGGAGCAGGCGGCAAAGACCGACGATTCGCCGGTGATGCGCTGCCGGCTCGAAACCAGAGCGTTTATGGACGCGCAGAAAAGCGAACCGTGGCGCATGCGCTCGTTTGACGGACGGACGATGGCCGCGGACTTCTATCCGAACGACGGAAGCCTTCGCGTCGTGATCCTGATGCACGGCTGGCGAAGCCGCAACTGGTGGGACTACGGCGCGGCGTTCGAGCGCCTGTACCGGGCGGGATACGCGATCCTGTCGGTTTCGGAGCGCGCAAGCGGGCAGAGCGAGGGCGAGTACGTCACGTTCGGCGTGCACGAGCACAAGGATCTGTGCGCTTGGATTGATTTTACGGTCGATCGGCTCGGCGCGGACGTGAGAATTGCGCTGTTCGGCGTGTCGATGGGCGCGGCGGCGGTGCTGCTTGCGAGCGGCGCGGCGCTTCCGAAGGAGGTGCGCTGCGCGGTGTCGAACTGTTCGTACACGACGGCGGAGACGCTGTTCAAAAGGATGACGCACGGCTTTCTGCCGATCTCGCGCAGGCTTGTAGACCTTGAGCTTCGCAGGAAAGCGAACGCGAGCTTTTACGACGCGCGTCCGATCGACGCGGTCCGCCGCTCGGAAACCCCGACGCTGTTCATTCACGGCGACGCGGATCAGCTCGTGCCGCCCGGGATGTGCGCAGAGCTTTACGAAGCGTGCGCTGCCGAAAAAGCGATGTGGATCGCGCGCGGCGCGGCGCACGGCGAAGCCGGGCACGTCGATCCCGACGGGTACGCGGCCGCGGTGCTGCCGTTTCTGGAGAAGTATATGCAGTGAAGTGAAATCTGCCTTCGGCGCGATTTCACCCGCGCAGCAGATTTCACCCGCAAAGCGGATTTCACTCCTTCGCCGGGAACCGGCAAAGGAACGCCTCCGGCATCGGCGCGGTCAATCGGAGCCGCTCCCCGGTGATCGGGTGGAAGAACGCGAGCGTATGCGCGTGCAGCAGCGCGTGGGAAAGGGCTTTGTCGCGCGTGCCGTACAGCCAGTCGCCCAATAGCGGCGTTCCGGTATACGCCATGTGTACGCGAAGCTGATGCGTTCTGCCGGTATGCGGCACAAGCTCCACAAGCGCGAGATCGCCGGACGTCTCCAGCACCGTGCATTCGCTTCTTGCCGCGGCGCCGTCGGGACGCACGCAGCGCGCATAGGTCGAGCCGGGCATCGGTCCGATCGGCGCGTCAATGAAAAAATGCGCCTGCTTCGGAACGCCGTCGGTGATCGCGAGGTAGGTTTTTTGATAGCGGCCGTCGTGCTGCTGCGCCTTCAACAGCGCGTGGACGTACCCGCTCTTTGCGACCGCCATGAGTCCGCTCGTGCCCTTGTCGAGTCGGCTTATAGGATGCGGATTGTCCGTGCCGGAATACCGCGCGGCGAGCGCGTTTTCAACGGTCGGTTCTTCGGGATCGCGCGCCGGATGCACGGAGAGACCTGCGGGTTTATCGAGCACAGTCAGCCATTCGTCCTCAAAGACGACCGGAAGATCGAACGCGATCGGACGGATCGCAAGCTTATTTGGGTCGGACGGATCGAACGAGACGACGTCGCCTTCCTTGACCCGCGCGACGACGAACGCCGGTTCGCCGTTGACCCGCACCGCGCCGGGACGGGTTTTCAGTCGGCGGAGGAGCGTTTCGGACACGGCAAACACGCGCTTCAATACGTCGGACACGGGAAGGTCCTTAAGCGCGTGATCGATTGTAACGGATCGCAGCTGCATGCGTTCAGTATAACAGATAACAGGCGTTTTTTCAACGCCGCATCGGAGGGGCAGGATGTATCTGATGGACTATGTGCGCGCCTACGGGAGCGTGCCGCGTACGGCGGAGCCGTACAACGAAGTGGACATGCTGGCGTTCGCGTCGCTGTCGTATCTTGCGCTCGACGGCATCGTGAGCGACCGCGTTTCGGGCGAGGACCGCACCATGCGCGAGGTCGCGGCGGCGTACCGCGAGCAGATGGAAGGCGATTCGAATCCGCCGGGGCTGTTCATTCCGCGCGACTTTATCGACATCCTGATCGAGATGGAGCACGCGCCGCGCTATAACGACCTCAGGGTGTTCGGCTTTCGCAGCGAGTGGTCGCTCGAACAGGAAAAACAGTTCGCCGCGCTCGGGCTCGAAACGCCCGACGGCAGCATGATCCTGTCGTTCGCCGGCACCGACGATACCATGCTCGGCTGGAAAGAGGACTTAAACCTTGCCGTCAACGGCACGATCGCAAGCCAGCCGACCGCCGTCGCCTACGTCGACGAGGTGCTGAAAAACCGGCCCGGCTACTTCACCATGTGCGGGTTCTCAAAGGGCGGACATCTCGCCGTGTACGCGCCCGCGAACTGCGTCGCGCCCGAGCGGCTTTTGCGCGTGTACGATTTCGACGGACCGGGATTTCGGGACGACTTCCTTGCGTCCGACGGCTTTCTGAAGATCAAAGACCGGTGTCTTCTGATCGCGCCGCGGTATTCCGCGGTGTCGCGCATGCTCAACAACGTCCCGCTCTACGCCGTCACGCGCGGCACGCGCCGCGGGCTCTATCAGCATTACAGCAACCGCTGGATCATCGAAGGCGCGCGGTTCGTGCGCGAGCCGGACTTCGCGCCCGGCGCCAAGCTGTTCCACGAGGAGTTCATGAAGCTGCTCTCCGATACGCCGGTCGAACACCGGCAGCTTGCGATGGACACCGTGTTCGACATCACGATGGAGACCGGCGTGAACTCGCTCACCGAGGTGTGGAAGGACCGCAGAAAGCACGTTCCCGAAATGCTCTCCGCCGTAAAACGGCTGCCGCGCACCGAGCGCGATATCGTGTTCCCGTTTCTGAAGCGCATGCTGCGCATTACGATGAAATATTACGGCGGCAAACGATAGTGAAATCTGCCTGCGGCAGGTGAAATCCGCCGTGCGGGTGAAATCGCCTGCGGCGGTGAAATCGTTCCTGCGGAACGGTTTATGAGGATTCTCCTTCGGGAGAATCTTTTTTTATGCCTTCCCCTCAAAGGGGAAGCCACCTGCCGCCGCGCCGACAGGCGCGGAATACCGCAAGCGGGATCGCTTGCGGAAAGGAGGAGCAGCGGAGAGGGTGAGCGGTGACGCGTCACGAAAGACGGGCGGCTTTTTCCGAAAATCTATCGCGTCTCCGCGAGCGATTCGACGCTCGCTCCGACGCAATTGTGACAAAAACTTGAGAGGCACGTCACATTTTACGCGGTACAATATAGACGTCGGGATGGAAAGGAGACCATATGGAACAACAGGAAACCGACCTGCGCGCGGCGTTTGTGCGCACGGTCGAAGAACAGGTGGGAAAGGGAATCTACGTTTGGGGCGGAAACGGCGAACGCCTCGACGAACTGTCCGATCCCATCGCATGGATCGAGCGGCACGAGCAGAGCGCGACCGACGCAAAGCGCGCCGTTTCGCTCTATGAAACACGCAGGGAAGCCGGCGAACCGGAGATTCGCGCGTTCGACTGCTCGGGGCTCATATACTGGGCGCTGAAAAAGCTCGGCGTACAAAAATCGGACGTCAACAGCCGCGGGCTGTACGCGCTGTGCAGGCCGCTCAACGAGGACGAGATCAAAGCGGGAGATCTGGTCTTTCATCACGACGGCACGCGCATCGTGCACGTCGGCGTGTGCGCGGGCGAACAGCAGATCGAATGCAAGGGCCGCGACGACGGCGTGGTCAAAAACAAGCGCAAAAAAGGCTACTGGAACCGCTTCGGACGGCTCGACGCGCTTGACCGCAGACCGGAGGCGTTCGTGTACGTGAAAGGCGGCTCGGTGCGCGTCCGAAAGGGGCCGGGGACCGACGCGAAATGTCTCGGCGTCGCGCATCGCGGCGAGACGTTCCCGCTGCTCGGCGTGGAGCAAAACGGCTGGTACCGCATCGCGCGCGACGGCAGGGAAGCGTTTATCACCGGGCGCGCCCGCTACACGGAGGTGCGGCATGGCTGAACGCACGATCACCGAGATCCTTGAAGCGCTCGCGCGCATCGAAACGGACGTCAAGACGATTGCCCGTAACGGCGCGGACCATGAAACGCGACTGAGAACGCTCGAACAGCGAAACGGAAAACGCTGGGACGCGGTGTCGCTTTCGGCCCTCACCGCGGCGGCGGTCGGGATCGTCGGGTACGTCCTGGGCAAGTGGTTTTGAACCCGCATGAAACGAAAGGAGCAGCGTATGGAACGACAGAAACGCACGGAAAGCATTCTCTTCTGGATCGGGATGGTGAGCGCCGTCTATGAGGCGGTGGTCAACTCGCTCGTGACCGGCGGCGTCAATATGCCGCCGCTTGTCGGCGCGATCGGCGTCGCGCTCGCGACGGTGCTGATCTACTGCAACGGCAACAACCCGAGCCTCAGGGAATACTGACAAAACGGGAAGTCTCTGAATGGAGACTTCCCGTTTCGAGTGAAATCTGCCTTCGGCAGATGAAATCCGCTTCGCGGGTGAAATCGCCTGCGGCGGTGAAACATTTTTGCGGAATGGTTCATGACGATTCTCCGCACACGGAGAATCTCATCCTTCGAGCAGAGTTCCGAGGTACAGCGCGGCGGTCTTCAATGCGGCAAGCTCCGCGTCGCCGAGCGGCAGGCGCGGTTCGTCGCTTGCTAAAAGCACGCTGCCTGTAAGGTCTCCCGACGCGAGGATCGGCACGGCGGCAAACGACAGGAACGGTTCGCCGTCCGCAAACGGCGGTTCGGATTCCGACGCGCGGTACACCCTGCGCTCGCGCATACACGACGCGTACGCGTCCGACAGCGTCGCGCCGAGCAGACGTTTTTTGAGCGCGCCGCTCGCATACAGGACCGATTCCGAATCGGTCACGCCCGCCGAACACCCGAGCGCGCCCGAGAGCGCGCGGCAGAGCGTGTGCGCGTCCTCGCCGAGCTCGCGCATGCGCGCGTACTTCTGCAGCACGACGCGCCCGTCCTCGGTGAAGATCTCGATCGGATCGCCTTCGCGGATGCGCATGACGCGGCGGATCTCCTTGGGCACGACGATCCTGCCCAGTTCGTCAATGCGTCGTACAATGCCGGTTGCTTTCATGTGTCGCCTCACTTTACATCATTTGCCGGTAGTGTTTGCGCTTTTTCCGGTTTCATACAAAAAACCGGGGAAAGAGGGAAGACTGTATCATGCGCGAAGCATGATACAAATAATATGCGCGAAGCATGATACAAATAATGAATTGCGGCATAGCCGCATGAACAGACGCCCGCGGCGTCATAACGGGGCGGGTATTGCTTTTTAGCGTCGCTTTCGGTATAATATCAGTAAGCGTGTCGAACGGGAGGAAATGATGAAACAGACGGTTCTGGTCACCGGCGGCGCGGGCTATATCGGCTCGCATACCGTTGTGGAGCTTTTGGACGCGGGCTATGAGGTGCTCATCGCCGACGATCTTCGAAACAGCAAGGAACAGGTCTTGGACCGCATCGAAACGATCACGGGCAAGCGCCCCGGGTTTCAAAAGGTCGACGTTACGAATCGCGAGGCGATGAAAACCCTGTTCGAACAGAACGACTTTTTCGCGATCATTCATTTCGCGGGACTCAAAGCGGTCGGAGAGAGCGTACAAAAGCCGGTGGAGTACTACCGCAACAACCTTGACGCGACGCTGACGCTTTTGGAGTGCATGGCGGAATACGGCGTGAAGCGGATCGTGTTCAGTTCGTCCGCGACCGTGTACGGCGTGCCGGAGGTCCCGATTCATGAGAGCGCGCCGCGCTGGTGCACCAATCCCTACGGCTGGACCAAGTTCATGGGCGAGCAGATCCTAAGCGACTACGCAAACGCGCATCCGGACGCGTCGGTGATCCTGCTGCGCTACTTCAATCCGATCGGCGCGCACGATTCGGGACTGATCGGCGAGGACCCGCAGGGCATTCCGAACAATCTGCTGCCGTACATCAATCAGGTCGCGACCGGGAGGCTTTCTGAGCTTCGCGTGTTCGGCAGCGATTATCCGACGCCCGACGGCACCGGCGTGCGCGACTACATCCACGTGGTCGACCTCGCCAAAGGGCATTTGAAGGCGCTTGAGTACGCCAAAGCGCATACCGGCGCGGAGGCGATCAACCTCGGTACCGGCACGGGATATTCCGTGCTTGACGTGATCAAAGCCTATGAATCGGCAAACGGCGTGAAGATCCCCTATAGGATCGTGGAGCGCCGCCCCGGCGACGTCGCCGAAAACTACGCCGATCCGAAGAAGGCGGAGGCGCTTCTCGGCTGGAAAGCCGAGCGCGATCTGTACGATATGTGCAAAACGGGTTATCACTGGCAGTCAAATAATCCGAACGGCTACGACCGGTAATGGAACAGACTCCGAAACAAACCGCGCATGCGGTGCCAAAAAAGAATCACTCGGCGATCGCCAGAGAGCGCTTTTCGCGCGTGCTGCTGCTTATTTGCCTCGATATTCTGATGCTGTTCGTGGCGGCGGTGCTCGCATGCCTGATCCCGCGCATGTCCGTCCCGTTCGGACAGGCGGACGCGTACGAGTTCCCGATGTCATACCTTGCGAGCAACGGACGCGGGCTCTATGAAGTGCATATCTTCACGGTAACGCAGATCCTGGTGTTCGCCGCGGTCTATCTTGCGATCTTCACGGCGATGCGCCTGTACACGAGCATGTGGACGCTGTCCGGCATGGAGGAGGGCATCCATATCGTCGCGGCGAACGCGGCGGCGACGCTCGCCTGCTACCTTTTAAACCGCTTCGCGCTCAATCCGATCGGACCGAAGTCGTTCCCGGTCAACAACGGCTTCGACATCCTTCTGATGGGCATTCTGATGCTGCTGTTCGTGGGGGGAAGCCGCTTCGGCATGCGTCTTTTGCGAAACGGCCTTCACATGCGCAACTTCCTGCTCTCGCATAAGAACAAGAAACCGATCCTGATCGTCGGCGCGGGATTCTTCGGCAACTACGTCAAGCGTCAGATCGAGACCGGCGAGGAGGGCCGCACGAGCTACGTCGCGGCGTACGTCGACGACGACGAGACCAAGAAGGGACTTCGGATCGGCGGCGCAAAGGTCGTCGGCACGATCGACGAGATCCCCAAAGCCGTCGAGCGCTATCATATCCAGGAGATCATCGTGGCGATCCCGTCGCTTTCTGAAACGCGGCGCGCCGAGATCCTGAACATCTGCATCAATACGAAGTGCCACATCCGCTCGGTCGCGCGGCTGCAGGAGCTGACCGACACGCCGACCATGCGCGACGTGCGCGAAACCAAGATCTCCGACGTGCTGTTCCGCACCGAGGTCGAGCTGGACAAGGAGATGGTCGAGAAATACCTCACGCACAAAACCGTGCTGGTCACCGGCGGCGGCGGGTCGATCGGGTCTGAGATCGCGCGGCAGGTCGCACGGTTCTATCCGCGGCGACTCGTGCTGTTCGACGTGTATGAGAACACGACCTATGAGCTCTACTGCGAGCTCAGACGGCTGTATCCGTGGCTCGACGTCAGCGTCGCGATCGGCTCGGTCCGCGATAAGAACCGTGTCGACGCCGTCATGACGCAGTACAAGCCGGACATCGTGCTGCACTGCGCCGCGCACAAGCACGTGCCCCTGATGGAATCGAGTCCCGCCGAAGCGATCAAGAACAACGTCGGCGGCACGCTGAACGTGCTGCGTTCGTCCGACGAGCATCATGTGGGCAGGTTCGTGCAGCTTTCCACCGACAAGGCGGTCAATCCGACCAACGTCATGGGCGCGAGCAAGCGCATCTGCGAGCTTTTGGTGCAGGACTACGCGAAAGGCTCCGAAATGCTCTGCATGACCGTGCGCTTCGGAAACGTGTTGGGCTCGCACGGCAGCGTGATTCCGCTGTTCGAACGCCAGATCGCCGCGGGCGGGCCGGTCATGGTCACGCATCCGGACATCACGCGCTATTTTATGACGATCCCCGAGGCCGCGCAGCTCGTTCTGCAGGCGGGCGCGGACGGCGAGACCGGCGCGATCTACGTGCTCGATATGGGTCAGCCGGTCAAAATCATGGACCTTGCCGAGAAGGTCATCCGCTTCCACGGCTATGAGCCCAACGTGGACATGCCCATCGAGATCATCGGTCTCCGCCCCGGCGAAAAGCTCACCGAGGAGCTTCTGATGGACGAGGAAGCCGATAAAATGCAGAAGACCGCGCACGGGCGCATCTTCAAGGCGCATCCGTCCGAGATCAACCGCGTGCGGTTCCGTGTCGAGCTCGGCACGCTCTTAGAGCTCGCGGAGTGCGACGATTCGCGGCTCGAACAACAGATCAGGGTGCTGGTGCCGAACTTTGAGCACCGGCAGAACGGGGATGGAACGCGGATCATGTGAAATCCGTCCTGCGGACAGGTGAAATCCGCGGAGCGGGTGAAATCGCCTGCGGCGGTGAAATCTGCGCCGGCGCAGGTTCAGGAAGATTCTCCGCACGCGGAGAATCTACGATGACGTGCCCGACGGACACGCATAACGCGCCGAAGGCGCTCATAACTGTAAACGTGCGGCAACGCCGCAATCAGAACTGAAAAAAAGAGGCGCACGCCTCTTTTTTGGTTACAGTTCGCCTTTGACAAGCTTCTGATGCGCAAGGAACGCGCGGTGCAGGTATTCCTCCGGCGGCATGCCCCAGTACGGATCGTCCGAAGGGGAGAGGATCGCTTTTCCGAACTGCTCGGTCTGCGCGTGCTCGATCTCAAGGCTCCACGCGCCGGCGTACGCCGAATCGAGAAGCTCCCGCCGCACCTGCGCCCAGTCGATCGTGCCGTCGCCGGGGATGTTGTGCGCGTCGCGCGTGCCGTCGTTGTCATGCAGATGCACCGCCTTGATGCGGGCGGCAAAATCGCGGCAGACGCGCCGGTCGGGACAGAAACAGTGATTGTGTCCGGAATCGAAGCAGACGCCGGCGCGCGGCGAGTCGACCCGTTTCATGAACTCGTACAGCCGCTCCGGCGCGCGCAGATTCTCAAACGCGAGATCCACGTTCGCGCGCTCGGCGGCGTCGCACAGCCGCAAAAACCGTGAGAATCCGATCCCGGAAAACGGCGGGGGCGCTGACGTTCTGGTCAGATGCACGACGAGCGTCGGGACTTCGTATGCGCCGGCTTCGGCAATCAGTCCCGCAAGCTCGGCGCAGTAATGCTCGCCGTCGCTCCCGTCCGTCCACAGCGCGTTGACGCCGGCAAACTGCAGGTGCGCGTTTTCGACCGAAAGCCCGTACTTTGCCGCCGTTTCCATCTTGTGCGGCACGGAGGGCTCGAACGCGGACTCCGTCGCCCACCACAGCAGCACGCTTTGAAAGCCCGCCTCCTTGATGAGGCGAAGCCGGTCGTCGAGTTCCAACGGATAGCCGAACCATCCGGCCATTGCGGGTGTTGCGTTGAACATAGATTTATGCGTACAGCTTGCCCAGCACCCAGTTTGCAAACCGGTTCGGGAGGATGCGGATCAGCACCAGCACCGCCGAGTACGCAAACCCGACCGAACAGAACGGTTTCGGATTCTTCTGCCGCGACAGCTTATAAAACCGCTTCGCGATGCGTTCGGGCGGCATGCCATGCTGCTCGTCGTGCTCCATCTTCTGTACCGAGCGCACCTCGTTCGGGTAGAGCGTTTCGTTGACTTCGTTCTTTTCGCGCGCGGCGGTGAACTCCGTCCTGACGTCGCCGGGCAGGACCGCGGCCACGCGGACGCCGGTACCCATGAGCTCGTTTCGGAGCGCCATCACCACGCTGTTGATTGCCGCCTTCGCCGCCGAGTAGAACGCCTGATACGGGATCGGCGCCGCGCCCGCGACCGACGAGGTGAACAGGATCATGCCTTTCGATGCGCGCAGCGCGCGCAGCGCGGGCTTTAAGACGCGGATCGCGCCGAACAGCACCACGTCGAACTGCTTCTGTGCCGCTTCGAGCGTCGTGGTTTCCACAGGACCGGAAATGCCGAACCCGGCGTTTAAAAGCAGCACGTCGATGCGTCCGGCGGATTGCAGGACCGTTTCGATCGCGTCAATGCACTGCGCTTCGTCGGTGACGTCGCAGGGGATGAAGGTCGCGTTTTCATCGTGCGGGTCGTGGCGCGAGAGGTTAAAGACGCGATCGCCGGCGTGCGAAAAAGCGGCTGCCGCCGCTTTCCCGATTCCCTTTGAAGCGCCGGTGATGACGACGATTCTCGGTTCAGATGCCATATTCTGAAAACACCTCTTTGATGATGCCGAGCGCCTCATCCAAAAGCGCTTCGGTGTGCGTCGCCATATAGCTCGTGCGCAAAAGGCAGTCCTTCTCCGGCACGGCGGGCGGCAGCACGGGGTTCACGTACACGCCGCGGTCAAAGAGCACCTTGCCCACGCGCAGCGTCGTTTCCATATCGTGCGTGAAGAGCGGGATGATCGGCGTCGTGCTCTCGCGGATCGCGATGCCGGCGTTCTTCAGATTGTTGCGCATGTACATCGAAAGGTCTAAAAGCCGCTTCGGCAGCTCCGGCTGTTCGATGAGGATGTGCAGCGCCTCGATCACGGTCGCGCAGGAGGCGGGGGGAATGGACGCGCAGAAGATGAACGGACGCGAAACGTGCCGCACGTAATCCACGATCTCCTCCTTTGCCGCCATGAACCCGCCGATGCCCGCGAGCGACTTTGAGAACGTGCCCATGATGATGTCGACCTCGTCGGTGAGCCCGAAGTGGTCCGCGGTGCCTCTGCCGCCGTTCCCTAAGACGCCGAGTCCGTGCGCGTCGTCCACCATGACCCGCGCGCCGTACTTCTTCGCAAGACGCACGATCTCCGGAAGGTTGCAGATGTCGCCGCCCATCGAGAACACGCCGTCGGTCACGATCAGCCTGCCCGCTTTGTCGGGGACGTTCGAAAGCTTCCGCTCGAGCTCCTCCATATCGTTGTGACGGTAGCGTACCATGTCGGCGTAGCTTAGCTTACAGCCGTCGTAGATGCTTGCGTGGTTCTCGCGGTCGCAGAGAATGACGTCGCCGCGGCCTGTGATCGCGCTGATGATCCCGAGATTGGACTGGAACCCGGTCGAGAAGGTCATACATGACTCCTTGCCTAAAAACGCCGCAAGCTCGCGCTCCAGCTGTGTGTGCAGCACCAGCGTTCCGTTCAAAAACCGCGATCCCGCGCAGCCGGAGCCGAAACGACGCAGCGCTTCGACGCCCGCTTCGATCACGCGCGGATGCGTGGCAAGTCCCAGATATCCGTTTGAGCCGAGCATGATGCGGCGCTTGCCTTCCATGACGACTTCGGGAGCCTGCATGGATTCGAGCTCATGAAAATACGGGTAGATATCCTTTGCTCTCGCTTCTTCCACGATCGGATTGTGACACTTGGAAAACAGATCCATCGGAATCCTCCTTTCTTAAAATCTTCAAGGAATTATTATAGTGGATAAACCGACAGATTGCAAGGAAAAAACGCACGGCGAACCGAAGAGACTCGCAAGTTTTCCGAAAATGGAAAAAAAGTCTTGCATTTTTCCCAAAATCGTGTATAATACAATCCGCAAGGGGTTATAGCTCAGTTGGTTAGAGCGCCACGTTGACATCGTGGAGGTCATTGGTTCGAGCCCAACTAACCCCACCATTTGGTGAATCCTGCGGTGTGCGTTACGCCTGTTTGTGATAAACCCACAGTGTGATTACGGGAAAGCACGCGTCAGTCGACCCAAAATCAAGCCCGCTTTGACGGGAAGATTGCGGGCTCTGCAGTGTACCCACCTGCCGAGTGGCGGGTCTTATCACCCAAAGGCGGACGGCATGGCGGGATTTTCCACGGATAATGCCGAATTGTGTAATGGTAGCACCTACGACTCTGACTCGTATTGTCTAGGTTCGAATCCTAGTTCGGCAGCCACGTCGTCGCGGGCTTCGCTAAGCTCGCGACGACTTTTTTATTGCATAAACAAGTCATCGCCTCGCCTTGCTTCGCCGCTCCTCCTTTCCGCAAAAGGTCCCGCTCGGGGTTTCTGCTCGCTTGCAAGCGCGCTCACGACGAAACCCTGTCGCTACCAACCTTTTGCGGTATGCGCCTGCGGCGCGTCTGCATGAGGCTTCTCCTTGAGGAGAAGCTCCGCGGAGCGGTGATGAGGTGTTGTATCTTCTGCCAATCGCTTGCGGTACGCGCCTGCGGCGTCATCGCAGATCGTTATCCTTTGAAAAAGATAAGGGCAACGCAGTTTTTCCTCTTTTCGGATCGGAGAAAAGGTGCTATACTGTATTAGTAAAGGAATACACAGCGAAAGGAAACGGTATGAGCATCGTCGGAAAAAGCGAGATTCGTGTGGACGCGTTTGACAAGGCGACCGGACGGACAAAGTATTACGAGGACCGCATGCCCCAGGGCGCGCTGTACGTGCGCATCAAGCATTCGGAAATCGCGCACGGCTTTGTGAAGTCGGTCGATACCTCCGAAGCCGAGAAGATCAAAGGCGTGGTCAAGGTTCTGACCTGCTTCGACGCGCCCAAGATCGATTTCCCGACCGCGGGCCATCCGTGGTCGATGGACCCGTCGCACCAGGACGTGGCGGACCGCAGGCTTTTAAATACGCACGTGCGCTATTACGGCGACGACGTGGCGGTCGTCATCGCGGAGGATGAGGTTTCCGCCATGCAGGGCGTGCGCGCGCTGAAGGTCGAATACGACGAGCTTCCGTTCGTGCTCGACGCCCAAAAAGCGATGGAGGACGGCGCGCCGCAGCTCCATGAAGCCTATCCGAACAACATTCTAAAGCACACCTCGGTGCGCAAGGGCGATTACGAAGCGGCGATCCAAGAGCCCGGACTCATCAAGGTCGAGGGCTGGTACGACACGCCGACGGTGCAGCACTGTCACATCGAGAACCACGGGTGTTTTGCTTACGAGGAGAACGGACGCATCACGGTCGTGAGCTCCACGCAGATCCCGCACATCATCCGCCGCGTCGTCGGGCAGGCGCTCGGGCGGCCGTGGTCGGATATCCAGATCATCAAGCCGTACATCGGCGGCGGGTTCGGCAACAAGCAGGACGCGCTCTATGAACCGCTCTGCGCGTGGTGCTCTGTAGAGGTCGGCGGGCGGCTTGTGCGCATCGACTGCTCGCGCGAGGAGACGTTCGTTTCGAATCGCGTGCGCCACGCGATCCGCTTCCATATCACAAGCTGGATCCGTCCTGACGGAAGCATGGCGGCGCGCAAGGTCGATCTTTATTCCAATCAGGGCGCGTACGCGTCCCACGGACACAGCATCGTCGCAAAGGCGATGGGGTCGTTCCCGCAGCTTTATCCGTGCGACAACATGGAGTGCGACGCGTACACGGTCTATACGAACATTCCGACGGCGGGCGCGATGCGCGGCTACGGCATGCCGCAGGCGTCGTTCGCCAACGATTCGAACATCGAGGAATGCGCGCACGCGATCGGCATGGACCCGGTCGAGTACCGCAACAGATACATCATGCCGAAAGGCTTTGAGGACGGGTTTTCAAAGAACGTCAACTATTACGATTCGCACCGCGAGTGCCTCGAAAAGGGCAAGGAACTGATCGGCTACGACGAGAAGATCAAGGAATTTGCCAAAGATACGGGTCCGGTCCGCCGCGGCATCGGCTGCGCGTCGTTCTGGTACAACACGGCGGTCTGGCCGATCTCGCTCGAAACGACGTCGAACCGCATGCTGTTGAATCTCGACGGCACGGTCACGATGCAGTGCGGCGAAACGGAGATCGGACAGGGCGCGGACACGGCGTTCGCGCAGATGGCGGCGGAAGCGATCGGACTCAAAAGCTATCGCGACGTGCGCGTGGTCTCCTGCCAGGACACCGACGTGACCCCGACGGGGCTCGGCGCGTACGCGTCGCGCCAGACCTACGTCGCCGGCTTCTCGATCCGCCAGACGGCGGAGGCGCTGAAGAAAAAGATCTTCGCCTACGCGAACAAGGTCACGCGCCAGGCGGTCGACAACATGGAGATCCGGGACGGCAACGTCGTCAGAAAGGCCGACGGCAAGGTTCTGATCTCCTTGAAAGAGCTCGCGATGACCGCGCAGTACAACCAGCAGGACAGCGAGCACATCACCGCCGAAACGACGTTCACGATTCAGAACAACGCGTACTCGTTCGGCTGCACGTTCGCCGAGGTCGAGGTCGATATCCCGATGTGCAAGGTCACGGTGAAAAAGATCGTCAACGTGCATGACTGCGGCAGTCTCATCAATCCCGCGCTTGCAACGGCGCAGGTGCACGGCGGGATGTCGATGGCGATCGGCTATGGGATGAGCGAACAGCTCCTGTTCGACCCGAAGACCGGACGGCCGCTGAACAACAATCTTTTAGACTACAAGCTGTCCACCGTGATGGATCATCCGGACCTTGACGCGGCGTTTATCGAGAATCCGGAGCCGACAAGCGCGTTCGGCACAAAAGCGCTCGGCGAGCCGCCGGCGTGCTCCGGCGCGCCCGCGATCCGCAACGCGATCTACAACGCGACAGGCGTCGCTTTACGGAAGCTTCCGATGAATCCGCACAACCTGTTCGCGGCGTTTACGGAAGCGGGACTGATCAACGATTCGGAGGACTGAGCCATGTACGATATGAAAGCACTGTATGAGGCGACAAGCGTTCCAAACGCCGTCGAGCTTCGGCTGGAGCATCCCGAGGCGCAGATCATTGCGGGCGGCAGCGACGTGCTGGTGCAGATGCGCGAAGGCAAGCGCGCGGGCAAGGAGCTGATCAGTATCTACGGGCTCGACGAGCTGCGCGGCGTTTCGATCGACGAAGACGAGAACATCCGCATCGGTTCGTTGACGAGCTTTTCGCATATCACGCGCGACCCGATCATTCAAAAATACGTCAACGTGCTCGGCGAAGCGGTCGATATGGTGGGAGGTCCGCAGATCCGCAACATCGGCACGATCGGCGGGAACACCTGCAACGGCGTGACCAGCGCCGACTCCGCCTCGACGCTGCACGCGTGGGAAGCGATCGTCGAGCTGACCGGAAAAAACGGCGTGCGGCGCCTGCCGATCAAGGACTTCTATATCAAAGCGGGACAGGTCGATATCCGCGTTGAGGACGGCGAGATCCAGACTGCGATCCTGATCCCGAAAGCGAGCTATGAAAACTGCTTCGGACATTACATCAAGTACGCGATGCGCAACGCCATGGACATCGCGACGCTCGGCTGCTCGGTGAACGTCCGGCTCTCGCCCGACAAACAGACGGTCGAGCGCGCCCGCATCGCCTACGGCGTGGCGGGTCCCGTGCCCATGCGCGCGCCGAGCGCGGAAGCGATCGCTAACGGCGCAAAGATCAGTAAGGACATGATCGACCGCTTTGCGCGCGCGGTTTTACAGGACATCAATCCGCGCGATTCGTGGCGCGCAAGTAAAGCGTTTCGAAGCCATATCGCGGTCGAGACGGCGCGGCGGTGTCTCTATGAATCCATTCGTCTTGCGGGAGGTGTGATCGAATGAGCCAATACAAACTGATTCACTGCACCATCAACGGCAAGGAGGTCGAGCGCATGATCGACGTGCGCGCGTCGCTGACCGACATGCTTCGAAACGACTTCCATCTGACCTCGGTCAAGAAGGGCTGCGAGGTCGGCGAGTGCGGCGCGTGCAACGTGCTGATCGACGGCGAATGCTATAACTCCTGCATCTATCTCGCGGTGTGGGCGGACGGCAAGAATATCCGCACGCTCGAATCCCTGCTCGGACCGAACGGGGAATTATCCGACATCCAGCAGGCGTTTGTCGAGGAGACCGCGATCCAGTGCGGGTTCTGCACGCCAGGCTTCATCATGACGGCGGTGGAAATCCTCGAAAGCGGCAGGCTGTATACCCGCGACGAGCTTCGGAAGCTTTTATCCGGTCACCTCTGCCGCTGCACCGGCTACGAGAACATCTTAAACGCGGTCGAAAAAACGATGAAACGCAGGCACGGCGTCGCCG
>CAJOKM010000050.1 GCA_905235205.1 uncultured Clostridia bacterium | reverse complement strand
GTCGTTTACAAACGTCAGATAACGGAACGCCATCTCCTCTTCCCACTGCTTTTCCCCGACGTCTTTCAGATGCCAGTTCGAAAGCGCGTTCAGGTTCGGAAAGAACGTATCCGCAGGTTCAACGGAGTAATTCAGCGTAACCAGCGCTTCGTCGCAGTACGGAAGCAGCAGCCGGTAGATCTGTTCCCCGCCGCATACAAATACCTTGTCGGGATCTTTCCCGGACAAAGCTGTCTGAAGATCAAAAAGCGAATGACAGACGGTCACGCCGTCCTTTTGATAGTCGGGATCGCGGGAAAAGACAATGTTGTCGCGATGGTTCAAAGGTTCGCCGTTCGGGAACGACTCGAGCGTTTTGCGGCCGCAGATGATCGTATGATGCAGCGTCAGCGCGCGGAAACGCCGCATGTCTGCCGATATGCGCACAAGCAGCTGGTTCTCTTTTCCGATCCCCCATCTGGGCGATACGTTTACGATTGCTTTCATGGTCAGACGGCGACGGGGATCTTCCCCTCGAACGGATGGTACCGATAGTTGTCAAACCGGAAATCGGATGGTTTGAACGCGTAGAAATCATGCACGTCCGGGTTCATGGAAAACGCGGGCGCGTCGTACGGCTCAAGCGCGATCATTTTCTCGACGGCGTCGACATGACGGTCATAGATGTGACAGTCCGCAATCACATGAACGAGCTCTCCCGGTTCGAGTCCGCTCACCTGCGCGAACATATGCACCAGCACGGCATACTGCACGACGTTCCAGTTGTTCGCGGTCAGCATGTCCTGCGAACGCTGATTCAAAATCGCGTTCAGACGATTTGCGCTGACGTTGAAGGTCATGCTGTACGCGCACGGATGCAGATGCATTTCGTTGAGATCGGAGAAGTTATACATGCTTGTGAGAATCCGGCGGCTGGCGGGATCGTTCTTGAGCTGATACAGAACGCGATCGACCTGATCGAATGTGCCTTCGGGATAGACGTGCTTTTGCGCAAGCTGATACCCGTACGCCTTACCGATCGAACCCGTCTCATCCGCCCAGCTGTCCCAGATATGGCTGTTGAGGTCATGAACGTTGTTCGATTTCTTCTGCCAGATCCACAGAAGCTCGTCGATGCAGGATTTCCAGTAGGTGCGCCGGAGTGTCATGATCGGAAACTCTTTTGACAGATCGTAGCGGTTTACTACGCCGAACAGCTTGACCGTATGTGCGCTCGAGCCGTCCTCCCAGCGCGGGCGGACGGTTTGATCGGTATCCCACGTGCCTTCCGTAAGGATCCTCTTGCAGGTTTCGATATAGACCCGATCGGCATAGCTCATAAAAAGAGACCTCCGTGCTTTTTTGACAGTATAGCACATTCGGTCCCGTTTCGAAAGAGAAATCTTTACGTTTTACGAAGAAAGACTTCGCCGCAGGTTTTGCAGGTCACGCGAATCTTTCCCTTGCCCTTCGGCGCGCGCATGCGAAGTCCGCACTTCGGGCATTTGAAATAGCGGTACGTCTTGCGGTCGGTCCAAGCCTGCCGGCGCCCCGAAAAGAATCTGCGAATCTTCTGCCGCCGATAGAGATAGCGTGTGTTCTCCTTCTGGCGCTTTGCGACGTTTCTTGAAAACACGCGTACGCCCCACAGGATCAAAAAGACGATGCCGAGTCCGTAGAATACGAAGTACAGCACGCGGAATACCGCTGCCGCCGTCAGCATCGCGTGCGACGTGAACGCGACGGTCAGAATCGAAAACAGGATGGCGAGCAGAAGTAAGATAAAGCTGACGCGGTTTTGAAACTTCGCCAGGTCGTCCACGCCGTTTCTGCCCTGCATGAATTGATAGAGTTTGTTGCGGAAGCGCATTCAGTTCATCTCCGTTTCATATACAATCGGATCCGTCTGATCGGAGGACGGGGTTGCTTGCGAGTAGTATCCGCCGGCGCCGCCGCCAAACGGCGCGATAAAGCAGCTGTACAGCGCGCACCGCGCCAAAGACGACAGCAGCAAGAACGCAAGGACCAGGTAGAAAATGCGGAAAACGCGGAATCGCGGCGTCGGCGCGGACCTTCGGCGCTGCTCCTCAAACACCGATCCCCAGCCGAACGGCGGTTCGTTGTTGTTTTCGTCGTTTCCCGTATAGGAGCCGCCGTAGTACCCGTGTCCCGTGCGGTAGTACGTCTGCCACGGGTTGGTCGTGTACGCGCCCTGCTGCTCATAGCGCCGTGACTGGGAAGCGCGGTATTCGGCGCGCTTTTCCGCCGTTTTGATCTGATCGTACGCGACGTTCACTTCGTTCATGCGGCGCGCCGCTTCGGGATCGTTCGGGTTCAGGTCGGGATGGTACTTCTTTGCAAGGTTCCGGTACGCGGTGCGAATCTGATCGTCGGTTGCTGTTTCCGAAACGCCGAGAACCGTATAGGGATTCTTTGCCATCGCGCCCGTGCTCCTTTCCCGAATCGTTTGCTATCATGTTACCCATTTTCAAACGTTTCGTCAATGCAGTTCACAAGATTGTTTCATTTTACGCACGGTTTTGTGCGAATCGACCTCAGCATTGACACACCTTACCATCGTATGGTAAAATCTTAAATCAGGAGGAGAATCGTATGAATCCAGTTAAATTGATTGCCGACAGTTCCTGCGACATCGGTCCGGAGCTTGCAAAGCGGTACGACATCGACTTTGTGCATATCCACGTTCGTCTGAACGGAAACGAGTATCTCGACGGCGTCAACATCACCCATACTGAGATCTATGAGAATTATGAAAAGAACCATACGCTTCCGAGCACGGCGGCGATGAACATCGACGAATACGCCGACGTATTCCGTCCCTATATCGAACAGGGGTTTGACATCGTTCACGTTTCGCTCGGCAGCGGGCTTTCTTCGACCTGCAACAACGCGCGCCTTGCGGGAGAGCTCTTCGATCCTGGACGCGTGTACGTCATTGATTCCAAGAGCCTTTCTACCGGCAGCGGACACATCGTGTGCGAATGCGGCGAGCGCGTCTTAAAGGGCATGTCCGCGAAAGAGATCTATGACGAGGTCACGCCGATTACCGATCGCGTCAGTGCGTCGTTCATCTTGGACGATCTCGAATACCTGCATGCGGGCGGGCGCTGTTCGGGTCTTGCGCAGTTCGGCGCGTCCCTGATGAACATCAAGCCGTGCATCTTAGTGCGGAACGATCTGTTCGGCTCCATGACCGTCGGAAAGAAGTATCTGGGTTCGTATAAGCGCAGCGCGCTGAAATATGTTGAAAACATGATCGAAGGGCGCGACGATATCGTACTGGATCGCTGCTTTATCACGCATTCCGGATCCGATCCGGACGTGCTCGAAGCCATGCGCGTCCGTGCGCTCGAATTACAACCGTTTAAGGAGATTCACATCACGCAGGCGAGCGCGACCATCTGCTCGCATTGCGGACCGAACACGACCGGCATCCTGTTTATTCAAAAATGACCGCCGCGCTGCTGTTCACTGCTTTATTCGCGGTCTCGGGGCTCGGACTTTCCGAAGTCGTTTTCGCAAAGCACAGATTTTTCAATCGCATTTGGCTCGGGCTCACGCTCGGGCTTTTGCTGTTGACCTGGCTTCCGTCGCTTTTCGCGTTATTTCTCGGGTTTACGCTTCTTTCGCAGATCCTTGCCGCGGCATGTGCGCTGATCGGGCTTTGCGTTTGCCTATTGATCCTGTACCGGAGAAAAAAACGCGGACGGATGAACGCGTATTCTTTGCGCGCGCTTTCCCCCGCCCTCCTGCTTTTGATCCCGGTCGCGCTTATCGGCATCGTTCTTTTGAACACGCACGTTCTGTATCCGCACAAGGACGGCAGTCTTTGGGTCGGACAGGTCACCTACGGCGATCTTGCCATGCATCTCGGGTTTTTGACGAGCATTGCCGAGCAGAAAGCGTTTCCGCCGCAGTACAGTATTTTCCCCGGGCATGCGTTAAACTACCCGTTCCTGTGTGAAACGTCCGGCGCTTCGCTGTATGCGCTCGGCGCGACCGCAAGGCAGGCATACCTGATCTCCGCCGTTTACGCATACCTGCTTGTCGTACTCGGCATCTACTGCTTTATGAAGCAGTGGCTGAAAAAGGAGAACCGCGCGATCCTTGCGACGCTGCTGTTCTTTTTCGGCGGCGGATTCGGATTCTTTTACTTCTTCGATCTTGCAAAATCCGGCGGTATTCTTACTGGCCTTCTGGATACGGGCGCGCAGACCGTTTCTCAGACCCTTCTGGACGGGTTTTATCAGACGCCGACCAATATTCCCGCGCTCGGTCTTAGATGGGTCAATCCGATCGTGGACATGCTGATCCCGCAGCGCGCGACGCTGTTCGGCTGGGCGTTCCTGTTCCCCTGCCTCTATCTGCTGCACGGGTTCGCGTTTGAACGCCGGCGTGAGAACGTCATGATACTCGGCGTAACGGCGGGTCTGCTTCCGCTGATTCACACGCATTCGTTCCTCGCGCTCGGGATCATCAGCGCGGTGTACTGCATTTTTGATCTCGTTCGCGTGCGGTTCGAAAAGAAGCGGCTTTTAGACTGGCTCTGCTATGCGCTGATCGCATGCGTGCTTGCCGCGCCGCAGCTTTTCTTCTTCTCGTTCCGGCAGGCAGCGGAAAGCAGTCTCGTGCGATTCCATCTGAACTGGGGCAATACGACGGACTCCTATCTTTGGTTCTACGTCAAGAACATGGGATGGGTCTTTGTGCTGCTGCCGTTTGCGTACCTGATCCTTCCAAAGAAGGACCGCAGGATCTACAACGGCGTGCTGATCCTGTGGCTGATCTCGGAGGTTTTGGAGTTTCAGCCGAACGATTATGATAACAATAAACTGCTGTTTATCTGGTTCGCGTTCACCTGCGCGATCGACGCAAAGCTTCTGTGCTATCTGTTTCAAAAGGGCACGAAAGCGCTGCGCGTTCATCGATTCGCCGAACGAACGCTTTTCGGAAATCTGCTCGGCATATCCGCTCTATGCGGCGTATTTTTCATCTATTTTCTCTGCAAGCGGATCGCTTCGGAAAGCGGTCGGGTGCTCGTTCCTTCCGCAACCGCGCTGACGCTCTTTTTCCTTGGAGGGTTCTTACTGACGCTGATCCTGTTTACGGCTGTTCCGATTCGAAAAACGAGATCGGGGCTTTTGAGCATACTGCCCGCGCTGCTGTCTGCGCTCCTCCTGCTTGCCGTGATTGCGATCGTCTGGCTTGGGCAGTATACGCAGACGGCGTATACCGTTTCGGACGCGGCGGTGTACGGTCTGCTGATCCTCTTCGCTGCCGGCGCGATCGTGCCGCTGCTGCATGTCGGGTTGTCTTCGCGCTTCAAACGCGGGTTTGCGGGCGGCGGGATCGCCCGTGCGCTTGCGGTATACCTGCTGCTCTTCACGATGTCGGTTTCGTCCGTGATGACGATCCTGCGCGAATGGAAGAGCGAGTATCAGGTGTATTCGGCGGAAGAAGTCGCCCTGACCGAACAGATCAAAGCGGCGACCGAGTCGGACGCGGTGATCCTCGCAAACAACTACCACTGGAACCTTATTACGCCTTTGACCGGACGCAGTATCGTGACCGGAACGGGAACGTTTCTGTACTACCACGGGATCGACGTAAGCGAACGCACCGAGCATGTGCGGCAGATGTATGAATCGCCCGCGCAATGCGAAAACCTGTTTTCGACCTATCACGTCGGTTATGTGCTGATCTCCAATGCGGAACGGATGAATTATGAGATCGACAAGGCGTATTTCGATTCGCACGGTACGATCGTTGCCGAGAACGAAGCGGGACTTCTCTATCGGCTGAAGCTTGAATAACGGAAAAGCCACCGGATACGCTCCGATGGCTTTTTTGATGCGAACTCATTTATTTGCAGTCCTTTTGCATAATGTCGATGATCGTGTGATCGGTCTCGAGCATGCCTTCCGAGGCGATGCGGCCGATGTTCTGCACGGTTGCGTCCGCGTTGGGCGCGACGATCCCGTCGCCGTGGAAGAACTGCTGCTGATGCAGATACATCTGATACCCCAATATCCCGGTGTCGATCGCCGCGGCGATCTTTGCCGCACAGGACGGCTTTGCGCCGTCGCAGATGGTTCCGGAGATCATGGCGATCGAATTGACAAGCGTATGCGCAACGACGGATTCATCGCCGCCAAGCAGATACGCAATGCCCGCGCCGGCGGCACAGCCCGCGCTGACCGCGCCGCAGTAGGCGGAAAGCCGCCCGATGCCGGCTTTCTGATACACGGTCAGAAGATCGGACAGAATCAGCGCGCGGTACATCCGCTCTTTGCCGATCGCGTAATGCTTTGCGTAGCAGATGACCGGAACCGACGCGGTGATGCCCTGATTCCCCGAACCGCACAAAATCGCGACCGGCATCTCACAGCCGCTCATCCTTGCGTCGCTGCCGGCGGCGGCATAGGCGCGCGCGATCGTCTTGGCGTCGGATACGTTTTCGGAAAGCAGGATCTTGCCGATATTTGCGCCGTAATCGTTCGTGAGTCCTTCTTCGCAGATCGCCATGTTGTACCGGATCTGCATATCCAAAAGGTCCTGCACCTCGGAAATGTCGACATGCTCCGCGTACGTGAAGATGTCATGCAGATTCAAACAGCTCTTGTCCGTCAGGTTGTCCTCGCTCTGCGCGACGATCGGGCGCTTCAGGATCGATTCGCCGTTTTTCATGATCTCGACGATGTTTGCGTGGTTGTTTGCGATGACAACGCGCGAGTACGACGTGCGCGCATACAGCGTGATGCTGATGTACAGCGGACAGTCCGTTTCGGCGCAGGATACGTCGATGCTGATCGAATCCATAAAGTGCGCGACGGCTTCCCGCTGTTCCTCTGTCACCGAGCTGATGACCTGCATGCCCTTCGCTGCATCGCCGCAGATGATCCCGGCGGCGACCGCGGCACGAATGCCTTTTAAGCCGTTCGTGTTCGGTACAACAACGCTTTTGACATTCTTCAGGATGTTTCCGCTGACCGAAACGGTAACGGCGGTCGGCTGCATGCCGAGCACCTCGTGCGCCTTTGCGGCGCAGTACGCGATCGAGATCGGTTCGGTACATCCGGTTGCCGGCATGATCTCTTCACGCAGGATCTTTGCATATGCCTCCGAAAACGGCATCTCAACCATACCCTCACCTCATGCAGTCCAGTCCGACCTTGCGATAGACCTTGCGGATCGTTTTTCTCGCGATCGCGCTTGCTTTCTCCGCGCCGTCTTTCATTCGCTCCGAAAGATACGCTTTATCGGTGAGCAGACGCGCATATTCCTCGCGGATCGGATCGAGCACCGCGTTGACCGCGTCCGCGGTCTCCTGCTTCAATGCGCCGTATCCGAGCCCGTCAAAGTGCTTTTGCGCATCCTCCATCGACATGTTCGCGCAGACCGAATAGATCGTAAGAAGGTTCGAAACGCCCGGACGGTTCTCGGGATCATACGCGATCACGCCTTCACAGTCGGTCACGGCGCGACGAAGCTTCCTGACAACCGTATCCGCATCGTCCGTCAGCAGAAGGAACGCGTTCGGGTTCGGATCGGACTTGCTCATTTTCTTTTCGGGTTCCTGCAGCGACATGATGCGCGCGCCGAACTTCGGGATGTACGGCTCCGGAACGACGAACGTCTCGCCGTACGCGTTGTTGAACCGCGTGGCAACGTCGCGCGTCAGCTCGACATGCTGTTTCTGATCCGCGCCGACCGGGACGCAGTGCGCCTGATACAGCAAAATATCGCTCGCCATCAGAACGGGATACGTGAACAGTCCGGCGTTGACGTTGTCGGCGTGCTTGGCGCTCTTGTCCTTAAACTGCGTCATTCGGTTCAGTTCGCCGACGTATGTGATGCAGTTCATGATCCAGGAAAGCTGTGTGTGCTCCGGCACCTGCGACTGCACGAATACGATCGACCGGTCCGGATCGATGCCGCACGCTAAAAGCAGCGCATACGTTTCAGAAATACGCCGCCGCAGCACGGCGGGTTCCTGTCGAACCGTGATCGAATGCAGGTCTGCGACCATATACAGCGACAGATAATCATCCTGCATCTGCGCCCACTGCTTCAGCGCGCCGAGATAATTTCCGAGCGTCAGAACGCCGGAAGGCTGAATGCCGGATAATACGGTTTTACGAACGGATTCCATGGTTTTCCCCTCTCTGAAATAGTACGGTGAGCAAGCCGTAAGCCGAGTTCTGTCAAAGGACGATCATCTATCTAGGCGCACCGTTGCCGGAACGCTCAAGCGATTACAAAGGGCGTAGCGGGCCGCTATTATTGCCCTCATTTCAATCTTGCACCGGGTGGGGTTTACAGAACGGACAAGTCGCCATGCCGTTGGTGAGCTCTTACCTCGCCTTTCCATCCTTACCCGAAGAATCGGGCGGTATCTTTCTGTTGCACTTTCCTTGAAGTCGCCTTCACCGGGTGTTACCCGGCACCCTGCCCTGCGGTGCTCGGACTTTCCTCACCTCTCAAGAAGAGAGCCGCGATCGTCTGTCTTACTCACCGTCAAACGTGTTTATTCGTTGTCTGCGTACAGTATCCTGCCGCAGTTCTCGCACTCAAGAATCATGTCTTCATTGACAAGCTTCCGGATGGTCAGGCTCGGAAGCGCCATATTACATCCGCTGCACTTGCCGTCCTGCACCTGGGCAAGCGGCATCGAATGATGCGCGCGTACGCGTTTGTAGCGCGTCATCAGCGCCGGACTGACCTTGCGCTCCAGCTCCTCCATCTTTTTATCGATCGCCAGCATATCGATCGCCGCGTCGTCCTTTTCCTTTTGACAGACGACCTTCAGCTGATCATATTCCTTCTTCGCCTTCGCGCCCTGCTGACGTGTTTTCTGATACTCGGTCACGGCGGCTTCGAGATTCTGGAAAAGCTGTTTGATCTCCTTTTCGAGCCCGTTCGCTTCACGGTTCAGTTTTTCAATGTCCTGGCGGAACTCCGTCATCTCCTCGGAGGTGCATTCCTCGTCGCCTTTCAGCGTGTCGAACTCGGACGTCTCCAGATCAAGACGTTTCAAAACGGCGTCGTACTGCGTATTCAGGCGCGACAACGATGCGGAAAACGCTTCCATGTCGTCGCTGAGCTTCGTCAGCGTCGCCTGCTGCTGCTTGATGTACTTCGCAAGCTTGTTCAGTTTCTGCCGGTTCGCCGTGGTGCGAACAGCCGCGTCGATCTGCTGTTTTTCGAGATCGGCGTCCTGATACGCCAAAAGCGCCATCGGTTTACTCATGGGTCCTTCCTCCTTCCGGGCAAGGCAGAGGCGCTTTGCCCGATCGTGTTAAATCATATTGTACATCATTTTCTTCGCGCTGTAAACGGCTAATCAACGGTTTCAGGACAAGAATTTCGGTTTCATAGTGTCCGAGCACGCAGCAGCAGAGCCCGAGAAACGCCGCTTCCAGCGCCTGACTGTGTTTCATCTCGCCGGTGACGAACGCATCGCATCCTGCGGCATGCACGGTTTCGACGTCGCCGCCGCCCGACCCGCCGATCACCGCAACCGAATGAACCGTTTGGTTCGGGTCGCCGACGATGCGCGCCCGCGTTCCGAGCTTCTGCTCGCAAAACGCCGTGAAGTCGGAAAACCGCATCGGCGAAACAAGCGTGCCGATCCGTCCGAGATTCTCAGGCGGCAAAGGACGGCAATCACACAATCTTAACGCATCGCATAAAGCATCGTTGACTCCGCCCTGCGCCGCGTCCAGATTCGTATGCGCGGCGTACATGCCGATTCCGTGGCGGATCAGACGATACGCCGCCGCGGTCTCGTACCGGTCCGGAAGAATCTGCGTCACCGGATCCCAGAAGATCGGGTGATGCGTCAAAACAAGATCGTACCCTCCTTGGATCGCTTCGTCCGCGACGTCGGTTGTAAGATCGAGCGCGACCAACACTTTTCTGATCTTTGCGTGATCTGTTCCGATCAGCAGTCCGATCCGGTCTCCCTCCATCGCAAGTGCGGGCGGCGCGATGCGCTCCATCATGGCGCAAAAGCGTTGAATGTCCATGTTATTCCTCCGGTCCGAGTTCATTTAGGATCTGATCCAGCGCGCGGATCCGTTCGGTCAAACGCGCTTCTCCGTCCGTGTTGCGCGCGGACTCCATTCGCTTCAGGTGCTGTTCACGCTGCTGCATACACAGCGCGTACAGGTTTGCTTCCCGGTGTTCAAACGCCGTGTATCCGA
The DNA here is from genome assembly GCA_905235205.1 of uncultured Clostridia bacterium. GTDB lineage: Bacteria > Bacillota > Clostridia > Christensenellales > CAG-138 > UBA3792. The sequence continues at coordinate 610 of CAJOKM010000050.1, read as the reverse complement.
CGTCGAAAAAACCCTGCGGAAAGCGGTCCGGCCAGTCCTGAACCGTGTTTTTCGGAACGGCTTTCAGCACCTGATATAGCCTGTCCCCCTCACGGACAATGCGTTCATCCGTGATATGAAAACAATGCCGGTACAGGTACGCGCGGATATCCCGCTGCGCGCGCATCGGCTGCAGCACAGCGACGTTTGCGCCCATCAGCGGAACCTCGCATGCGTCAAGCAACCGGCACATCAGCGTGCCGCCCATGCCCAAAAGCGCAACGGCGTCGCATTCGCCCTGTTTCAGTACGGACAGTCCGTCGCCGCATCGAACCGAAACCCGATCGGATAGCCCGATATAGCCGAGAAGCGCTTCGGCTTTCCGCAAAGACGGCTCGCTGACGTCCGAAGCGATCACGCGTTCTGCAATCCCCCGCTGTAAGAGCGCAGCGGCAAGGCGTCCGTGATCCGTGCCGATATCCGCAACGCATACCGAACCGTTTAGAAGCTCCAGCGCAGCGGTAAGCCGCGGCGTCAGATGCACCAAACGCGCGTTCATACCGTGATCCGCTTTTTCGGCGTCACCGAATCGATCGGACCGCCGCCGAGACAGTGCTCGCCGTCGTAGAAC
>CAJOKM010000049.1 GCA_905235205.1 uncultured Clostridia bacterium | reverse complement strand
TATTCCTCGACGGAGTATCCGGGGAAGCGCTCGTTCGGCTTTGAGTCGTCGGCTGCGGCGTTCCGCAACTATCTGTACCTTGCGGACAACGGCGGACGGCTGCAATGCGTCGATCTCAACACGCTGCAGCTGCAGTTTGTGACCGATACCGGCGGCGATACAGACGCGACGCCGGTGCTTGAAGAGGACGGCAACGCGAACACGGCGTACGTGTACACCTGCTCGCAGTGCGCGGACCAGGATGAAACCCTGCCGAACGGCTACGGGTACTGCTATGTGCGAAAGATCGACGCTTTATCCGGCGCGATCGTATGGGAGCAGAAGCAGATCTGCATTACGGTCGGCAGCGCAAAGGGCGGCGCGAAAGCCACGCCGCACATCGGGCACGGCACGATCGGCGATCTTCTGATCTGCGCGTTCTACGGACTCGCGGTCGACACGACTGACGCGGACGGAAACGTGACCTATTCCTACGGCGGCAAGATCGTGGCGTACGACCGCGCAACCGGCGCGGTGCGCTGGGAGATCAAGCAGACCGGCAACGCGGACTACGTCTCCTCGCCGCTCGTTGTGTACAACGCGCGCGGCGACGCGTACCTGATCGCCTGTGACCGCGACGGCGGCATCCGCCTCTATAACGCGGCGAACCCGGGCGAGAACGCGCTGTTTGCCATGGACCTCGGCGAGCGCATCGACGCGACGCCCGCGGCGTACGGCAACCTCGTGGTCGTCGCGACCACCGGCTCGACCGAGCAGACAAGGATTTTCTGTTTAAAACTGAATTGACAGCAAAAGAATAAAACAACGCCCGCCGGGTTTCTCCGGCGGGCGTTTGTGTGTCTGCTGTTATTCCGCCTGCGGCGCTGCGTCGTCGGGAACGGACTGTTCGCTCTCCGCATTTTGCGCGTCGGAGATGCGGTTGAACCGGCGGCGCGACGCGCTGCCAGAGCTACGGCGCAGAAGGTCGTAGAGCACCGGAATGATGAAGGCGGTCATGAGCGTCGCGTAGGTCAGTCCGCCGATGCACACGATCGCGACCGGCTGCACGATCTCCGCGCCGGTTCCGATGCCGATCGCAAGCGGCAGCAGACCGAGGATTGTAGTGAGCGCGGTCATCAGCACCGGACGCAGACGCATGCCGGTCGCTTTCACGATCGCGTCGCGCTTTTCCATACCCTCTTCGCGCAGGCGGTTTGCGCAGTCGACGAGCACGATACCGTTGTTGACCGCGACGCCGACCAGCATGATGAATCCGATCATGGCGACGATGCTGATTTCGCTGCCGGCGATCAGAAGCGCAAGGAAACCGCCCGCAAATGCCAGCGGCACGGTGCCGATGACGATGAACGGCGAGAGCAGCGACTGGAACTGCGCGACCATGATGAGATAGATGATCAGAATTCCCAAGGCAAGCATCCAGAGAAGGTCCTTCAGCGCGCTGTTGATCGTTTCGTTCTGTCCGTCGAACACCAGCGTGCAGCCGGCGGGCAGCGTCAGCGCGCCGATCGCTTTTTGCGCGTCGCGGCTCACCAGCGTGACGTTGCGCCCCGGCTCGAGCTTGCCGGTGACGGTCAGCGACCGCCGCTGATCCACGCGTTTGATCGCCGCAAGCGAGGTCGTTTCGGTCACGGACGCGATGTCCTTGAGCTTCACGGTCTCCGTGGACTGGTCGAGCCGCGTGACCGTAAATTCGAGATTCTCGAGCGCGGCTTTCGAGTGCGGCACGCCGCCGTTTTGGATGACGGTCACGTCCAGCGCGGTCGTACTCGACGTGACCGAGGTGGACGAAACGCTGTTCCTCAGAGCGGAGGCAAGGTTCAGGTACGTTTCCGCAACGGTCAGACCGTGATCCGCCGCTTTCTGCTTGTCTACGGTGACGTGCAGCGTCGGGATCGTTTCGTCCGTGCCGCCGCCGACCTCGGCGATGCCGTCGACGCCCTGAAGCGTTTCGGATACGCGGTTTGCCGTTTCGGCAAGCACGGAAAGGTCGTTTGCGTAGATGCGGATCGAGACGTCGTCGCCCGAAAGCGAGCCCGAAAAGCTCATCGTGCTCATGCCGGCGATCTCATAAGGATGCGCATCCCTCAATCCGGCAAGCGCGGCGTCGATCTCGTCGCGGATATCGATGCTCGATTTGCTGCTCTTTTCGTCGATCAGACCGTAAATGGTGAGTTCACTGACCTTTGAACCGCTTCCGCCGCCGAGTCCTAAGATCGAGCCTACGCCGCCGCCGAGCATGCCGCCCGCGTCGGACAGGTCGGGGACCGTGTACATCGCGTCCATGAACGCGTCGGCGATCTCGGTCGCCTCCTCAAAGGTCGTGTCCTTTTCGAGCGGAACGGTGACCGAGATCTGTTTGCCGCCGCTCTCGGGGAAATACGCAAACCCGCGCGCAATGACCGCCCACGCGGAGCCAACGAGGATCAGAAGCACAAGCACAAGCGCGATCGCGCGGTGACGCAGCACGAACCGGAGCGATTTTTCAAACGCGTCGAGCAATTTTTCGCGGCGCGGACTCGGTTTCTTGACCGGGCGGCGCAGAACGCCGGTAACCATGGCGGGAATGACCGTCATTGCCACGAGCAGGCTCGCGAGCAGCGAATAGGTGACGGTCAGCACCATATCCATAAAGATCTGCCGGGTCATGCCCTCCACGAACAGGATCGGCACGAACACGCACACGGTGGTCAGCGTGGACGCGGTGATCGCGCCCGCGACCTCGCGCGCGCCCTGTACGGCGGCGGCTTTCACCGCAACGCCTTCGGTTCTGAGCCGGTAGATGTTTTCAATGACGACGATCGAGTTGTCGACGAGCATGCCGATGCCGATCGCAAGCCCCGACATGGAGATGACGTTCATCGTCACGCCGGAGAAGTACATCAGAACCAGCGCGAACAGCACCGACACCGGGATCGAGATGCCGACGATCAGCGTGGGCCTCAGGTCGCGCAGGAACAAAAACAGGATCAGGATCGCGAGCACCGCGCCGATCAGCAGGTTCTCGACGACCGATGAGACCGCCATATGGATGAAATCGCCCTGGCTCATCAGCGAGGTGAACGAGAGTCCGTCGTATTCGGATTCGAGCTCGCGAAAACGCGCCTCGATGCTGTCGGACACCGTCGCGGTCGCGTACACGGACTGCTTCGAAAACGAGAGCAGCACGCCGTTTTCGCCGTTGATCTTCGCGTAGGTCGAGCCGGTGTTGTCAATCAGACGCACGCGCGCCACGTCGCCTAAGCGGATCGTGTCCAGCGAGCCGATCCCCGCGGAAAACAGCGGGACCGCTTCGAGCGCGGAAACGTCGGCGATCCCGTCGCCGACCGAAACGAGCCACTGCGTGTCGCCCTCATCCATGTAACCCGCGGGCATTGAAAAGTTCTGTGCCGAAAGCAGCTTTGCAAGCATGTCTTTACTGATCACGTTGTGCAGGTTTGCGGCTTCCTTTGCCGCTTCGAGCTGCTTCTGCGCCTCCTGTTCGGCGGCTTCGAGCTGCTGCTTGCCTGTCTCGAGCTCCTTCTCGCCCGCTTCGAGCGCGGCCTTGCCTTCGTTGAGCTGGCTCTGCGCGCTGTTCAGCTTGCCGTAGACCTGTTTCTTCTGATTGTCCAGTTCGGCATACCCGTTCTCGACGTCGAGCTTGCCGCTTTCCGCCTGTTTGATCAGTCCGTCGACGGTTTCGATCCCCTGCTCGAGTTTCGGAATCGCTTCCGAAAGCTCCGTAAGCGCGCCGTCGATCCCGTCGCGCGACAGTCCGTTTGCGGAAAGCTGCGCGTCCACCCGCTTAAGCCCGTCTTCGATCGCTTTGTATTCGTCGCTTGTGCGGATGCCCTCGACGTAGGCCTGCTTCTGCTCGTCGGAAAGCGTCGGATCGGCTTCGATCGCCGCGATCGACTGATCCAGAAGCTGTTTGCCCGCTTCGAGCGTACGCACCGTGTATTTTAATGTAGTGAGCTGCGTCTCAAGCGAGCGCGCCTGCTCCAGCTGCCCTGAAAGCGTGTCGCGCTGCGTGCCGAGCTCTTTTAAGAGGTTTGTGACCTGTTCGCTTGCCGCGTCCAGTTCGTTCTGCGCCTTTTCAAACTCGCGGTTCGCCTGATGCCTGCCGGAATTGAGCGCGCTCTGCCCTTCTTCGAGCTTTTCACGGTTTTCGTCCAGCTCCTTTTCGCCGTCCTCGACCTTTTGACGCGCGTCGTCGAGCTCCTTGGTCGCGGCTTCAAACTCCTCGTCGATCGCGGCGTAGACCTTATCGTTCAGCGCTTCGATCCGTTCGTCGTCCAGTTCGATCTCCACCTGCTGCACGATCAGTCCCGAGGTCGTGACCGCCGCCACGCCCGACACGCCTTCGAGCTTCGGCAGAAGCGTGTCGGAAACGAACGCGGACAGCTCCACGGGGTCCATGCCGGTTTTGTGCACGGCGGCAACGGTGACCGGGATCAGATCGGAGCTGAGCTCCAGCATGACCGGCGCGCCGATCTGCTCATCCCACGAACCCGTCAGCGCGCCGATCGCGCGCTGTACGTCGATCGCCGCCAGATCGACGTCGGTGCCGTCTTCAAACGTGAGATAGACCGTGGAAACGTTCTCGGCGCTCGTCGACGTGACCGTTTTCATGTGATCGACGGCGGACATCGCCTGTTCGAGCGGTTTTGTCACGGTCGCCTCGACCTCTTCGGGCGAAGCGCCCGGATAGGTCGTGAACAGAACGAGATACGGGAAGCTCATGTCCGGAAGCAGGTCCGGCGTCATTTTCCCGACGGAAACGTATCCGAGCACCAGAACCAGAAGGACGACGACGAGCACGGTAAACGGTTTTTTTACACTGAATTTTGCAAGCATTGCGGAGTCTCCGATCAAAGGAAGCACGTGCGCTTCCCGGTATGATTTTTTATTATACCACGGAATATAGCCGCGCATTGTAGAAAAGATGTGAAAACTTCGCCCGAATTTGCGATTGTTTTGGCAGATTTTACAATTCCGACGTGTCCGGTGTGGTATACTCATAGACGGGAGAGAGAAAAGGAGTTTTAGATGGAGAACCGTTCCGAACAATCAAACATGCCGAGACGCCTTGCGCGGATCGTTTCGATCCTCGGCACGGCGGCGCTTTCGGGCGCGTTCGTGTACTGGGTGATCTCTGCGCAGCCGAAGATTTCAGAGATCCTGCCCGCGACGGTCTCGCTCGGACTGTTCGTGCTCGGCTGCTGGCGGTTCGTCCCCGGCTGGATGCGTTTCTGGCGCGATCCCGATCCGCCCGCGCCCGCATCGGACGAGCCGAAGCGCGTGCTGCTGCTGATCGCAACGGTCTCGGTTGCGGTCGAAGCGGCGCTGTACCTTGCGGTATTCCTGATTCTGAAGCTCGATCGCGGCGCGCTGACGCCGCAGGCGTATCTCGATTTCTGGCGCTGTCTCGACAGCGGGCATTATCTGGACATCACGCGCGAGTGGTATGTGTTCGGCGAACAGTGGGGACGCACCGTGCAGCTCGTGTTTTTGCCCGGCTACCCGCTTGCGGTCTATCCGCTGTATCGCATTCTCGGAAACGACGTGCTTGCGGGGCTGCTCGTTTCCGCCGTCGCGTATCCCGCTGCGTGCTGTGTGTTCTACCGGCTGCTGCGGCTCGATCTCGATCACAAACGCGCGTTTTTTGCGGTTACGTTTTTGTGGCTGCTCCCCGGCGGATTCTTCTTTGTCGCGCCCATGAGCGAAAGCCTGTATCTGCTGCTGTGCGTTTCGACCCTGTACGCGGCGCGAAAGGAACGGTTCGCGCTTGCGGGCCTGCTTGGCGCGTACGCGGCGTTTACGCGCTCGCTGGGTCTGCTGCTTATGGCGCCGCTGCTCATGGAATGGGGACACGCGTTCAAACGCCGTTCGGCGTCCCGCCGCGTGCTGTCGCTGCTGCCCGCGCTGCTCGTTCCGGTCGGGTTCCTTTGCTATCTGCGCGTGAATTACGTCGTTTCGGGCAACGCGTTCCAGTTCCTCGTCTATCAGCGCGAGCACTGGGGACAGGAGCTCGGCTGGTTCTTCGAGACGGCGGGCTATCAGACCGATCTTCTGATCCAGAAATGGTTCGAGGACAAGGAGGTTTTCTTCGGTCTGTGGCTTCAAAACGTGCTCTGGCACTTCGGCGCGCTCGGGCTCTTTGCGCTCGGCGCGAAAAAACTGCGCCCTTCCTACGCCGCGTGGTTCGTTGCGTACTTCGCGATCGCGATCGGCACGACCTGGCTGCTCTCGGGACCGCGATACCTCTTGGCCATGCCGGTGATCGCGCTTTTGCTCGGATTGCTGACCGAAAAGCGCTGGCAGAAGATCACCGCCGCCGCCGTGCTGGTTCCCGCGTCCGCGCTGTATCTCGTGGCGTTCGTCCTGCGCTGGCAGGTGTGGTAAACGCTTTACGTTCGACGGAAGCGGGCTTCCGTCGAGGATTGACGGTGCAGACCTAAAATCCTCCGGATTTCCGGGCGGTCTGCCCCGCAAGGAGTCGGATTCACCGCGCATGTCGCTGAATCCGACGGATTTGTGTGATACTTGTTCCTCGCACTTGCGTGCCGAACGGCGACGCCGTTCGATCACCGGCGCAGGTTTTTGCAAAAAACATTGTAACGTTTTCGGGTTTCGCGCGTCTTATGGGTGGAACGGGATGAGGATGGAGTCGATCGAACAGGTTTATCGCGCATACTTTACCGACGTGTACCGCTACTGTCTCAGACTGACGGGCGACGCGTCCAAAGCCGAGGAACTGACCAGCACCGCCTTTTTCAAGGCGATGCAGAAGCTGGACAGCTTCCGCGGTGAGTGCGAAGTACGCGTATGGCTGTGTCAGATCGCCAAGAATCTGTGGCTTTCCGAACGCAAGAAGGACCGCACCGCGCCGATGCCGGACGATCTTTTAAGTCCTGAGCCTTCGCCCGAGTACGCTGCGATCCGTCGTGACGACGCGGCGCGCGCCGCAAAAGCCGTGCATGCGCTTTCGGAGCCGTACAAGGAGGTCTTTCTGCTGCGCGTGTACGGCGAGATGCCGTTCGAGCAGATCGGGGCGCTCTTTCAGAAGACGGCGAACTGGGCGCGGGTGACGTTCCACCGGGCGCGGATACGCGTGAAAACCGAATTGGAGGAAACAGACAAATGAAGGATTGCGGAATCGTAAAGGATCTGCTTCCGCTCTACGCGGAGGATCTCGCGAGCGAGGAATCGAGCGCGTTTGTAAAGGAACACCTGGACACGTGCGAATCATGCCGCGCGGTATTCGACGCGCTGAAAGCGCCGGTCGAACCCGCCGAGTCCGTCGCGCCGCTTTGCGCCGTGCGCCGGGCGGTCAGAAAACGCGGCCGGCTGATCGCCGGCCTGATCGCGTGTCTCGTCGCTGCGCTGCTGCTTTCGGGCTTTGCAAGGCTTTCAAAACCGATCCCGGTGCCTTCGGTCAAGGAAGCGTTTGCCGATGTGACGGTCGAACCGGAAACGATCCCGATCGTGAACGAACAGCCCAAAACCGGCGAGACCGATGAGACGGATCTGGTCAAGCAGGCGCAGGGGTTCGTTATCATCGTCGACAGAGATCAGACACGCGCGGACGGGAGTCAATCGGTCAGTATCGTCATGCAGGCGCCGGGCGCGCAGCCGGACGAAACGCCGATGCCTTACAGCGAGGTTCGGTTTTCCCTGCAGGCACCGGATGGCGATCCGGGCGAGGGTTCGCTGTATCTGTATACGCTGCTTGCCACGCAGGCGGACGGCGCGGAACCGCTGAAACCGGACGCCAAGCTCGACGTCACGCCGCGAAAGCTGCTTCTCAAAGCGAACCCTGCGGTGGACAGCATCCGGCTGGACGGCGATAACCGGGAATTGTCCGTGACCGCGACGACGACGCTGTGGCGGCAGTGGTTCAAAACCGAAGGAGAACCGGTGCGTTCCGAGATCGACCTGACCGAGGACGCGGTGTTCTTCGAACCGTACAACAACACCGATCGCGAGATGCTGTATCAGCGCGAGGGCTATACGCCCGAAGCGGGGTTCGCCCTGCCGCGGCTGGTGATGAACTATTACTTTATGATCGCGCTGATCGGAACAGCGGTTCTGTTCGTGCCGTGGCTGGTGCTGCTGCTGGCGAAGAAGCGGACCGCGCGCCGCGTGTTCGACGTCCTGCTGATCCTTGCGGGCAGCTTCACGCTGGCGTTTTTAGCCGCGGGATTCCCGGCAACGACGATCACGCCGCTGCGCGACCTGATGTTCGTCGGCGTCATCGCCGTTCTGCTGATCGGCGCGGGCCTGTGCGGAAGAAGCATGTTTGTGAAGGAATAACCGATTGCTGAGCCGGCGACGAGGTTGTGAAAAACCTGAGGAGTTTTTCACAACCTCTTTTCTTTTTACAAAGGATATGGTATACTGTACGCTATGATAGGAGGCGTATGGGATGAAGCGTGTGCTTTTGAAGGTCAGCGGCGAGGCGCTGTCGAGCGAAATTCAGCCGGTCTGCTTTGAAAAGGTCGAAGAGACCGCAAGGGAAATCAAGCTCCTCTATGACGCGGGACTTGAGATCGGCATCGTGGTCGGCGGCGGAAACATCGTGCGCGGACGCGACACAGTCATGCAGGAACGCTCGCGCATGGACAGCATGGGGATGCTCTCTACGGCGATCAATACGCTCGCGCTGCAGGACTGTCTCGAACGGCAGGGCATGCCGACAAAGGCGATGAGCGCGATCCCGATGCACCGGTTTTTGGACGAGTACACCGCCCGCGACGCAAAGGAAGCGCTTGCCGAGGGCAAGGTGGTGCTGTTCGCCTGCGGAACGGGCTGTCCGTTCTTCTCGACGGACACGGCTTCGGCGTTAAGAGCGCTGGAGATCGGCGCGGACACGCTGCTGATGGCGAAGAACGTCGACGCGGTGTACAGCGCGGACCCGAAGCTCGATCCGAACGCGATCCGCTACGACCATTTATCTTATGACAAGGTGATCGCGGACGACCTCAAAGCGATCGACACGGCGGCGATCACGCTGTGCCGCGACAATCATCTGCCGATCCTGGTGTTTGCGCGAAGCGAGATCGACCGCGTCGCAAACGGCGAAACGGTCGGAACGCGCATTGACGGAATCGAAGCGTAACGCGCTTTTACCCGATAAAACGGAAACGGTAAACGAGAAAAGGAGGATGATCCTATGCCGATGGAACTGATCGATGAAACCAAAGAACGAATGACCAAGACGCTGAACGTTTTGAAATCCGAGCTGTCGAGCCTTCGCGCGGGCCGCGCGAACGCGCAGGTGCTGGATCGCATCGCCGTCGACTATTACGGCACGATGACGCCCATCAACCAGCTCGGCAATATCTCCACGCCCGAGCCGCGGATGCTGATCATCTCGCTGTGGGACGCGAACCTGATTCCCGCGGTCGAGAAGGCGATCCAAAAGTCCGATCTCGGCATCAATCCCGCCAACGACGGCAAGGTGATCCGTCTGGTGTTCCCGGAGCTGACCGAGGAGCGCAGAAAGGAACTCGTCAAGACCGTGCGCAAAAAGGGTGAGGAGAGCAAGGTTGCGATCCGCAACGTCCGCCGCGATCTGAACGAGCAGATCAAAAAGCAGAAGAAGGATGGGGAGATCACCGAGGACGATCAGAAGCGGCTCGAGGAGAAGGGTCAGAAACTGACCGACGAGTTCATCAAGGACGTCGACGCGATCCTTGCCGCCAAGGAAAAGGAGATCCTTTCGGTTTGAAAAACGTCCTGGGCCTTAGGGTACTTGCCGCAAAGCAGCGTCTCGAAGCGGAGGGGAAGACCGTCCGCACGGTCGAGGTGCGCTCGAAAAAAGGCGGAAAGGGCGACGATGCGCGCGTGATCAAGACGGACGAAACCGAACAGGGGACGACCCTGTACTGGTCCGCGTTCCGGACCGAGGTCCAAGACCCGCGCTCGTAAAAACCGATGTGAGAATCAAAAAGGGGGCGTTGCGTTTGCTGCGACAGCCCCCGCTTGTTCAATAGGAGACAGATGAGAACATACAGCGACGAAGAGATCACGGCGTTCGGACTGAACCCGAACCGCATTCCGAACCACGTTGCGATCGTCATGGACGGCAACGGCCGCTGGGCGACGGGGCGCGGACTGCCGCGCGGCGCGGGACACCGAGCAGGCGTGCAGGCATTGAAAGACATCATCCGCTTCACATCGGATATCGGCGTGGAGTCGCTGACGCTGTACGCGTTCTCCACCGAGAACCGCAAGCGTCCGAAGGAGGAGATCGGGATCCTGTGCGGGCTTTTGATCGAATACTTCAACCGGGAGATCGACGAATTGCACAGCAACGGCGTGCGCATCTTAAGCATCGGCGACCTCAACTGGTTCCCGACTGCCGTACAGCAGACCGTGCGCGAAGCCGAAGCGAGGACCGCAAAGAATCCGGGACTGAAACTCAATATCGCTCTGAACTACGGCGGCAGAGCGGAGCTTTTGCGCGCGATGCGGCTTGCGGATGAGGAAGCGAAAAAGACCGGCGCAGAGCCGGATGAGGCGATGCTTGCGCGGCATCTGTACACGGCGGACTCGGGCGACGTGGATCTATTGATCCGCACCGGCGGCGAGGAGCGCGTTTCGAACTTTCTGCTGTGGCAGATCGCGTACGCGGAACTGTACTTTACCGACGTCAAGTGGCCGGACTTTACGCGCGACGAGCTGATCAAGGCGCTGCAGGATTACGCGGGACGCGAACGGCGATTCGGCGGACTGAAAACGGACGGAACGAAATAAGATGAAAAAAGAGGTTTTACTGCTCGGCAGCACCGGCTCGATCGGAAGGCAGACGCTCGACGTTTTACGCATGCACCCCGACAGCTTTGCGTTGCTCGGGCTCTGCTGCGGAACCGACGTCGAGACGCTGTATGCGCAGGCGAACGCGTTCAAACCGCGCTACGTCGCGTCGCGCGCGCCGCTCGACGCGGAACGCCTGCCCAAAGGAACGATTCTGTTCACGGGCGAAGACGCCGCCGAGCGGATCGCGGAAACGGTCGATGCGGACGTCACCGTGCTTGCAATCTCCGGCTACGCCGCGTTAAAACCGCTGCTAAAGGCAATCGAACACGGCAAACGCATCGCGATCGCGAACAAGGAGAGCCTGGTGTGCGGCGGAAGCCTGGTGGACGCGGCGATCAAAAGGAGCGGCGCAGCACTTTTGCCGATCGACAGCGAGCAGAGCGCGATCTTCCAGTGCCTGCTTTCCGGGCGCAGAGACGAGGTCAAACGCCTGATTCTCACCGCGTCCGGCGGACCGTTCTTCCGTAAGTCGCGCGAGGAGCTGAAACACGTTTCGCTTTCCGACGCGCTGAACCACCCGACGTGGCGAATGGGAAAAAAGATCACGCTCGATTCCGCGACGCTTATGAACAAGGGACTCGAGATCATCGAGGCGAGCCGCCTGTTTCACTTCGGCGCGGATCGCATCTCGGTGCTGATCCATCCGCAGTCGATCGTGCACAGCATGGTCGAGTACCGCGACGGCACGGTCATGGCGAATCTATCGAAGCCCGACATGCGGCTTCCGATCCAGTACGCGCTGACCTTCCCCGAACGAGCGGAAAGTCCGTGCGAGCCCTTAAAGCTGGATCTTGCTCATCCGCTGGAGTTCTATCCGGCGGATACAGAGCGCTTTTTAGCGATCCGCATGGCGTACGAGGTTTTACGTGCGGACGGGATCATGCCGACGGTTTACAACGGGGCGAACGAACGCGCGGCGGAGCTGTATTTTGAAGGATGCATCGGATTTTGGGAGATCGAGGACTGCGTAAAAGCCGCGCTGAACGCCGTCGAAAACCGTCCCGCCGATGCGATGGAAGCGATCGAAGCCGCCGACCGGGAGGCGCGGCGCGCGGTCGACGCGTATGTGAAAAAACGAACGAAGTAAGGAAACGGCATGCATACGATCTGGTACATTTTACTGACAATTCTCGGCATTTCGGTGCTGGTCATCACGCACGAGCTCGGACATTTCTGGATGGGCCGCGCGCTCGGCTTTACGATCACGGAGTTTTCCGTGGGACTCGGTCCGAAGCTGTTCGGCATCAAGGGTAAGCGCACGGAGTTCACGCTTCGCGCGCTGCCGATCGGCGGTTCCTGCCGCTTCTACGGCGAGGACCAGGAGGTGCAGGACGAGCGCTGCTTCAACTCGAAACCGGCGTGGAAGCGCTTCCTTGTCGTGCTCGCGGGCCCGCTGGTCAACATTCTGACCTGCGTTCTTTTGTGCTTTGTGATGCTGCTTGCCTTTGGCAAAACAACGGAAGGGACGCAGTTCATACGCGTTTCGGAGTTTCTGGAAGACAGTCCGGCAGAGGAAGCAGGTGTTGAAGTCGGGGATGTTCTCGTTTCAATCGACGGAAACCGCTTTGACGACTATCAGACCTTCACCGAGTTGATAAAAAATGCAGATTCCTCAGGATTGGAACTGGTTGTCTTACGCGGCGCGACAATCGAGGAACATGTGCAAGAGGAAGAACTCATAAAGCAGACAGATACGACCGTGACCGGCGGAACGGAAATGACGGTGCATCTTTCAAGGTTCGGCATTGACCAGAAGACGGGGAATAGACTGATAGGGATCCGACCGGATTTGAGGACATATTCCCTGAAGGAAGAGAAATTCACCGTCTGGAAAGCGGCGTATATGGCGTTCCCCGAAACGGCGGAGCTTGGCGGGCTGGTCTATAAATCGCTCGGCATGATCATCACGGGACAGGCGAGTTGTCGTGATATGAGCGGCATCCTCGGTACGGTCGACGCGGTGTCGGACATCGTTGCCGAACAAAACACAGCTTCCGACGCAATCTACGTGTTCCTCTGGTTTATGGCGCTGATCGCCGTGAATCTCGGCATCATCAATCTGTTCCCGCTGCCCGCGCTGGACGGCGGACGGCTGATCTTTATTATTTTAGAAATGATCCGCAGAAAGCCCGTTCCGCCCGAAAAGGAGGGCATGGTGCATTTTATCGGCATGATCCTGCTGCTTCTGTTGATCGTCGCGCTGACGATCAGCGATCTTTTACGTTGCTTCGGGAGGTAAAATGACAAGCTTTGTCAAGGTCGGAAACGTACAGATCGGCGGCGGCGCGCCGGTGAGTGTGCAGTCCATGTGCAACACCGATACGCGCGACATTTTCGCGACGGTTGCGCAGATCAGGCGACTTGAAGCCGCCGGCTGTGAGATCATCCGCGTCGCGGTGTTCGACGAACAGGCCGCCGAAGCGGTGAAGGCGATCAAAGAACAGATTCATATTCCGCTCGTCGCCGACGTGCATTTCAATTACCGTCTGGCAATCAAAGCGGTCGAGAACGGCGCGGACAAGCTGCGCATCAATCCGGGCAACATCGGTTCCGCCGATCGCGTGAAAAAGGTCGCGGACTGCTGCAAAGCGCACCATGTGCCGATCCGCATCGGCATCAACGGCGGCTCGATCGAAAAGGCGTTTCTGCCGCTGTACCGCGAGGACCCCGCCGACGCGATGTGCCGCAGCGCGATGGGGCACGCAAAGCTTTTGGAGGACTGCGGGTTTTCGGACATCGTGCTTTCGATGAAGTGCACGACCGTGTCGGAAACGGAGCGCGCCTACCGGATGGCTAAGGCGCGGACGGACTATCCGCTGCACATCGGCATCACCGAGACCGGTCCGATCGAGATGGGGATCGTCAAGTCGGCGGCGGGACTCGGCGCGCTGCTTTTACAGGGCATCGGCGACACCATGCGCGTTTCGTTGACCGGGGACCCGATCCGTGAGGTCGAGACCGCGCTGATGATTCTGCGCGCGGTGGGGTTCAGAAAGGACGACGTGGAGATCGTCTCCTGTCCGACCTGCGGACGCACGCGCTGCGACGTGGAACAGGCGGCGGCGTACGTAAACGCGCATGTGAAGCACAACGCCGGATACCTGAAGATCGCGGTCATGGGCTGCGCGGTCAACGGGCCGGGCGAAGCGCGCGAGGCGGACATCGGCGTGGCGTTCGGCGACGGAAACGGCGTGCTGATCAAAAAAGGCGAGATCGTCGGAAGCGGGAGTTATGAGGAGATTTTGAAGCGGCTCGTCGATGAGGCGAACGCGCTTTTAGGGGCGGAATGAAAGACGAGTTAAGGGCGGCATACGACGCGGCGCGCGTGCGCGAAGAATGGCTTCGGATCCGGAGCGTGGAGCTTTCGCGCGAAACGCAGACGCTTCGCATCACGGCGGAGCGCGTGCCGCAAAACGTACCGAAGGAATCCGAGACCGTTTGGGAGGAAGCGATCCGTTCGCTGCTCGACGCGTATCGGGTCGAATTCGTGTACCGCGACGTCGAGCCGCAGACCGTCGCAGCGCCCGTGCACCCGAAAAAGAAGAACGAGGTCGAAGCGCCGTTCCCCGAAAACGACGCGATCTTCGGAAAGCCGATCAAAAGCGGCGAGGCGGATGTTTCGATCTTTGAGCTGGACGGCGAGTCCGGCGAGAGCGTGTGTTTTACGGGGCGGCTCGTGAGTGCGGAGCTTCGCGACGACTGGTCGCAGCGGGTCAAAAAAGCGAACTGCCGCGTGCAGTTCAACGTGACCGATCTGAACGATTCGGTGTACTGCACCGCAAGCTTTCCGGAGGAATGGCAGGCGAAGCGGTTTCTTTACTGGCTCACCGAAAGCGCGAAAGCGGGCAGGGACCTTCGGGTAAAGGGCGTATGCCGCATCGGTAAGAAGACCGGGGAGCGCGCGTTTTACGCGGACGCGGTGAACCTTTTGGACCGGCCGCTTCGAAGCGACGACGCGCCGGAAAAGCGCGTCGAGCTGCATCTGCACTCGCGCATGTCCACCATGGACGGCATTACGAATCTGACCGACGCGTTCAAAACCGCAAAGCGCTGGGGGCACAGGGCGCTCGCGATCACCGATCACGGCGTGGTGCAGGCGTTTCCCGAAGCCGCGAAGGCGGCCAAAAGCACCGGCGTCAAGGCGATCTTCGGCGTAGAAGGGTATCTGATCCCCGACTGCGAAGCGATCGAAACCGACGGCGTGTTCACCGTGTTCGACATCGAAACGACCGGACTCAAAGCGGAGAAGAACGACATTATTGAGATCGGCGCGGTGCGCTTACAGAACGGCGAGATCATCGACACGTTTCAGACCTTTATCGACGACGGCGTGGTGATCCCGAAGAACATCACCGAGCTCACGGGCATTACGCAGGACATGCTGAACGGCGCGCCGTCAACGCGGGAGGCGCTGTCGGCGTTTCGCGCGTTTGCCGACGGCAGCACGCTCGTTGCGCACAACGCGGCGTTCGACGTCGGCTTTATCACGCATCACGGCGACCGGTTCGGGATCACGTTCCCGATGCCGTACGCCGATACGCTGATGCTTTCGCGGTATCTGCTGCGCGACGAGCTCGAGAACCATAAGCTGGACACGATCTCGAACTACTTCGGGATCGACATGGGCAGTCATCACCGTGCCGACGACGACGCGCGCACCTGCGCCGAGATTCTGTTGCGCTTTATCGACATGCTGAAAAGCCGCGGCGTTTTCCGGCTTCCCGCCGTTCTGAACGCGGACGAGCAGTTCAGAAAACGCCTTTCCAGGGAAAAACGCGGCACGAATCATATCATCCTGCTTGCCCGCACGCAGAAGGGCATGAAGGACCTGTATAAGCTGATCAGCTATTCGCATCTCGATTATCTGCACGTGCGTCCGCAGATCCCGAAATCGCTTCTGATGCTGTACCGGAGCGATCTGATCGTCGGTTCGGCGTGCGAAGCGGGCGAGCTGTTCCGCGCGATCTTAAACGGCGAGCCGCAGGACAGGATCGAGCGAATCGCCGCGTTCTACGACTATTTCGAGATCCAGCCGATCGGCAACAACGCGTTTTTAGTACGCGAGGGTAAGGTCGAAAACGACGAGGGCTTGCGCGAACTGAACCGCAGAATCGTCGCGCTCGGTGAAAAATTGAACAAGCCCGTGGCGGCGACCGGCGACGTGCATTTTTTGGAGCCGTCCGACGCGATCTACCGCGCGATTCTGATGACCAAATTGGGCTTCGAGGACGCCGAACAGCAGGCGCCGCTGTACCTGAAGCCGACGCACGAAATGCTTGGCGAGTTTTCCTATCTCGGAAAAGAGAAGGCGAAGGAGGTCGTGATCGACGTGCCGAACCGCATCGCGGATCTGTGCGACGAACTGAAACCGTTCCCGGACAACACGCATTCGCCGACGATCGAAAACGCCGAGGAGGAACTCAAGAACACGGCGATCACACGCGCGCACGAGCTCTACGGCGATCCGCTGCCGCCGATCGTGCAGGCGCGGCTCGACAAGGAGCTCAATTCCATCATCGGCAATCACTACGCGTCGCTGTATCTGATGGCGCAGCGGCTTGTGCAAAAATCACTGTCGGACGGGTATCTGGTGGGCTCCCGAGGGTCCGTCGGCTCGTCGGTCGTTGCGATGCTCGCGGGCATTACGGAGGTCAACGCGCTCTCGCCGCATTACGTCTGTCCGAAGTGCCGCTTCTCCGATTTTGACATCGACCGTACAAAGTACAGCGTCGGCGCGGATATGCCGGACCGCGCGTGCCCGAACTGCGGCGCGATGCTGAACAAGGAGGGCTTTGAGATCCCGTTCGAGGTGTTTCTGGGGTTCAAGGGCGACAAGGTCCCCGATATCGACCTGAACTTCTCGGGCGAGTATCAGCCGGTCGCGCATAAATACGTCGAGGAGATGTTCGGCAAGGGGCACGCGTTCCGCGCGGGCACGATCTCGGGTCTCGCGGAGCGGAAGGCGTTCGAATGCGTGTACTCGTTTGCGGAGGCGACCGGACGCACGTTCTCGAGCGCCGAGGTGCAGCGGCTCGAAAAAGGCTGCGAGGGCGTGAAGGTCACGACCGGACAGCATCCGGGCGGCATCGTCATCGTGCCGAAGGACAACGACGAATATACCGAGGTCTACGACTATACGCCGATCCAGTACCCCGCGGACAAGGTCGATAAGAACACGATCACCACGCATTTCGACTTCCACGCGATGGACGACCGCCTCGTCAAGCTCGACATCTTAGGGCACGACGATCCGACCGCGCTGCACATGCTCGAAAAGCTCACCGGGCTGAACCCGCGTTCGATCCCGCTCGACGATCCGGACACGCGCATGCTGTTTTCGACCGTGGAACCGCTGCACATCGATCTAAGCGCGATCGGGTGCTCTTTAGGCACGCTCGGCGTGCCGGAGTTCGGCACGGGATTTGTGCGGCAGGTGCTTGAGAACACGCGTCCGACGACGTTCGAGGAACTGATCCGCATCGCGGGGCTCACGCACGGCACGGACGTGTGGCTGAACAACGCGGAGCCGCTGGTGACCGGCGGCATCGCAAAGCTTTCTGAAGTGCTGTGCACGCGCGACGATATCATGAACTACCTGATCGCGCACGGCATGGAAGCGTCGCTGTCGTTCAAGATCATGGAGCGCGTCCGAAAGGGCAGAGGCCTGACCGACGAGATGGAGCAGGCGATGAACGCGGGCGGCATTCCGGCGTGGTTCGTCGACTCGTGCAAGAAGATCAAGTACATGTTCCCGCGCGGACACGCGGTCGCGTACTCGATGTCGTCGTTCCGCATCGCGTATTATAAGGTGCATCATCCGCTGGCGTTCTACGCGGTCTACTTCACCGTGCGCGCCGACACGTTCGACATCACGCGCGCCGCGGGCGGTCCCGAAGCGGTCAAGCGCCAGATCGACGAGATCGAAAAGGGCGCGCAGCAGCAGCAAAAGACCGACAGCGAAAAGAAGAAGGACCGCGAGCTTGTGACGATTCTGGAGCTCGTTTATGAAATGAATCTCCGCGGCATCGAGCTTTTGCCGATCGACGTCTACAAGAGCGACGCGACGCAGTTTTTGATCGAAGGCAACGCGCTGCGTCCGCCGTTCGACGCGATCCCCGGGGTGGGCGCGGGACAGGCGATCGCGATCTGCGAACGCAGAAAACCGGGCGCGCATTACGCCACGATCGAGGACTTTGCCAACGAGACCGGCGCGAACACCGGAATCGTCGCGCAGCTCGAGCAGTGCGGCGCGTTCGGCGACATGCCCAAGAACAAGCAGATCTCGCTGTTTGAGCTTTGATCCGTCCCGCCGTGAACAAAAACTGTTGCGTTTTTTTTGTGCGGAAAAAATGCCGGATTGCTTGCTTTTTCGAAGCGGATATGATACGTTAACAATAGATCATATATTCTGCTGAATCGAAAAGGAGGGGCCTATGATAAAAAGGCGTTTTCTCTGCACATTTCTTGCGCTTTTAATGCTTGTCGCACTGCTGCCTGCGGTTTCGTCACAGGCAGATGGCAAAATGACCATCAAATCCTTCACGCTCGCGTACAACAAGGGCACGATTCCAATACCGCAGAACGGAGCCTCCTATCCGATGCAGTCTTCGCTCAGCAACGACTTCAGCGTCGTGAAGACCGAGCCCGCGGGGCTGGAATCGCAGCTGGAGATTCAGGCGTATTGGTATAAGCGTGATCACGGGTACGGCGACGGAACGTTCACGACCGGGACATGGTCGCTATATGTGCACGCCCGGATCAAGGATACCTCCAAGTATGAGTATGATACCGACAATTTCCTGCAGGATGGGGTGTTCTACATTCAGCTCGGCGGCCGGGAGTTCAGACTCTCGGGGCTCTCGGTCAACGACGTCAATTACTGTTTGCAGTTCATCGTCGATGAGACGGAAACGAACATCCCGATCTATGTGATGGATGCATGGCTCAGACCGCCGGTCATCGGCGAGCATCCGGATTATGAACCCCAGCCGACCGAGCGCTCGCACTGCTATCAGAGCGATTACTCAAGCGGATATCTGAAAAATGACGTCAGCTGGTACGATA
>CAJOKM010000048.1 GCA_905235205.1 uncultured Clostridia bacterium | reverse complement strand
AGGTCGGAATCGAACCGATCGTTGCGATACGCCACGTTGAGTTCGGAATTGGTCGACCACGCCTCGGCGTAACCGTTCGTTTCGATCGCCATCTGGAACTTCGGGATCGTGCCCAGCGCGTACTGATAGGTGAACTGGAACATATGACCCGGGAATCCCTCATGCGCGAGCATCGAAAGATCGGTGCCCGACGCGGGATTGGTCAGAATGATGTTGTGCACGTAATCGTCGACCGCGGGCGTCAGGTATGCCGCGGGACTGAAGCCTTCCCGCAGTTCCTCGGGGATCTCGCGATATTCCACCTCGACCTCGGGCATGGTGGGAACGATCTTCGGCATCAGCGTTTTCAGGTACGCCTCGTCGCCCGCGATGGAACCGGTCGTGATCGACTGCGGCTCGTACAGCTCGTCTCCGCAGTTCGCCGCCGCGGCAAGGAACGTCGCAAACAGCGACTGCACACAGCGCTCCGAAAGCGCGATCTGTTCGGAGACCGTGCGGTTTCCGGCCGTTTCGCTTTTGACCATCCAGCAGAAATAATCGTACGCGTCGCCGCCCTGCTCATACGCGCCGATCGCGGCACGGCATTTCGGGCGCAGCTTTATCAGGCCGTCGTACAGCAGCCGGTAGCCGTCCACCCACGACGTTCTGACCAGCTCGTCGTTCTGTTCGATGTACGCGTCCTTTTCGGCGTCCGAAAGGAACTCGGCTTTCTCCATCGCTTCGCGGAACGTATCGTGCAGATAGCTCGTTTCGGCGCTGTCCGCAACGGTCCTGAGGTCGTTCAGGATCTGATTTAACGCGTTCTCGGTCATAAACAGGCCGAGATTTGCGCGCTCCTCTTCAAACGCGAGCAGTTCGCCCATGAACCGCGGCACGTCGCCCAAAAGCGTCATGTAGTTTTCAACGTCCGTTTTGTCCTTGAACTGATACAGTCCGAATACAAGCGGCAGGTTCATATGAACGCCGACGTACAGGTCGAGTAGCTCGGTGCAGTAGAACCAGTCGGCGGATTCGATCTCGAGATCAAAGAACCGCTCATAGGTATCGAAGGAAAACGCAAGATGGTCCGAAAGCGCGTTTCGATCGATCTCATACAGCCGCTCCTTCCACTGTTTGCAGTCTTCGATCCACTGATCGTTCTGCTCCTTCGACAGCTCGCCGAGCGTCACCGGCACGGTCGATTCGTCGATCCCGAAGTCCTCCGGGTGCGCGCAGAACTGGTCGAGCGTGGTGATGTCCTGCGTCACATACCAGCGAAACAGCTCGTCGTCAAGCGCCAAAAACGCCTGCTCCGCTTCCTCCGGCGTCGTATAGATCGGCGCTGGAGTCGGGTCGGGCGCCTCGGTCTGCTGCGGTTTTTCCGTCGCGGGCGGTTCGGTCGCGTCCGAAACGGGCGCGGGCGTTTCCTGTTCGGGAAGCACGTTTATAGCGCAGTTTCCGATGCGGCGCATGACGCAGCCGGAAAACAGCATGGCTGCGATCAGGAATACAACAAGCAGTCTTTTGATCGATTTCATCTCATTCCTCCGGATTCAGATTCGTACGGGAGCGTTGTCCTGCTCCCCAAAAGGGTCAGCGCGGTCCGAAAATCCTGCGGGATCGGCGCGGTAAACGAGACCGTTTCGTTCGTAACGGGATGGACAAGCGTCAGCCGGTATCCGTGCAGCGCCTGCCCGAAAAGCTTCAGCTTCGGCGCGGGCGAGCCGTACACCTCGTCGCCGAGGATCGGATGCTTGATGTACGCCATATGCACGCGGATCTGATGCGTCCGTCCGGTTTCGAGGCGCACGTCCAAAAGCGTTTCCGTGCCGAACCGTTCGAGCACGGACCAGTGCGTGACCGCCCTTCGCCCGTCCTCGCGCACCGCCATGCGCTTGCGATCGGTTTTGTGCCGTCCGATCGGCGCGTCGATCGTGCCCGCGTCCTCCTTCAGATTTCCGTGTACGAGACACAGATACTCGCGATGCGCCGAATGGTCGGCAAACTGCCGCGCAAGCGCTTCATGCGCCGCGTCGGTCTTGGCGACGACGACAAGTCCGCTCGTCATGCGGTCGATCCGGTGCACAATGCCGGGTCTCGCCGCGCCGCCCGTGCCGGACAGCGCCTGAAAGCGGTATAAAAGCGCGTTGACAAGCGTTCCGCCCGCGTTTCCCGGCGCGGGATGCACGACCATGCCCTTGGGCTTATTGATCACCGCGATCGCATCGTCTTCGTACACCACGTCGAGCGGGATGTTCTCCGGCTCCGGCAGGATCGCGTCAGGCTCAAGCGGCACGTCCATGCGGATCGCGTCGCCGGGTTTCACCTCCGCGTTGGACCGGCACGGCCTGCCGTTTTTGAACACGGCGCCGTCCTTGATCAGCTTCTGGATCTTCGAGCGCGAGAGCTCGCTGTTCTCGGCGAGATACGCGTCAATCCGCTTTGCTTCCGTCTCCGCGATCAACAGGATCGGTTCCGTTGTCATGCGATTCCTCCGCAATGGGTTCTTCTTCCTCGTCCTCGGGGATCACTTCCTCAAAGCGCGAGAGCTTGGTCTTTTTGCGTTCCTTTCTCGCCTGCTCCGCTTCCTCGCGCGAAGGCAGACGGAACAGCGCGCGGTATTCGTCCTCGAACACCTCAAACACGCCGACCTTCTTGAAGAACGCCTCGAACACAAGAAGCGCGATCGCGATGCAGATCGCCGCGTCCGCGACGTTGAAGATCGGGAAATTGATAAACTTCGCGTAGATCATGTCGCGCACATACCCGAACACGATCCGGTCGAACAGGTTTCCGATCGATCCGCCGATCAGAAGACCGAGGATCACACGGCTGAGCTTCGGAAGCGTTTTGCGGGTACGAAGCGTAAAGAATACAAGCAGGAACAGAAACACCGCGGTCAGAGCGAGCAGCAGCCGCACCGCCCAGGGATTTCCGTTTCCGAGTCCCCACAGCGCCGCGTCGTTCGGCGTAAAGCTCAGCACGAGGAAGTTCCCGTTCTGCGGGATCGCATTCTTTGCCGCAACTTCGCTTCCCGATAAAAACGCGCGAAGACCTTGTAGGTCGTTCCACGCGCCCGTATAGCCGAGCGTGCCGTTTACATGCGCATGCATGATCCAGTATTTGCTGCCCTGATCCAGGGCCAGCACGACGAGCATCACCAAAAGTATGAGCATTTATTCCTCCGTTTTCGGCGCAAGTTCGGTTCGGTACAGCGCCGCGTAATTCTCCTCTGCCTGCAGGACCTTATCGACATACCGGCTCGTTTCGCCGAACGGGATATAGGCGATTCTCCCGCGGCTGTCGAGTCCGTATTCGGAAAGCCAGAGCGCCGCGCGATGCGGACCGGCATTGTACGCCGCGAGCGTGACCGCGACGTTCTGATCGAAGCGGTCGAGCTGTTCGCGGAGATAATAGCAGCCGAAGCGGATCGAAACGTCCGGATCGAACAGGCGTTCCTCGTCAAACGGCTCATGTAGCGCGTCTGCGATCTCCCTTCCGGTTTCGGGCATGATCTGCATCAGCCCCCGAGCGCCGACGCGGCTGACCGCGCGTTCGTTGAACCCGCTTTCGGTATAGATGACGCCAGCGACCAGCGACGGTTCAAGATCGTATTCGGCGCTGTACGCGCAAATCTGTTCCGCATACGCAAGCTTGAACCGCGCGCGCAGCACGCCCGGCAGCACCCAGAACACGAGCACGGAGCTTATGATCAGGCACACCGCGACCATACCGAGCACGATCAGCACGGCCTTTTGCTTTTTTGTGACGGAAGTCCGTTCCGCCCTCGGTTCTTCGTTCATTCCAATTCCTTTCGGATCCGCTCGATCAGCGCGTCCGCTTCGAAAAGGAACGCTTCCAGGGATCCCTCGTTTCGGATCGTGTACGACGCAAGCCGTTCACGCTCCTCATCCGTGATCTGCGCCTTGATCCGCGCGCGTGTATTCTGTTCGTCCGCGCCGTCGCGTTCCGTCACGCGCGCGATGCGGATCTCCTCTTTGCACAGCACCGCGACCGTGCACGCGCAAAACGCGTCGAATCCGCTTTCAAACAGCAGCGGCACGTCCCAGACCGCCAACGGCTCCGTGCACGCTTTTGACCGTCGCAGCATTTCGGAAAGCACATACGGATGAATGATCCCGTTCAACGCCTCACGCTTCTTCGGATCCGCAAACACCTGCGCCGCGATATACGCGCGATCCGCCGTTCCGTCAGGTCGCAGCGCATCCGGCCCGAACAGTGCCGTCGCGTCGGCAAAGCAGTCGGATGCGGGCGTCAGCGCGGTCCGCGCGATCGCGTCCGCGTCAATGACGGGGATTCCGTGCGCACGGAAGCGGTCCGAAAGGGTGCTTTTGCCCGAGCCGATGCCGCCCGTAATGCCGATGATGCGCGTCATTTCGTTTCGTACCAGCTTTCTCCGCATTTTGCCTCGGCGATCAGCTTCACCCGGAACGCCGCGACGCCTTCCATGCAGTCCTGCATGAGCCGTTTCACCGCTTCCGCCTCGTCCTTCGGCGCATCAACAAGCAGTTCGTCGTGGATCTGTAAAACCAGCCGCGCTTGATACCCGCCGTCGCGCAGCGCGCGGTCCACACGCACCATCGCGATCTTGATGAGATCCGCAGCGGTCCCCTGAATCGGCATGTTCATGGCGACGCGTTCCCCGAACTGCCGCACGTTGTAATTGCTCGCGTTTAGCTCCGGAAGCGGGCGTTTGCGCCCGAACAGCGTCTGCGCGTATCCGTTTGCTTTTCCCTGTTCGACGCTCTCGTGAAGATACGCCTTCACACCCGGATAGCGTTCGAAATAGCGTTTGATGTAGCCGGAAGCGGTCGGGACGGAAACGCCGAGGTTTTTGGCGAGCCCGAAATCGGAGATCCCATATACGATCCCGAAGTTGACCGCTTTTGCGGCGCTTCTCTGCTCGCTTGTTACCTTGTCGAGCGGCACGTGGAACACCTCCGCAGCGGTACGCGCATGCACGTCCTCTCCGCTGTTGAACGCGTCGATAAAGCCCGCGTCCCCGCTGATATGCGCCAAAAGCCGCAGTTCGATCTGCGAATAGTCCGCGCCGACGAGGATATTGCCTTCGCTCGGGACGAATGCCTTGCGGATCTCGCGCCCTTCGGGCGTGCGCACCGGAATGTTCTGTAGGTTCGGTTCCGCGCTTGAGATGCGTCCGGTCGCCGCCACGCATTGCATAAAACGCGTATGGATGCGGCCGTTTTTATCGCGCTGTTTTAGGAGTCCCTCGACAAACGTGCTGTCAAGCTTGGTCAGAAACCGGAACTTAAGCACGTCGTTTACGATCGGATGCAGCGGCGCGATTGCTTCGAGCGTATCCGCGTCGGTCGAAAAGCCGGTCTTGGTCTTTTTGCCGGACGGCAGTCCGAGCTTTTCAAACAGGATATGCCCGAGCTGCTTCGGCGAGAGGATATTGAACCGCTCGCCCGCAAGGTCATAGATGTGCGATTCAAGCGTTTTTGCCGTCTCGGAAAAGCGCGCGTGCAGGTCGGAAAGGACGGTTTCGTCGGTGCGAAACCCGATCCGTTCCATGCCGAACAGGACGTTCAAAAGCGGCAGCTCGACGTCGTTCAAAAGCGCGGAAAGACCGTTCCGTTCAATCGCTTCGGTCATTTTGGGTTCGAGCGCAAAGAGGTGCGCGGGACTCCCCGATTCGCTTTTCAGCCACGCGCGGCACAGCGCGTCAAAGCTCTCGACCGGACGGTTGCTGTTCAGAAGGTAGTCGGACAGCATCGCGTCAAAGCGCAGCGGCGGCAGCCGGTCCGCCTCGAATCCGCAGCGGTGATACAGCTTTTTCGCGTCAAACGTCAGGATCGGAACGCCATGCGCAAGCAGGAACGCGCCGAGCATCCGGTATGCTTCGTCCTCGTCCATGCACGCGTCGAACAGCGTTTCGCCCGCGGTCAGCGCATACGCCTTGTCCGGCGCGCCGGAAAACGCGAGCGTCGGCGTCGTAACGATCGCGATCGCGTCCGCGTCGGAAAGCGCGTTCAGCGCGTCGGAAAGTCCCTGTTCGTCGCGGATCGCAACGGTCTCGACCGAAAGCTCCGGTTTCTCCGGTTTTTCGTCTTTTCCGGCAAGCCGTTCGGCAATGCTGTT
The DNA here is from genome assembly GCA_905235205.1 of uncultured Clostridia bacterium. Classification (GTDB taxonomy): domain Bacteria; phylum Bacillota; class Clostridia; order Christensenellales; family CAG-138; genus UBA3792. The sequence continues at coordinate 4,882 of CAJOKM010000048.1, read as the reverse complement.
GAGTTCGAGCTCGTAAAACCGCTGTCTGGCGTTTGCGGCGCGTTCCGGCACGAACGCGCAGTCGTCGAGCGTTTCGCGTACCGGCGCGTCGGTTGCGATCGTGCCGAGCCAGTAGGAAAATCTCGCGTCCTCGACGCCGTCGCGGAGCCGCTCGCCGAGCTTGCCCTTGACCTCGGACGCGTGCGCGAGCACGCCCTCGAGATCGCCGTACGTTTCCAGAAGCTTCAGCGCCGTCTTTTCGCCGACGCCCGCGATCCCCGGAATGTGATCCGAGCTGTCGCCCATCAGCGCTTTCAGGTCTTTCATGCGCTCGGGCTCGAGCCCGTACAGTTCATGAAGCGCCGCTTCGTCTACGATCGAGTTGTTCTTGGTGTAATAGATCTTCGTCCGATCGGTGATCAGCTGAAACGAATCGCGGTCGCCGGTCGCGATCAGCGTGTCCATCCCCTGCTGTTCCGCCATCCTTGCAAACGTGCCGAGCACGTCGTCGGCTTCAAAACGCGGGCACTCGATCACGGCGATCCCCATCGCGTTCAAAAGCTCGCGCACGACGGGCATCTGTTTTTTGAGATCCTCTTCGGGAGGCTTTCTGCCGAGCTTGTAGTCGGCATAGCGCTCATGGCGAAACGTCGGCTGATGCACGTCAAACGCGACAAGCACGTGCGACGGCTCGCGTTTCAACAGCTCGAGCAGCTTTGTGAAAAACCCCTTCAGCGCGCCGGTCGGAAAGCCGTCGCGCGTGGTGAGGTTCGCTTTATAGAAGGCGTGATACGCCTGATAGAGCAGGCTGTTGCCGTCGACGGCAAGGAGCAGGCGTTCTTCCATTCGGTCCTTTCTCTTACGCGCGCACGACGTCGTAGACCATCGGGCGGTAATCGGGTTTCTTTTCGGAATAGGTGAATGCGCTGTGGAACATCTCCAAAGCCGCGTCGAGCTTGGATTCGTCGTTTACATACATCACGCACAGCGGTTCGTCGGCGCGGATGAAATCGCCGAGCCGCTTTTTCATGACAAGTCCCACGGCGGGATCGATGCTGTCCTCCTTGGTCGCGCGGCCCGCGCCGAGGATCTGCGCCGCGGTTCCGATGCGCTCCGCGTTCATCGAGCTGATGTAGCCCGCGCGCTTCGGATACACGTTCAGCGTCGTTTTGACCCTGCACAGCTCGTCGATGCGATCGAGCGAGATGTACGCCGGATCGCCGCCCTCCGCCGCGATCATGCCGCGCAGTTTTTCAAGGCCCGCGCCGGATGATAAAGCGGATTCGAGCAGTTCACGCGCCTGCACTTCGGTGTCGGCAAGCTTCGACAGCCGCATCATGTGCGTGCCCAGGAGCATGCACACCTCATACAGCGGATCGCCCGCAGGGATCTTGCCGGATAAGAGTTCGATCGCCTCGCGCACCTCAAGCGCGTTGCCGACCGCAAGGCCCAGCGGCTGATTCATATCGGTAATGACCGCCACGCACTCGCGTCCGACCAGTTTTCCGATCGAGACCATCAGATGCGCAAGCGTTTCGGCCTCGTCGAGCGTCTGCATGAACGCGCCGGTGCCGGTCTTCACGTCGAGCACGATCGCGTCTGTACCGGCGGCGAGCTTCTTGGACATAATGCTCGAAGCGATCAACGGAATGCTTCTGACCGTTGCGGTCACGTCGCGCAGCGCGTACATTTTTTTGTCCGCGGGGACCAGATTTCCCGTCTGCCCGATGACCGCGACGCCGATGCTGTTCACGATCGCTTTGAAGCGGTCCATCGGCTGCTCGACGTTCACACCGGGGATCGATTCGAGCTTGTCGAGCGTGCCGCCCGTGTGCCCGAGTCCTCTGCCGCTCATCTTCGCGACGGTCCCGCCGCACGCCGCGACCAGCGGCGCAATGACCAGCGTGGTCGTATCGCCGACGCCGCCGGTGGAATGTTTGTCGACCTTGACGCCCCTCAGTTCGGAAAGGTCGACCACCTCGCCCGAGTGCATCATCGCCATCGTCAGGTCCGCGGTCTCGCGATCGGTCATGCCGTTGAACACGACCGCCATCTGGAACGCCGCCATCTGATAGTCGGGAATCGTTCCGTCCGTAAAGCCGGAAACGATGTACGCGATCTCCTCGGCGGAAAGCGCTTCCCCGCCGACCTTTTTCTCGATCAGATCCACCATGCGCATAGGTCCGTCCTCCGTTTCGTTCGATTCGTTTAAATAGTATATCATACCGTGCCGTTCTTGGCAACGGATTCGCCGAGCATCGGCAGGATGCCTTCGGAAAACGCGTCAAACAGCGCTTTCTCCATAGGCGCGCCGGAAAGCGCGATTACGCCGCGCAGTTGGGGATGCTCGTTTTTGAGCCGTTCGGCGTCCGCCGCCGATCCCCCGAGAAGCGACACAGGCTTGCGTTCTGCGCGCAGCCGCGAAAGCGCCGCGCCGGCGGCGGAGTCAAGTGTGACGTCATGCGCGGCAGATGCAAGGATCACAAAGTCCGCCCGCGCCGCGGCAGCGTCAAATCCGATCAGATCCAGAACCGTTTCCGCGCCGTTTTGAACCGTCGCACCGAGCTCACGGAGGATCGGTGCTTTCGCCGCGTCCGCATCCGCGCACAGCACGGTGAACGTGCATTGGGACATCCGCGGATCGGGCTCTTCGTCCCGGAGCATTTTAAATTCGGAAGGGTCGAGATCGCCGAGCGCGAGCAGGATATTCCGATAGCCGAGATCAATCGTTTTTTGAATCAGCGCGCCGAACTGCCGCGCCCCGTGCGCCGCTTCCAGCACCGCGATTCCGCCGGGCAGGATTCCGATTGTCTCAAAGACGCGCTCTCCGTTCGCATCCGTTACGGCGACGGTTTCATAACGTCCGTTGCGGTTTGATACCAGCGCGCGCACCGTGCCCGCGCCGCCGTCGGCGATCGCCTTGCGCGCGACAACGCATCCGTGATCCGCGACCGCCGCGCCGAGCGTGCGCAGGGCGGATTCGGCGGTTGCGTCCGGTCCGTCCGCCGCGATTAAAACCGAAAGACCGTGCGCCTCTATCATCGGTTCGGGTCGATCCGTCGGAAGAAACGGGGCGGCGTCCGTGACCGTGATCGCTCCGCTATCGTCGATCGAACCGATCGGGAGATACGGTCCGAAGCTTTCCAGGTAGTTCGCCTGCACAAACGGTTCATGCAGCGTAAGCCGCGACGTCAGCGCGTCGAGCGCGTGAAACCGCTTGCCCGCCGCGCGCGCCTGCTTGATGTCCTCATAACAGACGATGCAGGTGTACACCGGCATGCCTGCGCCCGGATCATACGCTTCGCACGCCTCGTACAGTCCCGTGCCGCGCGGGTCTGCAGAGCAAATCGCCGATAGGGCGATCTCCCAGCAGCGCCGTTTCGATTCGTCCGAAAAGTCGCGCACCGGGAATCGCATACCGATCGGAAAATAGTGCCAGATCATTCCTCCGCCTCCGTTTCAAGCGCTTTTTGCGCGTTCTCCGCCGCTTCCAGCTGTTCATACAGGTCCGCTTCCTCCGCGTCGAGCATGGAGATCTCCTGATACAGCCGCTCCATCTCGCGAAACGCGTTTGTGTTCTGCGCCGCGATCAGTTTGTACTCCGCATCCGCGTGCGCCTGTTCGTTTTCCATGATCAGCCGTTCGATGCGCTGCACAGCCTGCCGCGCTTTTGCGCGCGCCGTGCGCGCGTCCTTTCTGCGCGTGTACGCGTTGTCGGCTCTTGTGGCCTCCGAAGCCTTTGCGCGAACCGGTTTTTGCTCAACGATCCGTTCAAACAGGTCCTCGGATTCATCCGTCTGCTCAATCAGTCCGTTCTCCGTCAGAAGCATCACGCGATCGGCAAGCCGCCGCACAAGGTACCGGTCGTGCGATACGATCAGCACCGTACCTTCAAAGCGCTCGATCGCGCTCTCGAGCATGTCCGCCGACGCGACGTCCAGATGATTGGTCGGCTCGTCCAAAAGCAGCACGTTTGCACCGGACAGCACGAGTTTCAAAAGCCGGATACGCGCCTTCTCGCCGCCCGACAGCGTTCCGATCCGTTTTTCCACGTCGTCCGCGCGGAACAGAAACGCGCCGAGCGCGTTTCGGAGCGTTTTGTTGTCCAGAAACGGGAACGCGTCGTTGAGCTCGCCGAGCACGGTGTTCCGGTCGCTCAGCTCATAGGTGTTCTGCGCGTAATAGCCGAGCCGCACGCCCGCGCCGAGCTTATAGGTGCCTTCCGTCGGCAGTTCCTCACCGGTGAGAATCTTCAAAAGCGTCGTCTTTCCGCAGCCGTTCGCGCCGATCAGACACACGCATTCGCGGGCCAGGATCATTGTATTGAGGTGAGAAAAAACGCGCGTATTCCCGTACGCCTTGCCGAGCTCGTGCAGCACAATGACCTCGTTTCCGGTCGGCGCAGGCGTCGGAAAATGAAACGCGATCGACCGTTCGTCGCGCTCCGGCACAACCATGCTTTCACGAATGCGTTCGATCTGTTTTTCCTTGGATGCGATCGTGACGTAGTTGTGCGCCTGGTTCCAGCGTTTCTGCTGCGCAATGATGCCCTCGATACGGCGAATCTCCTTCTGCTGGCGCGCATAGACCTTCTGCGCGCGCTCGCGTTCGGAAAGCTTCAGCTCCATATAGCGCGTGTAATTGCCGTCCGTGCCGCGGATGCGCCCGTTCTGAAGCTCGAGCATGCGCGTGACGGTATCGTCCAAAAACGCGCGGTCGTGCGATACGACAAGCACCGCGCCCTTGTACGTTTTGAAATATTCAGTCAGCCAGCGGATCGCTGTGACGTCGAGATTGTTGGTCGGCTCGTCCAGAAGCAGCAGATCAGCTTCGGACAGGATCGCGCGCGCAAGCATCGCCTTGCTGACCTGCCCGCCGGAAAACGCCGTCACGGGACGCGAAA
>CAJOKM010000047.1 GCA_905235205.1 uncultured Clostridia bacterium | reverse complement strand
ACCAATCTGAAACACGCGACGCTTCTGGCGCCCGCATGGCGGCGCGCGCAGGTGCGTGAAGAACTTTTAAGCGCACTTTCCACCTATCCGCAAAGCTGAATTGTTTTGAGTTCGGACGCAATTCTGTTACATCTTTGTGGTACGGTACTGTATGAGGAAAACGACCATGGAACAAACGGAAAAAAGCTCCGGCGAGGTCCTGTTCGAGAGCCTGCTGGACAAATTTCACAAAGCTGTCCCGAGCCGCGCGCTGCGGCTTTGCCTGATCGCGGCGACCGCGCTGCTGCTGCTTGCGCTGATCGTCGGGATCGTATTCGGGTGCATTGCGATCGGCAGCTGCCGCGCAACGCCGCCCACCGGCAAGGCGCAGGCGGTCGAGAACACGATCGTCCGCCCCGGCGCGATCAGCGAGGACGTGCGCATCGCCGCGTCGACGCCGACGCCCGAACCGACCCCGGCGCCCACGGCGCAGATCGCAGAAGCCGAAACGCCCGCGCCGCTTGAAGCGGACGCGTCCGAGCCCGCCGTGATCGGCGAAACGAATTATCTCGAGGGCAAAACGTACCGCAAGGGCGATACCGATCCGCTGATCGCGATCGTGCAGACCGCGCTCATGGACCTCGGATACATGGACGACGACGAGCCGACCGAGTACTTCGGCAGTCATACGCTCGAAGCGCTGACCTCGTTCCAGCGGCACAACGACATCGAGCCGGACGGGATCTTAGGCGAGCGCACCTATGCGACGCTGATCAGCGATACCGCGAAGGAATACGTCATGCAGGAGGGCGACTCGGGCGACGACGTGCAGGAAGCGCAGGACCGTCTCTACGAGCTCGGCTACCTCGACAAGAGCAGCCGCACCGGCACGTTCGGCGAAAAGACGTCCGCCGCGGTGTGCGCGTTCCAGAGCGCGAACAAGCTCAAGGTCGACGGCAAGGTCGGCGTGAAAACGCTCAACGCGCTGTATTCGGACGACGTCGTGGGCAACTTCTATAAGTACGGCGACTCGGACGACAGCATCATGCAGTACCAGGCGCGGCTCATCAAGCTCGGCTATCTCGATTCCGACTACGAAGCCAAGGGCAAGATGGACGGCAAGACCGTTTCGGCGATCAAGGCGTTCCAGGAAGCGAACGGACTCGTGCGAGACGGCTGCCTGGGACCCGCGACGATGGAGCAGATGAACTCCAAAAATGCCGTGAAATACGCCATGCGCTTCGGCATGAGCGGCTCGGACGTCAAGAGCGCGCAGCAGCGTCTGCATAAGCTCGGCTACTTAAGAAGCAGTCAGGTCACCGGCTACTTCGGCGACTCGACCGAAACCGCCGTCAAGGCGTTCCAGAAGCGCAACGGTCTCACCCAGAGCGGCGAGATCAACGCAAAGACGCTCGATAAGCTCAACAGCGACAAGGCAAAGGCGGCAAGCTCCTCGTCAAGCGGCGGCAGCTCCTCGGGCGGCAGCTCGTCGGGCAGTTCCTCGTCCGGCGGCTCGTCCTCGGGCGGCAGCTCGTCGGGCGGAAGCTCCTCGGGCGGCAGCTCATCGGGCAGCTCGTCCACCTCGAAGGGCGTCGAGAAATTCATCTCGATCGCCAAGGGCAAGGTCGGATGCAAGTACGTCCGCGGCGCAAAGGGTCCGAACAAGTTCGACTGCTCCGGCTTCGTCTACTGGTGCTTAAATCAGGCGGGCGTGCGGCAGGGCTACATGACCAGCATCGTGTGGCGCTCCTGCTCGAAGTACAAGCGCATCACCTCGATGAGCAGCTTAAAGCGCGGCGACGTGCTCGTGTTCAAGGGCAGGTCGATGGACACCGGTCACGTCGGCATCTACCTCGGCGACGGCAAGATGATCGACGCGTCCTCCTCGCGCGGACAGGTGCGCATCACCGACAGCAGCATTTTAAAGAGCAACTACTGGAAGGAACACTTCCTCATGGCGTACCGCATCTGGGACTGATAGGGCCGGCGATAATGGCATCAGACCGCGTCGTCGCGGGCTTCACTTGGCTCGCGACGACTTTTTCTTTCAAAAACAAGTCATCGCATCGCCTTGCTCCGCCGCTCCTCCTTTCCGCAAACGATCCCGCTTGCTGCGGCTGCTCGGTTGCAAGCGCCCTCGCGACGCCTCCGCTGCGCTACCAATCGCTTGCGGTGTGCGTTCGCCGCAAATTAGCCGTCGTTTTTCGCATACCTTAGTATAGCTCCGACCGAAGAACGCGGCTTCTGATACCATTCTCACCAGCCCTATGCAGCTTGCCGGACGATGCGTCCGTATTCCGCGGCGCGTCCGCATGAAGATTCTCCTTTTCGGACTCTGTTCGCGGCTGCATAATGACCAATCGCCAAAACCGCGATGATTCGGGACGTTTCGCCCCATGCGGTGAATATTCATGTACCTGTGTACCAATGCATATTCGCATATCTTTCCACATCGTCCACAAAGTTATCCGTTTGTTCCGCGATTCGTCGGGGAAAACGGAGTTATCCACCGTCTCCCGTCCCTTGCATATACGGTATATCCCGCCTGAATACGCATTGCATAATTCATAAAATGTTCAATAATGATCATCTTTCCGTTCAGAATGCGCACAAAATACCGTTTACCCGTGTGCATACTGCATGTAAAAGGGACCGTTCAAAATCCTCGATTGAGATTCGGAACGGTCCCTCGCGGTCGGTTCTGTCCGCCGCCCCGCGCGTTTGCGCAAGGGGCGGCGCGGGGTCGCGCTTACGGGTTTGCCGGCACGTATTCGCCGAAGGTCACGCTGACCTCGCGCTGTTCGTCGCCGGTGCGGACCGTGAATGAAACGGTGTCGCCGGCGTTATGGGAGGAGATGATCTCGGCAAGGTCGTCGTTCGACGCGACGGTTTTGCCGTCGGCGGAGAGGATCAGATCGCCCGCCTTGAGCCCGGCTTTTTCGGCGGCGCTGTCCTTTTGGACCTCGGTGATCTGCACGCAGTTGGTGCCGCCGCCGTAGCCGAAGAAGCCGTAGCGGAAACCGCCGAGCGTGACGTTCTGGGTGGACACGCCGAGATACGCGCGGCCGGTGACGTAGCCGTAGCTTAGGATATCGTTGATCTCGCCGATCACGCTGTTGACCGGGATCGCGAACCCGAGTCCTTCGGCGCTGGTGTCGGACACCTTGGCGTTGACGATGCCGATAAGCCGTCCGGACGCGTTGAAGAGTCCGCCGCCCGAATTGCCCGGGCTGATGGCGGCGTCGGTCTGCACGAGCTGCATGTCCGTGCCCTCGACCGTGACCGAGCGCTTGACCGCCGAGATGATGCCGCTCGTCGCGGTGCCGCGCAGCTCGCCCAAGGGGTTTCCGATCGCGATCACGTCCTCGCCGACGGTCAGCATGTCGCTGTCGCCGAGCGTGGCGGGGACGAGTCCGGTCGCGTCGATCTTGATGATGGCGATGTCGTTGCGCGTGTCCGTGCCGATGATCGTCGCGTCGTAGGACGTGTCGTCGTGCAGGGTGACGGTCAGGTTCTTCGCGCCGTCGACGACGTGCGCGCAGGTGGCGATATAGCCGTCCTCGGTCAGGATCACGCCGCTGCCGCTGCCCGGCTGCTCATAGGTCTGCACGCGGCCCCAGTAGGAGACCTGCTGTTCGAACACGCCGTCGATGCCGACCACGCTCGGCGCGGCAAGCTCCACGACCTGCGCGCGCGAATACTGTCCCGCGTAGGCGAAGCCGCTTGTGTCATTGGTGACGGCAGGCGCCGCAGACACGGCGGTTTGCGTGTCGGTCGATGCCTGCTGTTCGCTTTCCGCGATCTCGGGCTGCTGCGCGGTCTTCGGCGACACGGACAGCGTCCGCCCGCCGATCAGAACGCCCGCGAACAGTCCGATCACGACCGCCATCGTCGTCATGGCGATCAGGATCGCCGTGCCGAGCGGCCGTTTCTGCTGTTTCGGCTGCTCATATGAACCGTTGTACGGATTGTTGTATTCCATAAAAACGCCTCCTTGCGCTTTTGTTTGATCGTAGTATAGATCGCGATTATGAAATCAGTATGTCAAAAATGCGGCGATTTACGCAATTCTTTTATCTGTTCGCCGCAAACTATCCGTGTTTTCGCCCCGTCGCATACGATAGTATAGCCTCCGGGGCGAAGAACGCGGATTCTGACGCCCTTCCCCGACAGCCTATCCGCCGAGGAAAGATAAAACAGGTTGACGAAACGCGCGCGCCGCCGTACAATGTGGACATGAAACCGTCAAAGAAACTGTGGAACTGGCTTTCTGCCGTTTTGAAAGGCACGCTGGTCGGACTCGCCGTGGTGATCCCGGGCGTGTCCGGCGGGTCGATGCTGTTCACGATCGGCGTGTACGAGGACGCCGTTTCGATCACGTCGAAGGACAAGTCCCGCCGCCGTGCCGCAATTAAAAAGCTGATCCCCTACGCGCTCGGCATCGTGCTGGGCGTGGCGGCGCTGTCGTTTGTGATCACGTGGCTATTGGACCGGTTCGAGTTTTTCACGATTCTGCTGTTTTCGGGTCTGATCCTCGGCTCGCTGCCGATGCTGTTCAAAACCGTCAGGGGCAAAAAAGTCAGACCCGGCTATCTGCTGGTCGCGCTGCTGATGATCGCGCTGATGGTCGTGCTGCCGTATCTCAACAATACGACTTCGGAGACGTTTAAGAGGCTTACGGCCTCCGACACGCTTTCGGTCGGCGAGCGCATCGTGCTTTCCGACGCGCCGTACGCGGGCGAGACCGACGGGCTTGTGAAGATCGGACAGGGCGACGCGGTGTACGAGATCCAAAGCGCCGGCGGCACGTTCGGCCGTCCCGGGGACGGGTACAGGCTCAGAAGCGGCGCCGACAAGCGCGTGTACTATACGCACAACGGCGAGGACGTGTTCGACCTCTCGGTCGGAACCGACGGTACGCTGACCGTCACCGCGCGCAAAAGCGGCGCAAGCGAGACGTCGCTGTGCTACCGCGCCGTCGACGCGCTGAACAACGGCGTGTGGAGCGCGCTGCTGTCCCTGCTGCTCGGCTTTCTTGCCGCGGGCACGATGATCGTGCCGGGCATCTCCGGCTCGATGATCCTGCTCGTGCTCGGCTTCTATCACAGCGTCATGACGCACCTGAAGGGCTTTATCGTATGCGCGCTCACGCTGAACTTCGCTTCGATCGGCAGACACCTTCTCGTCCTGCTTCCGTTCGGCGCGGGCATTGTTTTAGGACTCCTGTTTGTGTCCAAGGCGATCCGCTGGCTTTTGGACAAGCATCCGACGCCGACTTATTACGGCATCATCGGACTCATGCTGTCCTCGCCGTACGCGATCTTCGTAAAGGCAACGTGTTTCGGACCGGCGTTTTCCTCAAGCCTCGCAAACTGGTGGTTCCTTCCGGCGGCGATCCTGTGCCTGGCTGCGGGCTTTTTCGCCGCCTTCGGCATGTCGAAAAAAGAGAATTGAATCAATCGGATGAGACTGCCGAGAATGGCGTCAGAAGCCTTCCATTTGTGAAAGGAGCCGTCGTGTGACGGCTCCTCTTTGTTGCGCTTACGCGGGGAACTGCGCCTTGAGGCGGTTATACGCGTCCGAGCCGAGCGAGTGGATGATCTCGGCCTTTTGGCGCGCGGCGTCCGGATCGGCGCCGGCGTACAGCGCGGCGCGCTCCTGCGCCGTCATGCGCGAGAGCAGGCTCCTTGCGTCGTTATAGCTGATCTCGGCGTACTCCTCGTTCCCTGGCAGGCTCAAAAGCGCTTCGAGCGCGGAGACGCTCTGTGCCGCGGATGCGGTCTGTTTTCCCGAGGAGCGGGAAGGCGTCAGGATGGTCATCCATGCGCATCATCGCGGGAGAGGCGCGCGGACGCCGCCTGTTCGCGCGCGCGGTTGATCTGCTCCGCGTTGAAGCGGTCGATTTCGACCTTCTGTTCCTGCTGCGCGCGCATCGCGTCGTACAGGTGTCCGGCGAGCGTCGAGGCGTAGTCGCTTTCGAGATCGTCGACGTCCTGCGCTTCGTCGCGGTAGGCGCGGCTCTTGACGTCGGTGACGTACGTGCTCGTTCCCATGCCGCGCGACCATGCGTCGGCGTCGAGCTCGGCGTTGTAGCGCCGCGTCTGCGTCTGACGCGCGCGGATCGCCTGTTCATAGGCGGGACGGAGCCAGTTTGCGATCATGTCCGAGATCTCGCGCTCCGAAAGCGGCGTGAACTCGACGGTCTCGGGCAGATACCGCTTGAGCATCTCGGAAAAGATGGATTCATACGACGGGATCTGCGCCTCGGACGACTGCGTGTTCGACGGCTTTGCGCTGCCGCCGGACGGCTTTGCGCCGGACGCGGGCTTTTGCGCGGATGCGGTCTGGGGGGTTGAATTGGGTTTGGACGCGGGTTTCGGCTTGTTTTGCTGCAGGATCGAAACGGGCGGCGTCCAGACACTGATGGGCGGTTTTAACGGCATTATGTTCCTCCTTCCGTTTGTTCGGCCAATGCCGATTCCAGTTCAAGAAGTTTGTTGTACAGGATTTCCAGGTTCTGATTCAGGTTGTTTTCGTTCTGCGCGACGCTGCTGTCGTAGGCGTCCCGGTCCTCGTTTTTGTCCGCCATGCGGGCAAGATACACCGGGAACAGCGCCTGCATGCCGGTCGGTTCGTATGTCATGCGCGTGCCTCCTTACATCGGACGCCGCTGCTGATCGAACAGCAGCGCGACCGGCGCGTCGAGCGTAAACGGCGCGCCGTTGACGCTTGAAAAGCGCAGCGTAAACATGCGGCCTTTGCCGCGCAGCGGGATCTCGGTCACGCTGTTGTCGACGCTCGAGAGCAGCGTGTCGGTTTCGTACACGCCGCCGTTCGACGCGGCGCGCACCCGGAGTCTGCCGCTGCCGCTCGCGATCAGCGAAAGCAGCGTCTTGGTCGTCTCCTTGTGTCCGAAATCGATGCGCGGCGTCTGCCAGTACGCGTGGATCGGGTCGCCGTCGTAGGTGTTGTTGTTGTCGAACTCGACAAGCTTGCCCGCGCCGGTCAGACCGTACAGCGTGCCGTGCGACGCGCACAGATCGGCGGCGGTGAACCCGCTCCGCTGCATGAAGCGGTCGCGCTGCACGTCGTATTCGACGACGACGTCGTTGCACGGGAGTCCGACGCGCGAGCCGAACGCAAAGTACAGAAGATCGTCGTTCGCCGCGGCGCGCGCGACGCTGAGATCGGACTGCTTCAAAAGCGGCGCGAGCGCATGCGACCCGGCCGAGCGGCGCACGGACTGTCCGTCGTACCAGCACAGCCCCGTGTCGGTCAGAAAGAACAGCCGGTCGGCGTAACGGACGCAGGCGGTGTGCAGCGGCTGGCGGAACGACGCGTCGATCTTGACGATGCGGTAGTTCGACGGGCGATCGCCCAAAAGCCGGTACATCGAGTCGCGCTTTACGATCACGAGCTGGTTCGACATGGCGAACAGCCCCGTGATCGGGTCGTCGTCGACGCCGACGTCCACGTGCCCGCCGGACACGTTCTCGCCCGCGGAATCGCTGCGCCAGTCGTCGATCGCGCGCCCGTCGCCGGGCGCTTTGCTCCAGTAGAGCCGGCTCGGCGCGGTGCGATCGCCCGCACAGAACAGCCGTCCGAAGTACAGTTCGGCAAAGCACACCGGCTTGTCCGACAGCTTTTCGGCGGACCCGAAGAACTCCGCCTCGTCCGTCGCCGCGTCGAACGCGAGCATCTGCTCGCTTCCGTTCGCGATCAGAAGCCGATCATCGGAGCCGATGCGGACCTTGAGAAAATCGAGCTTGTCGCCGGGCGTGTCCACGCCGAAGCGGAAGATCACATGCCAGTCGCGCTGCGCGGCGCGGTAGAGATAGATCGCGTCGCGCGTGACCGCAAAGTAGCGGTCGCCGTTTTGCGTGGAATACACGTACAGGCGGGTCAGCGGTTCATCGGTGTCAAGCAGATCGGGCACGGTTTTGGAAAACCCGGTCGCCGAGCGGAGCGCGCCGGAGCGCGTATCGACGTTGCACGCGTCGGGCGAGGCGTCGGCGTTCAGAAGCTGGTCGCAAAGATCCATGCGCACGCCGCCGAACGCGGGAAACGTACTCATCTGGTATGCCATGGCGGCGCCTCCTTCAGTAGCGGTTGAAGATCGCGTATCCGGTCGGCTCGTCAAAATCGAGCTTCAGCCGGCGCTTGCGCGTTTCGTACAGCGACAGCATCATGTTCGCCTGCGAAAGGCCCTGCGCGTCCTCGTGCACGGTGAATCTGCCGACCATGTACATCACGATCAGCGGATGACAGGCGGCGGGCAGTTCCGGCTCGTCGGTCGCTTCCAAAAGCGGCCTCGGCAGATACCGGTACACGACCGTCACCGTGCCGTCCTCCATGCCCGGCACGCGCAGCGTCACCGCGTTCGCGCCGTAGTAGAACGGTACGCGCATGCCGTCGCGTTCCACGCCGAGCACCTTGCCCACGCGGTACGGAAGCGCCGAGAGGTTCAGCGTGCCGTTGTTGAGCGGCAGCGGATCGCGCCGCCACGGACGGAACGTCTCGGTCATGTCCACGATCGCCTCGTTGGCAAACCGCATGAGCTTATCCTGCCACAGCGGCAGGGCGGCGGTGTTCTCGGGATGATCCAGTTCGCCGAGCGCTTGTTCGATCAATTCCGAAAGCGTCACGTCGCTCACCCGATCTTTCTGCCGCCGCTTTCGGCGAACGCCGCCACCGCGTATTCGCCGTCCATAAGCCCTTTGCGGCTTTCACGGAGGATCCGCGCGATCCGCTCCGGGATCTTGACGACCCGGTCGGTCGGGATGCGGAAGTTTACGCCGTTCAATGCGCCTTCCAGGAACGCGCCGTTGCCCTCGGCGGGAATAAAGACCGATACCGTCGGCTCCTGCGCTTCCTTGGGCGTTTCAACGGGTTTGGATACATTCTTTTTCATGGTTATTCTCCTTTCCATACCGGGGGAGCGCAGCTCCCCCGGGATACCGGTTTGTGTTATGCGGACACGCCGTGCTCGATGCGCACGATCCACAGCGGGTTCAGCACCTTTGCCGCGTACGCCGCGACCTTTGCGCCGACGGTTGCGCGCTGGTTCAAAGGATCGCCGCTGCCTTCGCTGCCGTGCGGCTTGATGATGGTTTCCATCGTGCCGGAACCGTCGACGTCGATCACGCCGTACGAATCCGCGCCGAACACGAGCGTCGCGTGCACGTCGGATTCCTTGTGCGCCGCGTCGGCCTTGCCGGCGTCGTCGGTGTAGAACGCGTCGCCCTCAGAGAACGTCACGTCCTCGTTGAGGACGAGCGTGTTGGTCGCCTCGTCGTAGGAGGAGATGGTGTAGGTCTCGCCGCCGAGGCAGATCGGATTGCCGCGCACGGAAAGATACTTCTTCTCGCTTTCAGTCGGCTCGGTCGCGAACGTGACCCTGTCGGTCGCGTCGCCGGCGGCGCTTGCGGTGTTGTAGAAGCTCTGCTTATAGACCTTCGCTTCGGTCGATTCGACGAACACGACGCCGAACAGACGTCCGATCTCGCCGGAGTAGATCTGCTCCGCGTTGCTGTACTTAGAAACGTCCTGCCAGAGCGGATCGTTCTGCAGATCGTAGGTCGCGTCGGGCGAGCAGATGCACACAAAGTGCGGACGCCGCACGGACCCGTCTTCGGCGGAGGTGAACATGCGCGCCTTGTTCTTCTTGAGCGTGCGGACCGCCTTGCGGATCTCGTCGACCGTCAGAACGTCGGTCGGCTCCAGATCGCCGCGCTTCGTGCCGCCGTTTGCGTACTGGACGTTCGTGGTGGCGCACATCGCGTCTCTGGTGACCCATTCGATCACGGTGCCGAGCTGTTCGCCTAAAAGCTCCGCGGAATCCGCGAGCACTTCGTCATACGCGGTGAGGTCCAAGAGGTCGCTCACCTCGACGTACGCGCCGTACTGTCCGACCTCCGCTTCGACCTTGGACTGGGTCAGCGACTGTCCGTCGGGCGTAACGCCTTCCTGGAGCGTCAGCGCGTCGGCGTCCGGCGTGAACAGATCGTACTTGCGGAACTCGACCCGCTTGCCGCCGTGGCGCGGAATGCTGCGCTTCTGTCCGAAGCTCGCGTGAATGAGGCGCGTTTTCGCCGTCTCGAGAAGTTTCTTGTCATAGAACTGCTTGTTGAAATACGCGTTGGACGCGGTGTTCAAAGTGGTGTTGATTGCCATAGGTTCCTCCTTTAGATATGAACTCGATTGCCGCTATGCGCGGCGTTTCTGTACTGTCGTTCGAGCGCGGAAAACGCTTCCTTCGACATCGCCATGTAATCGGGCGCGGGCGCGATCGCGCGGTCGGTGCGCTGGCTTTTCGGCAGCGCCTTCCTTGCGCGGACCTGCTCGCTCATGCGCTCCTTCGCGGAACTCTCCGCCTGTTCGGCGCGCCGCTCCGCCGCGTAGATGCGCACGGCGGCCTTGGGCTCGAACTCGCCCAACAGCTCTGCAAACGCGCGGTCCTGTACCGCCGCCTCGAGGTCAAAGTCCTCGGGCAGCTCGCCGTTCTTCTCCATCGCGACGAGCGTGTTCGCCGCTTCGGTAAACGGATTTTCCTCCTGTTCGACGGGCTCGTTTTCCGTCGGTTCCGGTTTCTTCTTGAAGATCATGCTTTTCCTCCGAATCGTTTGGATTTTGTTCGTTCGGGAAACAGCGGCTCGGCGTTTGCCGCCTGCTCCCGCACGCTTTTTAACACCTGCTCCTTTCCCTCAAAGACCATCAGCGAGATCGCCTGTTCGCGGTCGATCACGCCCATGGAAAGCAGATTCAGCATCAGCTCGTTCTGCGCCGCCTGCGCGAACCGGTTGCGCTTGACCGCCTTGATCGAGATCAAAAACTCGATCGGCACCGCCGCGCCGCCGGGCACGGAACGCTCGAGCATGGCGCTGTCGAACAGCACTTCCTTCGGCGCGCCGTCGACCGTGATCGTGACCGGACGCAGGTAGCAGTTGAACTCGCGCTCCGTTTCGATCTCCATGCGCACCGCAGTACGGAACGCTTCGTGGAGCTGATCGGTCGCCATCCGCGCGCGCTTGGTGCTCATTTCCTGCAGCGCCTCGATCGCGCGCGCCGCCGTAATGCCGTTCGGAACGGTCCCGCGGGACGAATCGTTCGCGCCGCTCTCCTCCTTGATGTCCTCGCGGATCGACCGGATGTAGGAGAGCAGATAGTTCGGCAGCGGCGGCGTGGACATCCAGGTGACGCCGTTCAGGTTCTCGCCGGTGTGCACGTCCTTCGACCAGTCCTTGAGATCGTCGGGATCGAAGCCGGACGCGTCGGTGACCAGCAGCTTGTTGCGCGACGCCAAGAACGCGTTTTTCAGCACGAGCTGATCGAGCTTGTCCGCGTACAGCTGCTGCGTGCCGAACAGATCGACGACGCCGAAGCCTAAGGCGCTTCCCTTACGCGGGTACAGCGTGGTCAGCACGAACGGGTACTGACCGTGTGAAAAATAGCCCTCGGGTTTCGTGTCGCGGCTGTCCTCCAATACGACGCCGCCACTCAGCAGCGCCATATGCACGCGATAGCGCTCGGTCTTTGCGTCGTATTCGCGCCACCAGTATTCCAGCAAAAGACGGATGTTCTTCGGGTCGGGCGAAAGGATCTCATCCGTCTGCAGCTCCGCCGCGTCCAAAGGACGCGACTCGATGAGCGCGGATGCGTCGGGATAGTGCGCCTCGATCCACTCCTTCGGACGAAGCGCGAGCTTGAATACTGCGCGGCCGTCCTGCAAATCGGTCACGGTCGGATCGAACAGGACGCTGCGAATGTCGACGTGGCGGATGAACGCGCCGCCTAAGCCCCCGTTCAATGCGGCGTCGTAGCCCACCTCCTGCACGCAGTAGCCGCCGACCAACAGGTCGTGGATCATGCTGCGAAACTCGACCGGGTACGACGCGGCGTCATGGTTGCGCTTCACGACGGCGTCGATCACGCGCGCGGCGAACGCGTCCGCCGCGCTCTCCGGCTCGATGACCGCTTCGGGTACCTGCTCGGTTAGGTCGGCGCTGATGTTCTCGATCGTGGACTGCAGGATCGGGGTGACGGGGCGCGGCTCGTTCGGATCGGTCACGGGGACGTCGTACCAGTGATCGCCGCGGTACATCCGTTCGCAGTGCTCCTGCCTGCGCCACTCGTTGACGTACGCGCTGCGAAACTCGGTAAAGAGCGCCGTCGCCCGCTCCGCAAGCAGTCGTTTTTCTTCGGGTTGTTTTTGTTTCATGGTTTCCCTCTCTTTGTTCTGGTTTGTTCGGGACGTCAGAGTCCGATAAATCCGGTCTCCGACGCGGGCGCGCCCGACAGCGGATCGTAGCGGTACGCGGGTTTTTCGGCGGGCTGCTGACCCGGGTGCGGGCGCGACATCAGCCCGTAGCGGAGCGCCTCGGGCGCGTGATCCTCGCAGTGGTCGGACACGTCCTCGCAGTCGCGCGTGTCGTAGGTGAGCTGCGGCAGGGTGCGGATGAGATCCTTACAGGTCGAAAAGATCCGTAGGTACGGGTCTCCGTCCGGCGCGGCCGCGAGCATCTCGCGCACCCGCTGCCAGCCCGGCACGCGCGCGTTGTCCGCCGGCAGCAGCGGCACGCCGTTTTTTGCGAACACCTCCGCGATGCTCTCCCCCTCCGCGCCTTTCAGTCCCCGCTGCTGCCACGCGTCGGGCGACGCAACCGTGTAGGCGATACGCTCGCCTGCGGATAACTCTTTTACACGTCTTGCGATCTCGCTCGACAGCGTTTTTCGAAGATACAGCTCGCGGTAGACGTACAGCCGCCCTTCGGGCGCGACGGCAAACCACAGTACGCAGCACGGATCGTTGTAGCCCCAGTCCATGGCGCGAAAGCGCTTCCACTCCTTCGGGAGCCGCGTCGGGTTCACGACGTGCTTTTCGCGGTCGAACTCGCCGAAGTACTGCCCCTCCAATACGTCCCAGTTGCCGTCCAGGTACGCTTTTCTAAGGTGCTCCGGCAGGTTTTCGAGCGTCTTCAGATACCCCGGATTGCGCCGAACGAGCACGGGATTGTCGCTCACGCGCGCCGGAATGAACACGTAGTCTGAGGCTTGCTCGCTGTTGCGGTAATTTCGGTCGATGAACAGCCGCTTCACCCATGCGTGTCCGACGCCGCCCGGATTGCAGGTGTAGTACATGCGCGGGGTAAAGTCGGTTCGCACGGACCGGTTGCAGGTGGTCAAAAACTGCATCTGCGATTCGGTAAAGTGCGTCGCCTCCTCAAGCCCGATCACGTCGTATTCCTGCCCCTGATACTGGAACACGTCCGCCTCGCGGTCGCAGTAGCCGAGCTTGATCCGGCTGCCGTTCGGGAAGGAGAACGCGCGCTGCGTCGCCTGATACGCGACCGCGCCCGAAAGCTCCTTTTGCAGCGGCAGAACGTGGTTCTCGTTGAGCTCGGGCAGCGTGCGCCGTAAAAGCAGCAGGTTCAGTCCCGGATAGCGAAAGGCAAGGAGCACGAACTTTCTGCGCATCGCCCACGACTTGCCGCCGCCGCGCGCGCCGCCGTAGGCGATGTGCCGCGCCGTCGCACAAAAGAACGCCTCCTGTTTCGGGTTCGGCGTGCCCGAAAGCTTCAGCATCATTGCGCGTACCGTTCAAGCTGCTCGTCCATCACGACGCGCAGCGTTTGTTCCGCATCCTGCGCCTGCCCGGAAAGTCCCAACGGCCGGATGGCCTCGAGCGCCACCTGGTACGTGAGCTCGCCGAGCAGCGCGCGCTCGAGCGTGTAGGATGCGACGTTCAGCACCGCGTCGCGCAGCAGCGCGCCCTTTTCGGAACGCCGCGGGCTGTGGATCGCCTTTAGGATCTCCTCCGGCGTCATGTGCACGGCGCGCGCCAGGCCGAACAGAGTGTAGGGGATCTGTCTCTCTGAAAATCCGCCGTTTTTCAGCGGCAGACGCTCGCGCGTTGCGTCGCATGCCGCAAAGTACGCTCCGATCGCGCCCTTCAGCCGTTGTGCCGTCTTGTTCATGGTGTTGCCTCCCTGTCTTTCGCTGCTTCTATTGTACCGCCCGAATTGTGACGTGCCTCTCAACTTTACGTCACAATTGCAGCGGCGCGTCGCCGCGGACTCCGTTCGTTCACAACGGCATTTTTGTTCGACCCGTACTGTCTGAAGCCTTTTCAAATGCCGTTGTTCACACGCTCCGTCGCGGCTGGTATGAAGATTCTCCGTTCACGGAGAATCCTCCAAAACCTGCCCGAAGGGCAGATTTCACCGCCGCAGGCGATTTCATCCGCGCGGCGGATTTCATCCGTCCTATGGACGGATTTCACTTGCATTGACCTGCGGTCATCAAACGTGCTATACTGAACGCAATGCGAAAGAAAGCGGTTTTTGCGATATGAGAACGATCCATGGGTTTGTCTGTGTGCTGCTTGCGCTGGCGCTGTGCGCCTGCGCCGTGCCCGCGTACCCGAATGAAGCGGCGGTCGGTACCGCAGTTCCCGCGACGGACACGCCCGTGCCGGACACGCCCGCGCCGACGCGTTCGCCTTCTCCCACGCCCACCGAAGAGCCGACGCCTTCGCCTTCGCCCGTGCCGACGCCGTTTTCGCTTGCCTGGATCCCGGACACGCAGAAGCTCTCCTATCATCGTCCCGAAACGCTTGAAGCGCTGGGAACGGAGATCGTTTCGCGCCGGGAGACCGACGCGATCGTCGGGGTCGTGCACACCGGCGACATCGTTGACAACGGCTTTAAGGACTGGCAGTGGGACAACTTCGACCGCTGTCTGAACCGGCTGCTTGACGCAGGGATTCCGTTCCTGCCGGTCGCGGGCAATCACGATCTGGGCATTCAGCGGCTCGAATACGACGCGTATCTTGCGCGCCCGTTTCTTGCGGCCCCCCCCGCCGATCAGACGTACGACGGCGGCAAGCTGTTCTACGTCGTTCTGAACGAGGGCGGGATCGAACTGCTGCTACTCGGCATCGGCTGGAACGGCGCGCGCGACGCTGAGGAGCTTATATGGGTTCACGGCGTGCTGGACGAATACGCAAACATGCCCTGCATTCTGATGACGCACGGGTACGCGGCGCATCCGGGCATGCTGCTGTCCTACTGCAAAGACCTTGAAGAGCAGATCGTGGCGGCGCACCCGAACGTCCGGCTCGTGCTGTGCGGACATATGCACGGCTTCTTCTCCGACGCGTATGCCTATGACGACGACGGCGACGGCGTCACTGATCGCACGGTCAACGTGCTGATGCTCGACAATCAGGACGGCGCGTTCCTGTGGCGAACGCTGACCTTCGATCCGGTTTCCCGCGCCGTGACGGTGCGCACGCACGCGCTCGGTTCCGACGAGCCTGTCGCCGCCGATCCCCGCTACGGCTGCCCCGCGGACTTTGTCTTAGACGACGCGTTTTAGCCTATGAACCCGTACGCCGATTACATCTTCGATCTCTACGGCACGCTCATTGACGTGAAAACCGACGAATCGTCCGCCGCGTTCTGGGAACGGACCGCCTGCGGCGCGTCCTTGCGCTGTGACGGCGAAACGCTGCAAAACGCGTACCTTGCGCTCTGCCGCGACGAGGTCAGGCGAACACACGCGGCGCATCCCGACGTGCCGGAGCCGCTTGTCGAGCCGGAGTTAACCAACGTCTTTTCGCGGCTGCTTTTGCGCTTCGGCGGCGCGAACGCGCCGGACGCGCAGGCGTTTGCGCGGCTGTTCCGCAAAAATTCGACCGTGTTTCTGCGACCGATGCCGCACGCAGCCGAAACGCTCGACGCGCTCCGTTTGCGCGGCTGCCGCGTCTACTTGCTGTCCAACGCGCAGGCGTGCTTCACCGATGACGAGCTCGACGCGCTCGACCTTACGGGACGGTTCGACGGCGTGCTGCTCTCGTCCGATGCGGGCATGAAAAAGCCGTACCGCGGTCTCTTTGAACAACTGCTGAGCACCTGCGGCATCGACCGCAAAGCGGCGGTCATGGTCGGAAACGACGCAGTCGCGGATATCGGCGGCGCGACGGACGCCGGGCTCGATTCGATCTACCTCCACACCTGGTCGAGCGGCGCGCGCCCGAAGACCCTCCCGCCGTCGTGCCGCGAGATTGCGGATTTAGCCGAATTGCTGTTGTAAAACCGAACGGTCCGCGTTGCGCCGGACGAATAATCGTGGTACAATAAGAAAAACGCGTCGCAAGGGGCTTGTTTATGAACATCTATGTCGCTTTTTCACTGTTCTCGCTGATGGTTCTCGTTTACTGGGTGATCTCGGAGCTGTTCGCGATGCTGTTCCGCTTTACGGGACTGCCGGACGAGAAAGCGCGGTTTCAGGTCATATCGCTTCTGACCGGCTGCGGCTTCACCACGCGCGAAAGTGAGCTGCTTCTGACCAGCCGCTCGCGCCGGCGGCTTGCGCGCATCACGATGCTGTTCGGCTACGTGTTCAACATCACAATCGTGTCCATGCTGATCAACGTCTTTCTCTCGATCGATCTGACCAAGGCCTCCAACCTGGGCAGCATTCTGATCCCGCTGCTCGCGGCGGCGGTCATCATCACGTTTATGCGCGTGCCGAAGGTCCGCGCATGGGGCGACCGGCTGATCGAGCGGCTTGCCGGACGGCTGACGCACCGCACCGCCCAAAACACCGTGCTGCTGTTGGACTATCTCGGTGAGGATTCGATCGCGCAGGTCACGCTGGTCAATGTGCCGGAAGCGTTTCGCGACAAACCGCTTTCCGAAACGGGACTCAAGCCGGAGCACAACATCCTTGTCATGCTCACGGAGCGCGGCGGCAAAAAGGCGGAGCCCGCAAACGCGCATACGGTCTTCCTTCCCGGCGACAAGCTGACCGTGTTCGGCGATTATCACACCATCTGCCGTGTCTTCGAGGCGCATGAGCACTTTGAAGAGGACGAGTGACGGACGGTAATCCAAATTTAGAGTATCTTAGATTGATTCAGGCAGTACTCTTTAAAAGTACTGCCTGATAATCAATTTATAAATTCTTCTGAATTTCAGATA
>CAJOKM010000046.1 GCA_905235205.1 uncultured Clostridia bacterium | reverse complement strand
CTACGACAATACGGCGACGCTGGTTTCCGCCGATGGCAGAGAAATCAATACGCCGAGCGAAACGACGTACCACCGCGCGGAAACGGCGCTGATCCCGGTGGAGAAGATCTGGGATGACGACAACGATCTGTATCAGGTCCGACCAGACCATATCAATCTCACCTTGACTGCGGGCTATGTATCCGGGCAGGACGGAAGCGGCAATGATGTGATTCAAACCGTGGGTGCGCCCGTTCAGCTGACGATCACACCGGATGGAAGCGGTAACTGGACAGGCGTGTTTTCGAATCTGCCAAGGTATTACGTGGATGACTCTGCAGCGGGCTACGGAACGCCGACAACATGGCATGAACTGCAGTATAATATTGTTGAAGCAGCGATCCTCGACGAGAACGATATGCCGCTGTATACGGCAAGCTACGGCGCGTTGACGCTCGATCCGCGTGGAACGAATACCTTTATAATGACCGTTACGAACACCATTTGTCTGTTGGATATCGGCATTGAAAAGGTGGATGCAGGCAACAGCGGCGTGAAACTCAACGGAGCGCACTTCGTACTGTATGCGGATGCCAACCACACGCAGATCCTGAATAACAACATTGTAACAGCGGATATGACCGTTGTAACGGGTTCTGCAGGCGGAGAAGAGAGTACCGAAACCAGAAGCGGAAGAGCATACTTAGGCCAAATGCAGTTTGGGAAGACCTATTATCTGGTAGAGACGCAAGCGCCTGCCGGGTATAATCTCATGTCGGATCATGTGGTTATCACTGTCGGCGCAGACGGAACGGTAAGCTATCAGCAGCCGGACAGCACTGTCCCGAATTTCCTCATTGAGGAGAACGGAGTTATCTATATGAGACTGACCAACAATTCGGGGTACGAACTGCCGGAAACGGGCGGTATCGGTACGACGGTATTCTACATCATCGGCGCGGTTCTGGTGCTTGGCGCGGGCATTTTGCTCATTTCAAAGCGCCGTTCGGCGGTGGAATGATAACGATCAGACGGCGGGGAAGCCGTTGCTTCCCCGAAGAGAGGCAAGGGGAACCCGCATGAAACGACATATGATTACGATCGTCCTGATCGTCGCCTTTTTAGGCGGGCTCGGCCTACTGCTGTATCCGACGGTCAGCGATTGGTGGAACTCCCACCATCAGAGCCGCGCGGTCTCGACGTACATGGAAGCGGTCGCGCAGATTGACGACAACCGGTACGATCAGATCTGGAACGAAGCGCACGCATACAACGCGGAGCTGGCGAGGAAGGAAATGGACTTCAAACTGAACGACGAGCAGCTTGAGGCGTACAACAGCCTTCTGAACATCACCGGAAACGGCATCATGGGCTATGTGGACATTCCGGCGATCAACGTGACACTTCCGATTTATCATGGAACGGACGAGTCAGTACTGCAGATTGCGATCGGGCATATCGCGGGAACGTCGCTTCCGGTCGGCGGCGAGAGCACGCACTGCGTCATTTCGGGACACCGGGGACTGCCGAGCGCAAAGCTGTTCACCGATATCGACAAACTGGTCGTAGGCGACCTGTTCACGCTGAACGTGCTGGATGAAGTACTGACTTACGAAGTGGATCAGATCCGGATCGTCCTTCCGCATGAAGTGGATGATTTGCGGATCGAGGCAGGCAAGGATTACTGCACGATGGTGACCTGCACACCGTACGGGATCAACACGCACCGACTGCTGGTGCGCGGACACCGGATCGAGACAAAAGCGGACGCGCGTGAAGTGCGAGTAACGGCGGACGCGCTGCAGGTAGATGAAAAGATGGTAGCGCTCTTTATCGCAGCGCCGCTGCTGTTTCTGCTTGGCATCGGCGTGATTGTGGGATCGAACATCCAGGGAAGACGAATGAAGAAAAAGGCGGGAAAAAGCTGATGAGAGGAAGACGGAACATAAAGAAATCGGTTGTATTGCTGTTAAGCATGCTGCTATTGCTGCTGTGCTGCATAGCCATGCCGGCATTCGCCGATGAGCATCAGGACAAACAGCCGGACTACAGCAAAAACGGCTCAGTCACGTTGGACATCAAGACGGCGACGGGAAAGACGGTCGGCGGCGGAACGCTGACGGTGTACCGGATTGCGGACGCGGTGTATGACAACGGCGACAATCTCTTCATTCTGACGGATGCGTTTGACGAGAGCGGAACAATGCCGGATAAGATCATTTCTCCGGACGGCAAGGGTCTGTCGATCGAAGCGGAGAAGCTGTCGATCTTCACGCGGGAGAACCATATTGAGGGCGTAGCGACCGTAACGGTTGGCGACGACGGGCATGCGGCATTTACGGATCATGTATCTGATCGTGCAGGAGACGGCGCCGGAGGATTATGAACCGATCAATCCGTTTTTGATCACGGTACCGTTCTGGGACGGGGAAAAGCTCGTCTATGACGTAAGCGCTAATCCGAAACTCATGTCGATCACCGGCATGGCAAAGTACAACCCGCCGGTGGAGAAACTGGTCGAGGTTAAGAGCGGGAAAGCGCCGAGCGACTCGGAGTTTATCTTCAAAATGCGTCCGAACGTGCTCGGATATCCGATGCCGGAAAACGATGAGGCGGAATATGACCCGGCGACCGGCACGCTGACCATGAAAAAGCACGGACCGGGATCGTACGAGTTTGGCTGGATGTACTTCGGAACGGATCACGTCGGGAATACGTATACCTACACGATCTACGAAGCCGCGGGCGACGACGCGCATTATAAGTATGATACCATGATCTACATTCTGACGATCGTGGTGAACCAGGATCCCGAAACGAAAGAGATTTCGCTGGACATCTCCTATGCCGACCCGGAGGGACGCCCGGTCGACGCGGTGAAGTTTACCAATGTGTATACCTCGTCGGACAATCCGCCGCCGAGTCCGCCGCCGGAGAAGCTTCCGCAGACCGGCCAGCTCTGGTGGCCGATTCCGGTGCTTGCGCTTGCCGGAGTCGCAATGCTTGTTGTCGGCATTATTCTGCGCAGAAAGAGCGAAAAACAATAACACAGAACCATAGAAACGACAAGGCGGCTTTGCGCGTGTTCGGTGCATGCGGGAGCCGCCTTCGTGCATCTTCTTGCCGAAAACCAAATGAAAGAACAGCCGGTTTTTGAACGAAAAAACGGCAAAAACCAGCGTTCAATCGTTTGGATCCGAACGAATACCGATTTGTCAAATATTTTATATTTCTTTAAAAAAACCTGTTGACAAATACTATATTATATGTTATAAATGTATCAATCAAACTTAAATAGGGGCATTCAATCGGTTTCGTGAGAGCCGTACCGCAGCAACTCATCACTGCTGAACGGGCGGACGCGGAACGGATTGAATGCCTTTTTCTTACAAAAGAACCGGAAACGGGCAACGGAAAAGAAAGGATCGAACCATGACGGATTGGACAAAGGAACGGACGGCGGAGAGCGGAACGACAAACGTTTTTGCCGCAGCGTCGAACGGATCCTATGAACAATGGAATAACGACTGGAAACGAGAAAGCGGACCGGTTCCGAAACGATAAGCATCGGCGTTCTGCTGCTGATAGCGGTGATAGCGGCGAGCGTATCGGACCAACTGCGAAGACGGGAGAGGAGACAAATCGAATAACAGTGAAACGGATAGAGATTGTCACTCCCGAACAAACCCAGCAAACAAATTAATAAAAGAATGATAAGAAAGGAAATCAAACTCATGAAGACAACAAGAAAGATACTCGCACTGCTGATGGCACTCACATTGTGCCTGGCAATTGCGGCTCCGGCATTTGCGGACGCGACAGATTATCAGATCATCATCGACAACGCGGTGGATGGCGAGACCTACACCGCCTATAAGATCTTTGATGTGACATATGCAAACCCGGTGTCCCCGGCGCCTTCCGTCGATCCCGAAACGGACATCCCGGGCGCCCCTGACGAGGAGAGCATGTATGGCGCGTATTCATACACCATCAGCACCGCCTCTCCGTGGTGGGATATCTTTTACGCGGATGGATATCTGGACGATGACGGTGTGCTTTATAACTATAACTTTGATCTGGTCTTTACGCCGACCACAACGCCCGGCGTGTATATTGTATCCGAAGACGGATACTTCTCCCCTGAAACCTTAGCCGACAATCTCAGATGGTATCTGTACGAAGATGGACAGCAGGATACGCCGGTGCTGGCTCCGACCGCAGCGGCAACGGTTACGGCACATGCAGCCGCTTCGGCCGAGGGCATTACCCCCGCGTATTCGGCGAACATGACGAACACAACAACGCACGGCGACTATTACACCACGGGCCGCATCACTCTGAATGTCGGCAATTCCGGCGCCGGTTACTACTTTGTGGATACTTCCATGGGTTCCCTTTGTTCGCTGGACACCACGGAACCGAGCGCGACCATCCGTGAAAAGAACTCCCTGCCCACGCAGGAGAAAACCGTATCGGATGCGGTGGACGGAAGGTATGGCGCCTCGACCTCTGCAAGCATCGGCGACACCGTCTACTTCGGGATCGATGTCACCGACGGCGTCGGTACCGACGGTGAGCTGATTGTTCACGATACCATGTCTTCCGGCTTGACCCTGGATCCGGACAGCTTCACGGTTGATATTTGGGGTGATGAGAGTATAATTTATCTGAACGTCCCGGCGATACATGATAATGGCACTCCGGATGATCCGGAAGACGACATAGTATTATGGACGCTTAACACCAGCCCTGACGATGGCTGCACCTTTGAGATCGTGTTCTCTGCCGATTTCATGTCGGAAGTCTATGAGGATGCAGTTTTCACAATTTCATACGAAGCTACGGTCAATGAAAACGCCGTGATTGCGGGTGAGGGCAACCCGAACACCTCGAGAGTCGAATACTCCAATCAGATGACGCCTGACTCCACGGCGATCGTTTACACCTATGCCGGCGCGATCTACAAAGTCGACGGTACCGCGACAAGCGGAACCGCTCCCGAGCTTGCCGGCGCGACCTTCGCGGTTACAATTGATCACCGTGCGCAGTCTGCAGGATCTACGGACTCACCTTTCCCGGATGGGAAAGTAACACCCCCGGGACTAAGCGAGGTAGAGGTTCCGAGTCCTACGTTCCAGCTAGATACCACCCCGGTTCCTCCGTCATTAGATCCGTCATCAGCGTCATCACCTCAGCCGGTACCGCTCACACAGATTTCGGCCGGCTCCGCGACAGCACCCGCAATCTATCGGTATGACCCGGACGGTGATCCGACCGATAACATCATCGTCACACCGGCTTCCGGCGCGGTCGTGCTGCTCGGTTTTGCAGACGGCACCGTCCTGACCCTGACGGAAACGGCAGCGCCGACCGGTTACAACCTGCTTGCGGCGCCTGTCACGCTCACAATCAGCGCGACGAATGCGGATACCGCTAACAAGTCCGCGACGGTCACCGGCGGCGCAACGGCAACGTTTGTTGCGACGACTTACAGCGAACCGGATCCGGTAACGGGAGAGATTACTGCAACGTCCGGTGATGACGCAACGTATCAGATTCATGCGGACTCGATCGACATCATTGAGAACCTTGCTGGTTCCGAGCTGCCCAGCACCGGCGGTATCGGCACGACGATCTTCATCATTGCCGGTTCGATCCTGGTTCTCGGCGCGGGCATCATTCTGGTTGCCATGTCGGTCTCCAAGCGCCGCGAAGAAAACTAAAAGCAACTGACAAACCAATCACATGACGCCAAAGGGCTGCCGCAAGGCAGCCCTTTTGTGCGGCGTAGGGATTCTTTTCGTATTGCGCAAAACGGTGAACGTATGGTAGAATGAGACAGATCAAACAAGGAGGAAACGAGTATGGCAAAGTATCAGTGCGGCCCCTGCGGCTATGTGTATGATCCGGCGGTCGGCGATCCGGACGGCGGCATTGCGCCCGGCACGGCGTTTGAGGATATCCCCGAGGATTGGTGCTGCCCGATCTGCGGCGTCGGCAAGGACATGTTCGAAAAGATCGACTGATCGATCCCATGTGTACAGAACGGAACCGTCCTTTGAGACGGTTCCGCAGACTGTCGTAAAAGGGGACAGACCGTTTGCGACGATAAAAAAAGAAAGCATACTGGTACGTGGAAAAGGCGAAAAAGGATCGCCTTTTCTTTTCATCGCCGCAAACTATCCGCGTTTTCACTCAGTCGCATACTTCAGTATAGCTCCATCGTGAAAACGCGAATTCTGCCTCCCTTTCCAACAGTCTGCTCAGCTTGTCAAAAGGTTTTTTGACAAGCTGCGGAACCGTCTTTAGGACGGTTCCGTTTTTGCATATCCGAACAATATACTTTACATATGAGAGGCAACCATTTATACTATTTTTTGGTAAACCGTTGCAGGATCAAAAAAGGGGACGACATGCAGGAAAAGGATTTCATTTCGGGGTTCCGCGTCACGCGGGTCCGTGCGGTTGAGGAGATCGGCGGAACGCTTGTCGAGATGGAGCACGAAAAAAGCGGCGCTTCTCTGTGCTGGCTGGACCGACCGGATTCGAACAAGGCGTTTTCGATTGCGTTCAAGACGCTGCCGGAGGATTCCACCGGCATGTTTCATATCTTAGAGCATTCGGTGCTGTGCGGTTCGGACAGGTTTCCGATCAAGGATCCGTTTGTCGAGCTGTTAAAGAGTTCCGTGCAGACGTTTCTCAATGCGATCACGTACCCGGACAAGACGGTCTATCCCGTATCAAGCCGCAACGATCGCGATTTTCTGAACCTGATCGATGTGTATCTCGACGCCGTTCTGCATCCGGCGATCTATCACCGGCCGGAGATCTTTCGGCAGGAGGGCTGGCGCTACGAGGGCGAGGGAACCGATCTGTGCTACCAGGGCGTCGTATTCAATGAAATGAAGGGCGCGTTCGCTTCGCCGGAGGCGGTGCTGGACAGCGAGCTCGACCGGCTGCTGTTCCCGGACGTGTGTTATCGGCATGTCTCGGGCGGCGATCCGGAGCACATTCCCAATCTGACCTACGAAACGTTTCTTGAGAATCACCGCAAGTATTATCATCCGTCGAACGCGCGCATTTCGCTGGTCGGCAGCGTTGATCTGCCCGCGGTTCTCAAGAAGATCGATTCCTATCTTTGCGAATACGACCGGCGGCCCGTCCGGTTTGAGATTCCCATGCAGAAGCCGACTCCGTCCGCGGTGTGCGAAGCGCCGTATGAGATCGGCGAGGACGAGCCGGAGACGGAGCGAACGATCATTGCCTGCGGAACGCTTTTAGGCACGTTTGACGACGCGGAGCGCGATTTTGCCGCGTCGGTGCTTGCGGACTACCTGACCGGCGACAACGATGCGCCTTTGAAGCGCGCGGTGATCGATCGCGGACTGGCGCAGGAGTTTTCGGTGTATGTAGACGACGGACGGCAGCAGTCGACGCTGTGCTGGAAAGCGATGAACACCGAGCGCGAGCGGCTTTCGGCGCTCAGCGAGACGGTGAAAGAAACCGTTGCGCGCATCGTGGACGAGGGACTCGACCGCGATCGGCTGGAGGCGTGCTTCCGCCGCTACGCGTTTGAGATGCGCGACCGTGAGGACGGTGACGCGCCGCGCAGTCTTTTGGAAGCGCTCGATCTGCTGGACACCTGGCTGTACGGCGGTGATCCGCTGGACGCGCTCGTTGTGGAGCCTGCTCTGAACGCGATCGAGGCAAAGCTGGACACGGACTGTTTTGAGCGATTGCTCAAAGAACTGTTTCTTGAAAACACGCACACCGCGACGGTGGTGCTTGTGCCGTCGCGCACGCTGGGTGCGAAAAAGCGGAAGGAAGAACAGGACCGGCTGAATCGGGAGCGCGCCGCGTGGACGGAGGCGGAGCGCAAACGCATTTATGCGGAAGCAGAATCGCTTTCCGCGTGGCAGCAGACGCCGGACAGCGACGAAGCGCTTGCCTGTGTTCCGATGCTGAAGCTTGACGATCTTGCCGACCGGCCGGAGCCGCTTCCGATGCGCGAGACACGGCAAAACGGCGTGACGGTGCTTCGGCACGCGCTGTCCGACAACACGGTTTATTTCAAAGCGTTTTTTGCGGCGAGTGATCTCAGCGCGGATGAGCTTCCGGTGTTTTCCGTGCTGTGCAGGCTGTTCGGCGATCTGAAAACGGCGCGGCACGATCGCTGTACGCTTCCGCTTGCGATCAAAAAAACGATCGGGCGGTTGGATATTTCACCGACGGTGCTGCCGGGTTCGGACGCAAAGCATTGCCGCGTAATGCTCACGGCGTCCGCGGCATGTCTTCCCGAACAGGCGCAGAATGCGGCGGAGCTGCTCGGCGAGATTTTGACACAGACGCTCTGGGACGACGTCGAGCTTGTGCGGGAAAGACTGCGCCAGATTTCGATCGGCGCAAAGCTTGCGCTGCCGGCGGAAGGCAACCGCTACGGCTTGATGCGCGTTTCGTCCTATTATACCGCGCACGGCATGGCAAACGAGCGGATCGGCGGCATTTCGTTCATTCAATGGCTGAAGCAGACCATCGAGTCCGATGCGTATGCGGACCTGCTGCGCGCGATGCGCGATATGGCGGCGCGGCTTGTCACGCGGGAACGGCTGACCTTCTCGTGTTCGGAAACTATGCCCGAACCGGCGTTTGACGCGCTTTTCGACCTGCTTCCCGCGGGCGCGGCGCCGACCGTTTCGGAAGCTTCGTATCCGCTGCCGGGCATGCGGCAGGAGGGCATCGTGATCCCGGCGCAGATCGGGTTCGCGGTCACCGGCAGCAATCTGCTTTTGCACGGCAGGCAGTACACGGGAAGCATTCCGGTGCTTGCGAACGTGCTGAACTATATGTATCTGTGGAGCGAGATTCGCGTTCAGGGCGGCGCATACGGATGCGGGTTCGGCGGTCGGGACAGCGGCAATCTGTACTTTTACACGTACCGCGATCCGCAGCCCGCGCGGTCGCTGGAGGTGATCGACCGCACGTCGGACTTCGTTCGCGCGTTTGCGGCGGACGATCCGGACCTGACCGGTTCGATCCTGAGCGCAGTGTCGTCGTTCGATCCGCTGCGTACGCCGGAAGAGAAAATGACGGCGGCGGAAAACCGGTGGTTCCGCGGCGTCACGGATGCGGAAATCGTGCGGCGCTACCGGCAGCTGCTCAAAACGCGGCCGGAGGACCTTGTTGCGCTCTGCGACGCGCTGGACGAACTGATGCAGGATCGCGCGATCTGTGTTGTTGCGAGCAAGGAGCTCATCGACGCCTGCGGCGATTCGATCACGAGCGTGATCACCATGTAATCCGGAGAAAAACACGGCGGCGTACCGTCGTGTTTTCTTATGAGCGGAGAGATTCAACATGATTCGAGTCAAGAAGATTCAGATTCCGGAGCTGCCGACCGAACAGCCGCGGCGGCTGTACGTATATCTGCCGCGCGGTTATGAACGAAGCCAGGCGCGGTATCCGGTGTTGTACATGTTCGACGGGCACAACGTGTTCTACGACAGCCACGCGACGTACGGCAAAAGCTGGGGCATGAAGGAATACCTCGAAAAAACAAAGCTCCCGCTGATCCTCGTTGCGATCGAATGCAATCCGGAGGGATTCCGGCGGATTTTCGAGTATTCGCCGTGGGATTTTTACGGGCGCGGGATCGGAAACGTCGAGGGACTCGGCAAGGTTACGATGGATTGGATGACCAAAACGCTCAAGCCTGCGATCGACGCAGACTATCGTACGCTTGCGGATCGTGAACACACCATGATCGCGGGCAGTTCCATGGGCGGGCTGATGTCGATCTATGCGGCGGTGGAATACAATACGACCTTTTCCCGCGCCGCGGCATTGTCGCCGAGCCTGTGGGTGAGCCCGAAACGCATGAAGGAACTGATTCGTTCACATCCGCTGGATGCGCCTACCCGCATTTACCTGGATATGGGGTCCGGTGAAACGGAGGGAGACAACCGGATGCTGACCGCCCTGTTCGATACGGCAAAGGCGCTGACAAGAGCAGGCGCGGAGGTCGCCGCGGATGTGATTCCGGGCGCACAGCACTGTGAAGCGGACTGGGAAAAGCGGATCCCGGCGTTCCTCCATTATCTGAACTGAAGAAACAATAAAACAGCACGTCAGGGAATGCCGTGCTGTTGCTCTGTAATCCTGTTTTACTCCACGGTCACGCTTTTGGCGAGGTTACGCGGCTTGTCGACGTCCAGACCCTTTGCAACGCTCGTGTAGTAGGCGAGCAGCTGCAGGGGAATGATCGCAATGCTGCCGATAAAATGCGGGTCGGCGTTCGGCACATAGGTTGTGAAGTTGGCGGCTTCCTCGACGTTGTAGTTTCCGTAGCCGGTCAGACCCATCAGGTACGCGCCGCGCGCCCGGCATTCCGCCATATTGCTGATGGTCTTCTCGATCCGGTCCGTCTGTGTCAGCACGCCGATGATCAGCGTTCCGTTCTCAACGAGACTGATCGTGCCGTGCTTCAATTCGCCGGCAGCGTACGCCTCGCTGTGGATATAGGAGATCTCCTTCATCTTCAGACTGCCTTCAAGACAAATTGCATAGTCGAGCCCGCGCCCGATAAAGAAAATATCGCGCGCGTTGGAATGCTTTGCCGCGAACCATTGGATGCGCTCCTTGTTTTCGAGCGCGCGTTCCATCTTATCCGGCAGCGCCTTGAGCTCGTCGAGATACATCTCGAAGCGCGTCCGGTCGAGTTTTCCCCGCACGCGTGCAAGCTCGATCGCCACCGCATACATCGCGGCAAGCTGCGCGCTGTACGCCTTGGTCGTGGCGACGGCGATCTCGGGTCCGGCGAGCGTGTACAGGACGTGATCCGCCTCCCGCGCAATGGTCGAACCGACCACGTTTACAAGCGCAAGCGTCGGCACGCCTTTTGCCTTTGCCGCCCGCAGCGCAGCAAGCGAATCCGCCGTTTCACCGGACTGGGAGATGATGATCACCAGCGAATCCTGTCTGAGAAGCGTTTTCCGGTAACGGAATTCCGACGCAAGCTCCACGCGCACGGGCAGCTCCGCAAGATCCTCGATCACATACTGCGCGAGCATTCCGACATGCCATGCCGAACCGCAGGCGACGATCTGGATATTGTCTATTCTGCTCAGGAATTCCGGCGTAAGCCCGGCAGCGGAAAGATCGATCCGATCATTTTTGACGATACTGTTCAGCGTGTCACGTACCGCGCGCGGCTGTTCGTGGATCTCCTTGATCATGAAATGCTCATAACCGCCCTTTTCCGCGGATTCTGCATTCCAGGTGATCCTGGTCAGCGGCAGCGAGATCTCGTCGCCGTTCAGATCGAAGAAATGCGCTTCGCCCGGGCACAGGCGCGCGGATTGCAGGTTATCAATGTAGTACACGTCTCTTGTATGCTTTAGGATCGCGGGCACGTCGGACGCAAGAAAGCTTTCGCCTTCCGCAACGCCGATGATCAGCGGGCTGTCCTTTCGCGCACAGTAGAGCTCCCCGGGGAAGTCGCGGAACATCAGTGCAAGCGCGTAACTGCCCCGCACGCGCACCATCATACGGTTGATCGCGTCAATCGGACCGATCTTGTATTTTTTATAATAATAGTCGACAAGCTTGATGACGACTTCGGTATCCGTACCGCTGTAAAAGCGGTAGCCGTTGTTCAGAAGCTTCTGCTTGAGCTCTTCGTAGTTTTCGATGATCCCGTTATGCACGCCGACCACGTCCGATTCGACGGGACCGGAACCGGAGCCCGTAGCGTTGCCGGAAACGTGCGGGTGCGCGTTTGCGCGGCTCGGTTCGCCGTGCGTCGCCCAGCGCGTATGCCCGATCCCGCAAAAGCCGGGCATGGTCCGCCCTTCGTCGGTCATTTCGATCAGGTTTTTCAGTTTACCGGTCGCTTTCACGACCTCGGCAAGCGCATCGCCGCTGCGCACGGCAAGCCCTGCGGAATCATACCCGCGATATTCGAGCTTGGACAATCCGTCCAAAAGGATCGGCGCCGCCGGCCGGTTGCCGGTGTATCCCACAATTCCACACATGGTTTTCTCCTCCGTGAATCTCTTTATAGACGTTCTCCGCTGCCTTATGCGTCGGGCGAATGGTCCTGCGCCGCCGCGACAAACCCGAGGAACAGCGGATGCGGTTTATTCGGCCGGCTTTTGAACTCCGGATGAAACTGCACGCCGACGTAAAACGGCGCATCCGTGATCTCGGCGGCTTCGACCAGACGTTCGTCCGGAGAAACGCCCGAGAACGTCAGCCCCGCGTCCGAAAGCTGCCGTCGGAACACGTTGTTCAGTTCATAACGGTGGCGGTGCCGCTCCGCGATCATCTCGCGCCGGTAGCAGCGCGAAAGCGTCGTGTCCGGCTGTACCGCGCACGGATAACTGCCCAGCCGCAGCGTGCCGCCCTTGTCGATCTCGTTGCTCTGCCCGGGCATAAAATCGATGACCTTGTGTGCGCTTTCGGGATCGAACTCGCCGGAGTTCGCATCCTTCCAGCCGAGCGCGTTTCGCGCGTATTCGATGCACATAATCTGCATGCCGAGGCAGATGCCGAAGTACGGGAGCCCGTGCGTTCTCGCGTACGCCGCCGCGTCGATCATGCCCTCGATGCCGCGGCTGCCGAACCCGCCGGGAATCAGCACGCCGTCAACGCCCGCAAGGTCGTCCGGCGTGAACGTTTCCGAATCGATCCAGTGGATACGGATCGCTACGCCGCGGTGATAGCCCGCATGCCTGAGCGCTTCGACGATCGAAAGGTACGCGTCGTGCAGCTGTGTGTACTTGCCGACGATCGCGATCGTAACAGAGCCGCGCGGGTGCTTGATGCGCTCGACCATCTCCGACCACTCCGAAAGATCCGGCGCGGGCGGTGTCAAATGCAGTTTCCGGCAGACGATCTCGGAAAATCGCGCCTGTTCGAGGTACAGCGGCGCCTCATACAGCGTTTCAAGCGTCAGGTTCTCGATCACGCAGTCCCGATCGACGTTGCAGAAATGCGCGATCTTTTCAAAGATGCCGTCGTCCGTGATCGGCTCGTCGCAGCGCAGAACGAGCACGTCCGGCGAAATGCCCATGCCCTGCAGTTCCTTGACCGAATGCTGGGTCGGCTTGGATTTGTGCTCGCCGCTCGCTTTGAGATAGGGGACGAGGGTCACATGAATATAGATCGCGTTGTCGCGTCCGACCTCGCGCCCGACCTGCCGGATCGCCTCTAAAAACGGCTGTCCCTCGATGTCGCCGGTCGTACCGCCGACCTCTGTGATCACGATGTCCGCGTCCGTTTTTTCGCCGACGCGGTAGATGAACCGTTTGATCTCATCGGTGATATGCGGGATCGTCTGCACCGTCTTGCCGAGATACCCGCCCTGCCGCTCGCGCGCAAGCACGTTTGCGTAGACCTTGCCGGTCGTCAGATTGGAATAGCGGTTCAGATCCTCGTCAATAAAGCGCTCGTAATGCCCGAGATCGAGATCCGTTTCCGCGCCGTCCTCGGTCACATAGACTTCGCCGTGCTGATACGGACTCATCGTGCCCGGATCGACATTGATGTACGGATCGAGCTTCTGCGCCGCGATTTTGAACCCGCGCGCCTTCAAAAGCCGTCCGAGCGACGCCGCCGTGATCCCCTTGCCGAGACCGGACACCACACCGCCGGTCACAAAAACATACTTTTTCATATCCATCCTCCCATTCCCCTTCGGAAAAGAGCGACGTCCGTCCGAGGGGAGAAATGCCTGCGGATGGACGTCAGTCGTTCATCTATCACGGATACCATTCATATTCGGTTCGGATCGTTTCACTGTTCGCATAAGCGATATATCATATAAAAACACGAAAAGAATTATACTTGCTTTCGGGCTCCTTGTCAAGTATTCCGCTGTACAAAACGTACCGGATGAATTGATAAACCGCCGCCGATCTGCTATAATAGGGCCAGAACGTTTCAAGGCGAATACCGGGCGAAGATCAGGATCGGTATATACACGAACGGAATATACACGAACGGATCGGGGAGGCAGACGAATGAAAGATCTTTTGAGCGCGCCGTTCATGGCGGAACTGATCCGCACGGCGACGAACATGTACGAGCACGGTTGGGACGAGCGCAACGGCGGCAATATCTCCGTGCTGCTGGACGAAGCGGAGGTTGGCGAATACCTTGATCTGAATCGTGTCATTCGCACCGTCCCGATCGGGTTTTGCGCGCCGGAGCTTTCGGGAAAGCTCTTTCTGGTTACCGGAACGGGCAAGTATTTCAAGAACGTGCAGTACGATCCCGCAAAGAATCTCGGCGTCGTCCGTCTCGCCCAAAACGGGACGCAGGCGGAGCTCCTTTGGGGATTCTCAGACGGCGGACGTGTTACGTCGGAGTTTCCCGCCCACATGATGAGTCACGTCTCTCGCCTCGCGGTCGATCCGAAGAACCGTGTCGTCATGCATTGCCATCCGTCCAACCTGCTTGCGATGACCTTCGTGCACGATCTTGACGAGCGTGCCTTTACGCGCACGCTGTGGCGGATGTGTACCGAGTGCATGATGGTTTTCCCGGACGGAGTCAACGTGCTGCCGTGGATGCTCTGCGGCACCAACGAGATCGGACTTGCGACCGCAAAGAAGATGCAGACCGCGCGGCTTGTCGTCTGGGCGCAGCACGGCATTTACGGCGCGGGCAGGGATCTGGATGAAACGTTCGGACTGATCGAAACTGCAGAGAAAGCCGCAGAGGTCTATCTGAAGATCGCGCATCTTCCGATTAAAAACACGATCACCGACGCGCAGCTGCATGCGATCGAAGCGCACTTCGGCGTCACGGCCAGAGCCGGGTATCTGGAGTAGAAAGCAGTTTTGACAAAGAAAACATGTATTGATCCGGTCCATATCTTGGAGCCCGGTTTGCTTTTGGTTGAGCCTGTTTTTGACCGGACAGCCCTCCCGTTCGTTTGCTTCTGCATGTACCTTGGCGCATCGCGGATCGTTCATGAAAGAAAGCTTGCGTTTTTTTCGTTCATGCGCTAAAATGGATCTGTTATTGTGCGAAAAATCTGTCCGCGCGGAAGAATTGACGCGGAGGAAAAACAAGGAGGACAGCATGCGACAGTTTACAATCATTGCGGATGCGACCTGTGATCTCAATGAACAGTTCCGTTCGGAGTATGACATCAAGGTCGTCGCCGGACACTTCACCACCCCGGATCAGACCGAGTATGATTCCATGCCCGCGTGGGAGCACGGCATGACGCGCGACGCGTTCTACGCCGATCTCAAAAAGAATCCGATGGGGTATACCACGTCGCCTGCAAGCGTGGCGGAGTTTGCCGCGGCGTTCGGGGAAGAGGCACAAAAGGGCAAGGACGTCATTGCAATGTCGATTTCCGCAGGCATAAGCGGCGCGAACAGTTTTATGCGTGAAGCGGCGGAGCAGACGATGCAGCAGTATCCGGACTGTAAGATTATCGTTGTCGATTCCATGCGTTTCGGACCGGGGTTCGGACTGATGGCAGTTTATGCAGCCATGCACCGGAACGCGGGCGAGTCGATCGACGAAGTCGCCGCATGGCTTGAAGAGAATAAGAACCGCTTCCATCAGGCGGGCTGGCTCGATGATCTCACGTTCGTAGCGAGAAAGGGCCGCGTGACGCACGCGAAGGCGTTCTTCGGCACGCTTGCCGGCGTCAAGCCGATCGGCGAGTTCGATTACAACGGCATGACCACCGTGCTCGGCAAGATCAAGGGTGCGAAAAAGGCGTACGAAGTGCTGATGGGCTATATCGAGAAGACGATCGAAAATCCGGAGGAGCAGATCATCTTCATCGCGCAGACGAATCGTTTGCCGCAGGCGGAGCAGTATAAAGCTATGATCGAAGAGAAGTTCCACCCGAAAGCCGTCTATATCAACGACGTGCATCCGCTTTGCGGCATCAACGTCGGTCCCGGGCTCATGGCGGCATACTACGTGGGCAAACCGATCAGCAAGGACCTCTCCGAAGAACGCGCGCTCATTGAAACGCTCTCCGCGGAATAACGTAACCGGATTGACTTGGGGGAAAAGAGGAGTATGAGGAAACTGAATCGTAAGTGGCAAATGTTGCTGTATGCATGCAGCGGCTTTGGGGTAAATCTGCTGAACCTGATGATGGGGACATATCTCTGCAGTGCGCTGTTGATCGGCGGATTTCAGGGAAAAGCAATCTTGATGCAGACCTATACGGGCAATGATCTGGTTGTCGCGGGAGTTTGGGCAACGTTCGTGCTGATCGCCAAAATCATCGATGGCATAATCGATATTCCGATGGCGTCGTTTACCGACCGGTTGCAAACGCGCTTCGGACGTCGTCGTCCGGCAATCATCATCGGTCTTGTCCCGATGATCTTAGCATATCTTCTGTTTCTGGTCATTCCGAACCCGCAGGGAGCAACCTTACTCAATACGATCTATTTCGGCTTGGTCCTGTGCGTGTTCTACAGCTTTTACACGCTGACGAT
This sequence comes from uncultured Clostridia bacterium, assembly GCA_905235205.1. GTDB lineage: Bacteria > Bacillota > Clostridia > Christensenellales > CAG-138 > UBA3792. Next base: position 9,165 of record CAJOKM010000046.1, on the reverse strand, counting down.
GGTCACCTATTATGCGACATTTACCGAAATTGTTGAAACGGATATGGAACGCGCCTTCCTTTCCAATGTAAAGTCTGTCTGTGACGTCGTTTATTTTATTCTCGGTTATGTTGTTGTGCGCGCTATGCTGAATGGCCTGAACGTGCGGCTTGTTGCACTGCTTGTCCTGCCGCTGGTGCTTACAATGCTGATTCCGCTGTTCATGATTAAAGAACCCTCTACCAAGGGGACGCGCATTCTCGCGAACGGCACGCGCACAGTCAATCTGTTTAAATCAGTAGCGTATACGTTCAAGAATCGCTCGTTTATTCTCTGGATGATCGTCATTCTTTTTATGAATTTCGGTGTCAATCTGTTCCTCGGCGGCATCAATGAGTATTTCTCATATACCGGGCTGAATATGATCTTTATCATGGGGTGCTCGTTTGCTCCGGTGCCGTTTACGCTGATTCTTTATAATCGTATCATCAAGAAAAAGGGATTCGGCTTTGCATTCCGATATGTACTGCTGACCTATGCGGTCGGAATGATTTGCATGTTCTTTGTTGGTCTGATTCCCAGGTCACAAGAGCTTCTCAGAACGGTTATGTCAATTGTTTCCGGTATCATTTGCTCATTTGCGGTCGGCGCGTTGTTTGCGGTCGCGTATTCGATTCCGAGCCAGTTGGCAGCAGATGAAGAACAGGAAACTGGTGTATCTCACTCTGCTATGTTCTTTGCGATTCAAGGTGTGTTTTCCGGAATTGCAACCGGTATAGCGCAGGGACCGGTTCTGGTTGCATTGAAAAATGCATCGAAGGATGTTCCGGACGGCGCAATCGGCGCAATGACATATATGACGCTGATCTGCGGAATTGCAATGATCGTATCATTTGCCTTTACGTTCTTTCTGCCGAAAAAGATTACGCATATCGGTCTGAATGACAAAAACAATCCCGAAGTATAACCTTAGTCTTTACGAGATTCTCTATGAGCACCAGAAGAGTAAACGGCGTACTGTTTGAGCGGATGATCCGCAACGGACTTGCCTGTCTCAAACTGCATCGCGATGAAATCAACGCATTGAACGTTTTCCCGGTCCCGGACGGCGATACGGGAACCAATATGTGCCTGACGCTTGAAAAAGGGCTGCGCTTTGCACAGAGCAGCCCCGAGCTTTGCACCTATCTGAAAGCGTTTTCCGAGGGCCTGCTGTTCGGCGCCCGCGGCAATTCGGGCGTGATCCTTTCGCAGCTGTTCAACGGCTTTTATCAGGAGCTGTCGCGCTGCGCGGCGGCGAACGTGGCGGATCTTCGAAACGCGCTGATACGCGGATACCGGGTGGCGTACCGCGCGGTCGTGCGTCCGGTCGAGGGGACGATCCTGACGGTCGCGCGCGAGGGGATCGAGCGTACGCGCACACAGATCGACCGCAGCACGACTGTGGAAACGCTGCTGTCCATCTATATTGCCGAGATGAAGAAGAGTCTGGCGGCGACGCCGGAGCTTTTGCCCGTTTTGAAGGAATCGAACGTGATCGACAGTGGCGGCGCCGGATATATCTATATCATTGAGGGCATGCTGAAGCTGTTGTACGGCGAAGAGCTTGCCGATGCACAGCCAGAAGCGCCGCGTGCGGATGCGGCGGCGGACGTCGACGTGAGCATGGCGCTGTTCAATGAGAATACCGTATTCGAGGACGGCTACTGCATGGAGTTTCTCCTGCAGCTGATGAAAGCGCCGCAGTACACGCAGCGGTTCCGTCTCGACGCGTTCACTGCAGACCTGCAGCTGTACGGCAGCTCGCTCGTGGTGACGCAGATCGACCGCAGAGTCAAGGTGCATATCCACACGTTCAAGCCTGCCAAGGTCATTACGGCGGCGCAGGAGTTCGGCGAGTTTTTGACGTTCAAGCTTGAGAACATGCATATCCAGCACGCGGAGCGCGAGCAGAAGCTCGCGGAAAAGAGACCGCACCGCGCGCTTTCGGTGGTGACGGTGGTCAATGGAGAGGGCATGATCGAAACCTTTGAGAACCTCGGCTGCGACTGTGTGCTGGACGGCGGTCCCACCATGAACACCTCGAGCGAGGAGTTTGTGAAAGCGTTCTCGTACCTGGATGCGGACGCGATCGTCGTGCTGCCCAATAACAAGAACATCGTCCGCGCGGCGGAGCAGGCGGTGCGGCTTTCGGGGCGTGAAAACGTGACCGTGCTGCCGACCGCAACGATTGCGGAGGGCTACTGCGCCGTTTCAATGGACATCCCGGATTCGGACGACGTCGAAAAGCGCATCCGGCAGATGCGAGAAGGCGCAAAGAGCATCGAGACGATGGCGGTTGCGGTTGCGACACGCGACCTCAGGCGGGACGGCGTGACGTGCCGCACGGGCGAAACCATCGTTGTGGACGGGGATGCGATGCTCTCGGCCGAGAGCGATCCGTTTGAGGCGCTCTCGGAGGGACTTTCCAAAGTGGAGGGTCTCGACGAACGCGAGTGCTGCGTGATCTTCCTCGGTGAGGACGCGGGCGCAGAGGACGAGGACCGACTGACTGAACTGTTTTCGGAACGGTATCCGATGATGGAAATCAACTGCATTCCGGGCGGACAGCATGTATATCGCTGGATCATCGGGATCTTTTAAGGAGGCGCTATGACGGCAACGCAGATCATTTGGCTCGCAGTCGCTGCGGTATTTGTGTTCGGAGTGCTTCCGTTTCTGATTATGGGCGCCGTGCTGTGGAGCAAGCTTCTGGTTCGGACCTCGAAAAAGAAATGGGGACGCGAATGCAGCATTCCGGACGACGAGGAATACCGGCGCATGTTCGACATCGGCATCGAATGGGACGGGCGTTACGCCGCATATAAAAAACCGGTGGAGATCAAAAGCGGCAGGTTCCGTTTGAAGGGCGAGTACTTTGATTTCGGAGCGAAGCGCGCGGTGATCATCATTGCGGGACGCATGGAATCGCTGCTGTATTCCTACTTTTTCGCGGAGCCGTACCGCGCGGCGGGATACAACGTGCTGGTCATCGACAACCGCGCGCACGGCGAGAGCGACGGCGTGATCTCTTCGCTCGGATACCGTGAGTATAAGGATATCCTGCGCTGGGGCGCGCTGCTGCACGATACGCTCAAAAACGAGTCGGTCTTTCTGCACGGCATCTGCATTGGCTGCTCGACGGCGCTGTTCGTGCTGACAAACCCGAAATGCCCGGACTGGTTCTCCGGCATGGCGGCGGAGGGCATGTACCGCACGTTCGGCGTGTCATTGGAACGGCACTTTGACGAGCGCGGCAAAAAGATGTTCCCGCTCGGGTACGTCACCATGCTGTATATTTGGATCTTCGGCGGCGCGAACGTCATGACCGACGGGCCGTATAAGCGCATCGGAAACATGCGCAAACCGCTTTTGATGCTGCACAGCCGCGAGGATCCGTATTCGCTTCCGGAGTTTGCGCAGCAGCTTTACGACGCCTGCCCGTCCGAACAGAAACGTATCGTGTGGTTCCCGACGTCCGGACACTCGCGCATCCGCATCAATTATACGGAGCAGTATGACGAGGCGATCCGTTCGTTTCTCGGCGAGATGGACGCATGAGCGGGGGGCGAAAACTTTTTCTTGCCAACCGGCAGAAGATATGATATACTCTTAAACAAAGGTGAACCGTGTTTCGCAAAATCGGAACAAACAGTCGGAAACGACGTTTGGAATAAAAAAGGATAAAGGGGAAAAGCAATGGAAGAACTGAAACAAAAACTTTCCACGCAGAGCCTGGTTTTCGGCATTCTGGGTCTCGTTTTCTGCGAGTCCGGTATCCTCGGCATTATCTTCTCTGCGATTGGTCTTTCCAAGGCGAAGAAGTACGCTGCGGAAGCCGGCGAACTGACCGGCAAGGCAAAGACCGGCAAGATCCTCGCGACCCTCGGTTTGGTATTCAGCATCATTGCAATTGTTTGCGGGATCATCGTTGCGATCGTAGGCAGCTGCGCGGCATCTGCGCTGCAGTAGTACGCTGTACAATAAGTACAACGCAAAGAAGCGCCTTCGGGCGCTTTTTGTATGCTTGTCAACCGAAATTGTCTGTGCTACAATAGACGCAGTTCAAACAGAGGAGGAAGTATCAAATGTTCTGTCATAATTGCGGAACCGCATTGGATGAAGGCGTAAAGTTCTGCCCGAACTGCGGTACGCCCATCGAAGTACCCGTCGCGGAAGAGCCGGTCGAACAAGCGCCCGTTTACGAGGAGCCCGTCATGGAGCAGTCCATGTATCAGCAGCCCGCCGCGCCGGCCGTTGAACAGCCTGTCTATCAGCAGCCCGCCGCGCCGGCTGCGGAGCCGGTTTATCGCACGCCTGTTGTTAACTCGGAAGCGGCTGCGCTTTCCACGCCGATTCTGGTGTTCGGCATCCTGGGGATCGCGTTTGCGTGCACGTTCTGGCTGAGCTTTCTGGGCATCATCTTCTCGGCGATCGGGAAGGGCAAGGTCAAGGCATTCCTCGCCGCGGGCGAACAGCTTACCGGCAAGGCGAAGGTCGGCAGCATCCTTGCCAAGGTCGGCCTGATCCTCGGCATCGTGCTGACGGTGTTCTTTGTAATCTACCTGATCGTGATCATCGTAGTGGCGGCAAGCCACGGCTATCGCTATTGATTGCATCAAATTGACAAACGAAAACAGCGCGTTCCGAAACGCGCTGTTTCTTTTTGCTTTTACGATGCGGCGAAAAACGCAAGCACCATGTCGAGAAACACCGGGTCCACGGCGTTGTAGCGAAGCCGGTCGACGGTCTTCGGATCGGCGTCTTTCACGGTTTCCCGATAGGCGAGCGCGTCGTCACAAAGCCACAGACCGGAGTGCCCGCCGCGCCACTCGAGGCAGGAGACGTTCGGATCGCTTTCAGACACGGCTGTTGCAACGGACAGATCGGGCGGGATGACGCTGTCGTCGCTGCCGGAGACGATCAGGATCGGAACGTCGGTCCGGTCGATCACTTCATCGGCGCGTTCATTGGCGTCCGAACCGGCATGGAACCGGTTCCAAAGCGCGAGAAACGGTTTTTGCGAATAAGCAAAGAAGCCTGCATACCGACCGGCAAAACTGCACATTACTTCGATCGGATCGTCAAACGCGCTGAGCACGACGGCCGCGTCGGCGCGTTCCAGTTCGGTTGCCGCCGCGTATCCGCCGGAGCTGTGCCCGTACAGATATACGGGAAGCGAACCGTATGCGCTTGATTCGAGATAATCGAGCGCCGCGTCAAGGTCGTCGCGCGCGGCGGAGATGCTGTCGCGCGAACTGCCGCCGCTTGTGCGCGTGCCGCGACCGTCGAAGGCGAACACGGTATAGCCGTGCGCCGCGAAATAATCCGCTTCTGCAAAGTGCGCGTCCATGCCGCTGCGCATGCCGTGCACCATGACGATCACGCCGTTTGTACCGTCGCCGATGAACAGACCGGACAGATCGGTCCCGTCCGAAGAAAAGGTGACCGGAACGGCCGTTTCATGAAGATCGGCAACGGTGAGGTCGGTCGGGCAGTAGGTGTCGTAGCGCAGATAAAAGAAATGATAAAAGAGACCGACCGCCAAAAACGAGCATGCGCAGAACAGGAAGACCGTCGATAAAACGGTCGCAAGAAGGATTCCCAAAAGACTTCTGCGGTTCATACGAGCTCCTTGTTCCGGCGCACAGCGGTCAATGCGTCTGTTCCGCTTCGCGTTCAATGACCTCGCGGAACTGTGTTTCATACAGTTCGCGGTACGTTCCGTTGCGTTCGAGCAGTTCGTCATGCGTGCCCTGCTCGGCGATCCTTCCGTCGCACACGACCAGGATGCGATCCGCTTTTAAGATCGTGGAGAGCCGGTGCGCAATGACGATGCTGGTGCGTCCGTCCATCAGATGCTCCAGCGCGCCCTGGATCGCGGTTTCCGAGATTGAGTCGAGCGCGGAGGTCGCCTCGTCTAAGATCAGGATACTCGGATTTTTCAAAATCACACGCGCGATCGAAAGCCGCTGTTTTTCGCCGCCGGACAGTTTGAGCCCGCGGTTGCCTACAACGGTGTCGAGCCCGTCCGGCTGATTCTCGATAAACTCGGTCAGGTTCGCGTTTTTGATCGCGTCCAAAAGCTCCTGTTCGCTTGCCGTTTCCCTGGCATAGAGCAGGTTTTCGCGGATCGTGCCGTTAAAGAGATACGAATCCTGCGTGACCACGCCGATGCTTCTGCGAAGGTATTCGAGATCGAAATCGCGCACGTCGCAGTCGCCGATCTTCACGCTTCCCGCGTCGACGTCATAGAGGCGCGGAAGCAGGTTGACGATCGTGGACTTGCCGGACCCCGACGGTCCGACGATCGCGTACATCCTGCCCGCGGGCACGGTAAAATCGACGTCCAATAACAGCGGCTTGTCCTCCGAATAGGAGAACGCAACATGCTCATAGCGGATGTCGGCATGCCTGACGCTCGGACGTTTGGCGTGCTCGGGCTGGCGGATCGAAGGAACCATGTCGAAATAATCAAAGATCCGCGTAAACAGCGCCAGCGAGCGCGTGAAGTCCACGTGGATATTGAGAAGCGACTGCACCGGGCGATAGAGCCGGTTGATCAGCGCGACGCTTGCGACGATCTTACCGACGTCCAGCGTCGGATCGCTTTTTGTGATGATGAAATATCCGCCCGCAAAGTAGATCAGAAGCGGACCGAGCTGGGTGAACATGCCCATCAGCACCATAAACCACTTGCCGCTGCGCTGTTCCTTCATCGAAAGCTGCGTGACTTCCTCATTGACAGCGGTAAACCGTTTCATTTCACGGCGTTCGCGCGTAAACAGCTTGACCAGCAGCGACCCGGAGACGGACAGCGTTTCGTTGACGAGCTGGTTCATCTCGTCGTTCTTTTTCTGGCTTTCGGAAAGCAGTTTCCAGCGCGTTTTGCCTGCGGAGCGCGTCGGCAGGATCAACAGCGGAATGACCGCGATGCCGACAAGCGCAAGCTGCCAGCTCATCGCAAACAGCGCCACGACCGTCGTGACGACGACGGCGATGTTGCGCACGATGCTTGAGAGCGTTCCGGAGATCACACTGCTGACGCCGCTGATATCGGTGTTCATGCGCGTGATGATGTCGCCCTGCTTTTCGGTCGTGAAAAACGCGTGCGGCATGGACTGCAGATGCCCGTACATCTGATTCTTCATGTCGAAGATGATGCGGCTTGAGATCCACGCGTTGATATAGCTTTCCAAAACGCCGATCACTTCCGACGCGGTCAGCGTAGCGAACGCGGCAAGCAGCAGCTTGATCAACAGCGCCATATCGCGCCCGCCGAGCGCCTCGTTGACGATTCGTCCGGTGATGATGCTCGGCAGCAGTCCGATGCCCGCCGAAACGAGGATCGCCAAAAACACAAGCAGGAACTGGAACCAGTACGGCTTCAGGTAGGACAGGATCCGCTTGATCAGTTTGCCCGTGACCTTCGGCACGTTCTGCTTTTCCTCTTCGGTCAAAAACCCTCTCGGTCCCATCGGACCGCGCGGTCCCGGCATATACAGCTCCTTTCTGTGCGGTTAACGGTGTGTTCTGTTGATTCCGGCAAGATCGCAAATGATCTCGCCCGCCATGATCAGTCCCGCAACCGACGGAACGAACGCGACGCTCCCGGGCGTTTGCCGCTTTTGATGCGCGCCGGCGGGTTCTTCGGATTCGCTGTCCGTGATCGGGACCAGCGGCTGTTCTTTGGAATAGACGACTTTGAGGTGTGTGATCCCGCGCTTTTTGAGTTCGCGGCGCATGACCCGCGCCAGCGGGCATACGCTCGTTTTGGAAATGTCCGCGACTTCGAACGCGGTCGGATCAAGCTTGTTTCCCGCGCCCATGCAGCTGATGACCGGCACGTTCACGGAGTGCGCCGCTTCGGCAAGCTGCAGCTTGTCCGCGACCGTGTCGATCGCGTCCGCCACATAGTCGTACTGCGTAAAATCAAACATGTCCGCTGTTTCGAGCGTATAAAAACAGCGATGCGCACGCACTGTCGTTTCGGGGCAGATCGCGTGCACGCGCGCGCGTACCACGTCGACCTTCGGCTGCCCGATATTCTCCTGTGTCGCGTAGAGAAGACGGTTCAGATTCGTCAGCGCGATACAGTCGTCGTCGACCAGATCGAGCGTGCCGACGCCGCTTCGCGCAAGCGCCTCCGCGACAAAGCTTCCGACGCCGCCGAGTCCGAACACCGCGACGCGCGCCAAACGAAGCCGGTCCATGCCCGGCTTGCCCAAAAGCATCCGTGTTCTCGTAAACTGGTCCGCCATGCCGATTCCGCCTTTGATCTGTGTCAAAATTATACGACGATCCGACATGCCGTGTCAAGGAACTGTATATAAAAAACGCAAGGGGCTTGTGTTCGATTACAGGATCAGTCCGTCTTTTTGCGGCGGCAGGTCCTCGCGATAGACGCCCTCCAGCCGCACGATGTTCTGCGCCATCGGAAGGATCTCCGAAAACGCGGGAATCCTGCCCTCTACGGTGTCCGAAAGCCAGTCCATATGCAGGATCTCCGCGGGCGAGAGCCAGCGCGTACCGTCGTTTCGCACGATGCCGTCCTGATCGGACATCACGCGGCGAAACGGATCGAGCCGACCCTCCCTGAGCGCGCGGGCAAGCGTTTCGGTAAGCGTTCGCACGCCCTCCGGCAGCTTTTCGGCAAGCGTGATGCCGACCGTGCCGCTTTGCATGCCCCACCAGTAGTTGACCGCGATCGCGCTGCGGTTCGCGCTTTCGTCCTCCCAGTGTCCTTCCAGGATGTCGGAAAGCAGTTTTTGATAGAACGCGCCCCAGTTCCAGTACGGCGCGGCAAGCGCTTCCTGCATACCGTTGTCATGCAGACGGATCAGTCCGTACGGTGCGGAGGGCGCTTGCGGCGCAAACAGTTCGTGATTGGAGATCACGTCGACGCCGTCGGTTTGAAGCGCGGCAAACGGATCGGATTCAACGCACGACCAGCGCAGTTTCACCACCGCGCGCGGGTTGACCAGCCGCGCGCCGAGCGCAAACGCGTTGATGCTTGCGGGCACGCCGAAGATCGGCGCGGCGGCAACATAGCCGATGCGGTCGCTGTGCGAGCATGCGCCGGCAACGACGCCCGAAAGGAACTTGCTCTCATAGATGCGGCTGTAATAGGTGCGCACGCCCGGATAC
>CAJOKM010000045.1 GCA_905235205.1 uncultured Clostridia bacterium | reverse complement strand
AGCGCGTCGTCTTCGCGCGTCAGCTGCTGCGCGCTTTCAATGTGCGCTTTCGGGATCACCAGGATGTGCACCGGCGCCTGCGGCGCGATGTCGTGGAACGCGTAAACGCTCTCGTCCTCGTACGCCTTCTTTGAGGGGATCTCCCCTGCCACGATCTTACAGAATAAACACATGCTTCGTTCCTCCTATTCGATTTCTCCGAGCCCGGTCGTTCCCGACCGCCCCGTTATTTTGACCCGAACCGTTTCTCCGCATGCGGCGTCCGCCCGCACGCGCACGTAGGTTCGCGTATATCCGGTTCCATCGTCCTCCATCAGTACGTCGAGCGTTTTTCCGATCTGCCGGTCGACGTACGCTTCCTCGAGCCGCTCGCCGAGTGCGATGAGCTCCCTGGTCCTCGCTTCCTTGACCGCGCGCGAAAGATGTCCGTCCATTGCGTCCGCTTTGGTCCCCCTGCGCCGCGAGTACGGAAACACATGGATGCGCGCAAAGCCGATCTCCTCGACAAAGCGCATGGTCTCGTTGTGCTCCGCTTCCGTCTCCCCGACGAATCCCGCGATGATGTCCGTGGTGATCGCGGCGTCGGGCAGGACGCTTCGAATGCGCGCGACCGCGTCGCGGTACTGCGCCGTCGTGTAGCGGCGGTTCATACGCATCAGAACCGTGTCCGAGCCGCTTTGCAGGGACAGATGGAACTGCGCGCACAGCGTGCGGCTGCTCTTTGCCGCCGCCAGGAACCGGTCGGTGATCACCCGCGGCTCGAGCGAGCCGAGCCGCAGCCGTTCCAGTCCCGGAACGCTGTCCGCAAGCGTGATCAGATCGGCAAGGTCGGGCTTGTCCTCAAGATCGACGCCGTATGCCGAAAGCTGGATGCCGGTCAGCACCACCTCGCGGTAGCCGTTCTTTGCAAGGCTAAGGAGCTCGCGCTTCGTGCTTTCGAGCGTGCGCGAACGCAGCGCGCCGCGCGCAAACGGGATGACGCAGTAGCTGCAAAAGCTGTTGCAGCCGTCCTGCACCTTCAGCGTCGCGCGGGTGCGGCTGTCGTGCTGCGCCGTGAGCTCCTCGAACGCATGCCGTTCAAACGGCGCCGGGTACGTCGGCGAAGGCGTATGCTTTGCGACCGTCTGTTCAACGAGGGATACGATCTCCGTCCTGCCCGCCGTGCCGAGCACCAGCGATACGCCGGGCAGGTCCTGTACCGCGTCCTTTGCGACCTCCGCGTAACAGCCGACCGCAACGATCGGCGCGTCGGGATTTCTGCGGTGCGCCTGCGAAATTGCCTGCCGCGATTTCTTGTCCCCGATCTGCGTGACGGTGCACGTATTCACAACGTACGCGTCCGCGACCGCGTCAAACGGCACGACCGCATGCCCCGCGGCGCGGAAGAGCTCCTCCATCGCCTGCGTTTCGTAATGATTCACCTTGCAGCCGAGCGTAAAGAATGCAACGTTCACGGCTCCACCTCGTATAAAATCTGCGCGAGCATCGCCATGCCCGCCGTTTCCGTTCTGAGAATCCGCGGTCCGAGCGAAACGGACTGCGCGCCATTTTCCGTAAGCGTTTTTATCTCTGCCTCCGAAAACCCGCCCTCCGGTCCGATCACGATCGCAACGCGCGACGGATGCGCCGAACGGAGCGCGGTTTTCAGCGAAACGGTCCGTTCGTTCTCGTAGGCGACGAGTATCGTGTCGAATCCGTCAAACGTCAGCTTTTCAAGCGCGACCGGCTCCTCCACCTTCGGGATCACGCCGCGGCGGCTCTGCTTCGCCGCTTCCTCGCTGACGCGCTGCCAACGCTCGACGCGTCCCGCGTACGGCGGCTTCAGCACGACCACGCACCGCTCGGACTGCACCGGCACGAACGCCTCGGCGCCGAGCTCGACGCATTTCTGGATGATCGTCTCCATCTTGCCCGCCTTGGGCAGACACTGAAACAGCGTAACCCTGGCGCACGGTTCGCTCTTTGCGGGACGCCACGCCTGCGTTTCAAACGTCACCGCGTCCGGCGCGATCGACCCGATCACCGCGTCGCACTCGCGCCCCGTGCCGTCGCATAGCTCGACCGCGTCGCCCGCGCGAAGCCGCAGCACCCGCGAGATGTGCTTCACATCCTCGCCGCGCACGACGGCGGTATTCCCCTGAATCTCGTTTGTAAAAAACCGATGCATCCTATCTGCAAAGGAAGGCGTTCCAGCCCTCCGCGCGGCTGTGCTCCGAAACGGAGAAGCCGCTACCGTTCAGCGCGTTTATCACCTCGTCGACCCGCTCGTCGATGATGCCCGACACCAGAAATACGCCGCCGGGTGCTGTGAGCGTTCTCGCAAGCGGCGCAAGCGCGATGATCACGTCCGCAACGATGTTCGCCGCCACGACAGGATACTGCCCCGCGATCCGCTTTTGCAGCCGCGTATCGGAGAGCACGTTTCCGATCAGCACCTGATAGTGCGCGCGGTCGATGCCGTTCATCGCGGCGTTCTCGTACGCGATCGACTCCGCGATCGGATCGATGTCCACCGCCGTCGCGTCCGTCGCGCCCAAGAGCCTTGCCGCGATCGACAGAATCCCGCTGCCGCAGCCGAGATCGAGCATGGGTTCGCCCGCTCTGACCGTCTTTTCGAGAAACTCGAGGCACATGCGCGTCGTGTGATGCGCGCCGGTGCCGAACGCCATGCCCGGATCAAGCTTCAGCACGATCCGGTCCGTTTCGGGGCGCTCCTCCCACGAGGGCAGAATGAGCAGGCGCTTGCCGATTTCGAGCGGCTTATAGTACTGCTTCCAGTTGTTCGCCCAGTCCTCCTCGTCGACCGAGGCCACGGTCATGACAAGGCTGCCGAGATCGACCGGAAGATCCAGCGTTTTCAGGCGTTCGACCGCCGCTTTCGCCGCCTCGACCACGGGCAGGTTCTCGGGACAGTCCGCAACGTACCCCTTGACGCAAGGCGTGTCCGTGCCGATTTTATCCATGTCCGCAAAGTCCCAGAAGATCGCCGCCTCCCGCAAAAACGCGAACGCTTTTTCGCGGCTCTCCTCAATGGACAGGCCGGTGATGCCCGCGCCGTTCAACGCCGCGCACACCGCGTCCGTTCCCGCATCGGTCGTGTAGACCGTCAGCTCCAGCCATTTCATGGTGTATTCCCCCGTTGTTCTCTGTATTTCAGTATAGCATGAACCGCCGTTTCATACAAGCGTCATATATTGCGCGATCACCGGCACGAGCGCGTCCGCTTCCTTCGGCGCGTAGCGCGGCGAGATCGCAAGGTTCATACAGGCAAACGGCGCAGGCGCTCTATACGCGCGCGGATCGTTGCAAACGGCGAGCGGGATCTCCGGCTCGCGCCCGTACCGCGGCTCAAACAGGCTTGTAACAAACGACTGAAGCCGGATCGGCGCGTACCCCGTTTCGTCCGGCACGCAGAATGAAGGAAGATCGGGCTTTGAGAACGGCGCGCGCACGAGCGTCAGCGCGTCGATCCAGCGAAACGCCAGCGCAAACAGCAGATAGTTCGCCTCGTCGAGCTGTTTTTGCGCGTAATACCGTTCGAACGCGTCTCGGTCCTTCGGTGGAATGCCCAGCACGTTGTTCAGCACAAATCCCGGTCCGGGCTTCCCGATGCCGAGGTCGGCATGCGCGTCGACGTGCACGACCGAAAACGGCGCGTTCAAAGCGCCCGCTTCCATGCGCGCCTTCCAGAACGCAAGCGCGCCGTCGTGCGTTTCGGTCACGATCCCGGGAATCGGACGGTCTTTTCGTAACCCCAGATTCCGCTCTAAAAACGCCTCGACCGCCTCCGTTTCCCACGGCTTTGCGCACGACGAATCGGGGCGCTGGCCGTATAAAGCGAGCGGACAGCAGGCGTTCAGAAAAAAGTCGAGATCCAGATCCAGTATCCACATACGTGCATTTTACCGTTCTTTCGCCGTAAAAACAAGAAATATTCCCGAAAAAAGGGCGTCATGGTCTCAGAAATAATACATTTTCGTCACATTTGCGTGTTAAAATTTTCAAAACGGTCATTTTCGAATCCGAAAACCTGTTGCGACATGCGGAATCCTTTGCTATAATATATGTATCTTTGCGGAGGATGAGCATGAGGCCTGCTGCGATACTGGACATCGGCAGTTCGAAAGTGGTTTGCCTTTCGGGCAGCGTTTTGGATAAAGGCGGCATCGTTGTACACGGCGCCGGCGTTTCTGGATGCGACGGATACCTTTTAGATCGGTTTTTGGACAAGCAAAGTCTGCACGACGCGATCGTGGACGCGGTCCAGAAAGCCGAACAGGAATCGCGCACCCGGATTCGCGACGTCGCGCTGACTGTGCCCGCTTCGTTTTCAAAGCTGACGCTCTCGGACATGACCATGACGCTCGGCGAGCACGCGCGCGTGGTCGATCCCGCGGACGTCGATAAGCTGATCGAGCTTTCGTACCGCAAGATCGGTACGCCCCAGGGGTACGTGCTGATGCACAGCACGCCGGTGTTCTTCCTCGTCGACGGCATCTCCTCGTCCGAGCTGCCGCAGGGCATCGTGACCGAAGAGATCTCGGGACTGATCGCGCATATGTTCGTGCGCGAGGATTACATCGCAACGATCCAGTCCGCTTTGGACGATATCGGCGTGGACATCTCCATGTGCGTGAGCGCCGCGCTCGGGGAAGCGACCATGCTGATCCCCGAATCGGAACGCGTCCGCCCTGCCGTCCTGATCGACGTGGGCTATCGCCAGACCGATATCTGCGTGATCGAAAACGCCGCGCTGACCGGCCTTAGTACCATTCCGATGGGCGGATACCAGTTCGCAAGCGATCTCGCGTTCGGTCTCGACGTGACCCAGCAATCCGCCGAGCAGGCGAAGCGCCGGTTCGTGTTCTCGCTCGATTACGGCGACAAGACCGAGATTCTGCGCTCCGAAAACGAATCGAAGCGCGTGCAAAACAGCACGATCGCCTACATCATCGAGGCGCGCGCAAACGATCTCGCCGCCCAGATCCGCTCGGAGCTCGACCGGCTGCAGGTCAATCTGGAATCGCGTCCGATCGTGTACCTGTCGGGCGGCGGACTTCTGATGATGCGCGGATCGCTCGACTATCTCAAAAAGACGCTCGGCTTTCCGATCAAGAGGGACATGCCGTGGACGCCGCGGCTCTCCTCGCCCAACTACTGCAGCGCGTTCGGCGCGCTGAACTTCGTCCTCCTCGCCAACCGCGCAGCCGACGACCGGCCTGCCGAACCCGAACGGGACGAGTCCAGCTTCTGGCAGAAACTGAAGGACTTCTTCATGAAATAAACAAAGGGGGAACCACCATCCATGTTTGACACCAATTACGACAACAACAACTTTGCGCAGATCCGCGTCGTCGGCGTCGGCGGAGCGGGCTGCAACGCGGTCAACCGTATGGTTCAGTACGGTCTGCAGGGCGTGGAGTTCATCGCCGTCAATACCGATAAGCAGGCGCTTGCGTTGAGCGCAGGACAGAAAAAGATCCAGATCGGCGAAAAGCTGACCAAGGGCCTCGGCGCGGGCGCCGATCCCGAGATCGGCCGCAAAGCCGCCGATGAAAGCCGTGACGCCATCATCGAAGCGCTCCGCGGCAGCGATATGATCTTCATCACCGCCGGTATGGGCGGCGGCACCGGCACCGGCGCCGCTTCCGTGATCGCGGAGTGCGCAAAGGAGCTCGGTATCCTGACCGTCGGTGTTGTCACAAAGCCGTTTACCTTCGAGGGACGCGTGCGCATGCGCAATGCCGAGCAGGGCATTCAGAACCTCAAGCCCGCCGTCGATACGCTGATCACGATCCCCAACGATAAGCTGATCTCGCTCGTCGGCAAGTCCTCGCTGCCCGATGCGCTGCGCGTCGCCGACGACGTGCTCCGTCAGGGCATCCAGGGCATTTCCGATCTGATCGCCGTACCCGCCATGATCAACCTCGACTTCGCGGACGTCAAGACGATCATGAAGGAAAAAGGCATGGCGCACATGGGCATCGGCTCCGCGTGCGGCGAAAAGCGCGCAAGCGAAGCGGCGCGGCAGGCAGTCGAAAGTCCGCTCTTAGAAACCTCGATCAAGGGCGCGAAGGGCATCCTCATGAACATCACCGGCGGCGGCGACCTCTCTCTGCTCGAAGTCAACGAGGCGGCGGAGATCATTGCAGAGAACGCCGATCCCGACGCGAACATCATCTTCGGCGCCGACATCGACGAGAGCATGGGCGACGCGCTCCGCATCACCGTCATCGCGACCGGCTTTGACCGGCAGGAGCCCGAAAAAGCGAGCGATCTCCAGATGGGCGGCGCTCCGAGAAGATCTTTCGCGGATCAGCGTCCGTTCGGCGGTCTGAACCTGAACGGTCCCGCCTCCGCGCAGAACGCGTTCTCCGCACGCT
Organism: uncultured Clostridia bacterium; assembly: GCA_905235205.1. Classification (GTDB taxonomy): domain Bacteria; phylum Bacillota; class Clostridia; order Christensenellales; family CAG-138; genus UBA3792. The sequence goes on along the minus strand of CAJOKM010000045.1, from coordinate 5,397 downwards.
CGTATGCCGAACCCGAAAAGGCGCCCGACCCCGACATGGGCGTGCCGGAAAAGCCGGCGCAGCAGCCGCTCTACCGCGATCCGTCCGCCGACGTGCGCAGGGACTACAACGAGCGCCCGACGAACAAGCTGGACATCCCGGCATTTTTACGGAAATGAGACTGTCGATAACGGCACCAGACCATTTGCGGCGAGGGAAAAAAACGTAGTCAAGCATGAAGAAAGGGCATTTTTGCCCTTTCTTTCATTCTTTCGCCGCAAATTAGCCGACGTTTTCGCCCGTTCGCATACGCGAGTATAGCTCCCGGGCGAAGAACGCGGCTTCTGATACCATTCTCACCAGTCTTCTCGTTCATAACAAAAACCAAAGAAGAACCGAAACCGTCAGTAGCCCCAGTCCGAGCCACGGCGGGCGCTTGCGGTTTTTGAGAAACAGCGGTGAGCAGAGCAGAAGCGCAAGGAAATACAGCGCGATCACCCACGGCTGCGGCGCGGGAAGTCTCAGCACCGGCACGTCGAGCGACTGCGCGGTGAGCGAAATCAATTTGATCGCGCCGTACGCCGGATAGGACAGAATCTCGGAAAGATGCGGCGCAATCCCGTACAGCAGTACGGCGAAAAACCCGCACAGCAGGATGACCGGCATGGTCGGAATCAGCAGGATCGAAAGCGGGATCGACGCCCACGCGAGCGCGCCGAAATGAACTGCCAAAACCGGCAGCATCCCGACCGTTGCCGCAGACGCGCCGGACAGCGCGGATGCGATCCGAAGGCTGCGCATACGCTTCGGAAACGCTTTCCGAAACGCCCTTGCGAACAGCACCATACCGCCCATCGCGGCGAACGAAAGCTGAAACCCTGCTTTTCGGAACGCAAACGGCTCGACAAGCAGCGTCAGCGCAAAGGCGTGACAGAAGATCGACGGCGCATCCGGTCTGCGGTCAAAGGTCCGGGAAACACGGAAGCCGATCAGTACGAACGCCGCGCGCAGGACCGACGCCGAAAACCCGGTGACCGCGCAGAAGAACAGCAGAAACAGGGTCAGCAAACCGAGACCGAGCGCGCGGTTTTGGGTGCGGATGAGTCCCGACAGCATGCCGACAAGCACGGTAACGTGCAGTCCCGAAACGGCGAACAGGTGCAAAAGACCCACGTTAGCGTACTGCGCGTGCTCCGAAGCGGTCAGCATGCCGGCATCGCCGAGCAGCAGTCCCCTTGCCGCGGCGGCTTCGTCCGAAAACAGCGCGTCGGCATTGCCGAGAAGCGACGCTCTGAGCCGAAACAGAAATTGTGCGATCGCGCCGTCCCCGGAAAGCTTCTCCGGGAGAAGCGTGATCCGTATCAGGACGAGCAGCATCAGAAGCGGCAGCAGAAACAGCGCGCTCCGCTTCCGAAACAGAAACGCCGTAACGGGCACGAGCAGCGCGCACAGAAGCAGCAGGATCCAGTCCGGCGCGAGCGATCCGAGAATCGCCGCAAGCAGCGCGCCGAACGCCGCGCCCGCTGCCGGGCGCGCATGAAACCAACGGCTTGACTCTGTCATACTGTCAGTATAGCAGAAAGCGAACGATATTACAATAAAATGGGAGGAATCGGCTATGGATACGCTGCGAGAGCTTCTCGACAAGGCGAAAAAGATCGTGTTTTTGGGCGGTGCGGGACTCAGTACGGAGAGCGGAATCCCGGATTTCCGCTCCAGCGACGGCGTTTTTCAGGCGGTCAAGGCGTACGGCGTACCGCCCGAAACGCTGCTGTCGATCGACTTCTTCGAGGACTACCCGGAGATCTTCTACGATTATTATAAGAAGTATCTGATCTATCCGGACGCGAAGCCGAACAAGGCGCACAAGGCGCTTGCGAAACTCGAGGCGGACGGCAGGCTCAACGCTGTCGTGACACAGAACATCGACGGATTGCATCAGGCGGCGGGAAGCAAACACGTATGCGAGCTGCACGGCAGCATATACCGGAATCACTGCACAAAATGCCGCAGGTTGTATTCGCTCGACCAGATCATGAAGATGGACGGCGTGCCGACGTGCGACTGCGGCGGGATCATCAAGCCGGACGTGGTGCTGTACGGCGAAGGGCTGGACAACGGCGTTGTGACCGACGCGATCCGCTCGATCCGCGAGGCGGACACGATGATCGTGGGCGGAACCTCGCTTGCGGTCTATCCCGCGGCGGGACTGATCGATTATTTCCGCGGCGAAACCTTGATCGTGATCAATCTCTCCCCCACGCCCCGCGACCGGGAAGCGACCATATGCGTCCGTGAAAAGATCGGCGAAGCGCTTTCGTTCCTGCTGGATTGACTTTTTCAAAAAGAGGGGTATAATGGTCTTTCGGTAGTGAAAGATAAGGAGCAAAAGACGATGCAGTTGTTAGTGATAACGATCGACAAATGCGATGAATTCCTAAACACGCTCGAGGGACTTCGCGCGCACGGCATGAACGGGATCGTGTTCGACAGCACGAGCTTAAAACACGCGCTTTTGGAAAGCGATATCAATGCCGCGCCGATCTTTGCGGGCGTTTCCAAACTGGTCCGGTCCGAGTTTGAACCGAGCCATACGGCGTTTCTGCTGCTGAACGAGGATCAGATCGAACACGCCAAGCGCGTGGTTCGCCGCAATACAAACGGTCTCGGCAAAAAAGGCGTGATGTTCACCATCCCCATCAGCTCGTTTGAGGGAATCGAGGAGTAACCCCATGCCTTTTCTGTCCGCGCTTATGGCGCTCGGGCTTGCCATGGTCGGCGGGCTCGCTCTTTCGCGCCTGATGAAACTTCTGCACCTGCCCAACGTCACCGGCTATCTGTTCGCCGGGCTTCTCATAGGGCCGTATCTGCTGCCGCTGATCTTCGGCGACGGCGTTTGCCTTCTTACGAACGATTCCGTACAGTCGCTCGCGCCCGTGACCGACGTCGCGCTCGGCTTTATCGCGTTTTCGATCGGCGGCGAGTTCAAGCTCTTGTATATCAAAAAGCTCGGCGTGCGCATCATCGTGATTACGCTCGTGCAGGCGGCGACGACCGTGCTGTTCGTGATCGGCGCGCTGCTTTTGATCCCGAACGAAAGCGACACCGTGCGCATTTCGATGGCGCTGCTTTTGGGCGCGATCGCCGCCGCAACCGCGCCTGCCGCGACGCTGATGGTCGTGCGACAGTACCGCGCCAAGGGTCCCGTGACCGATACGCTTCTGCCCGTCGTGGCGTTTGACGACGCGGTGGGACTGATGATCTTTTCGATCTGCTTCTCGCTCGCGAAATCGCTGTGCTCCGGCGCCGCCATCACCGTGTCGGAAGCGCTCTTAAAGCCGCTTTTAGAGATTGTGCTCTCGATCGGCATCGGCGCCGCGCTCGGCGCGCTGCTCACGCTTTGTATGCGGTTTTTCCGCTCGAAGGCGAACCGGCTGTGCCTGATGATCGCAGCCGTCATCCTCGGCGTGGCGTTCTCCGAGCTGCTAAACTTAAGCTCGCTGCTTGTGTGCATGATGATCGGCGCGCTGTTTGCGAACCTCAGAAACGACGCGATCGAGATCCTCGAAGGCACCGAACAGTGGACGCCGCCGCTGTTCATGCTGTTCTTCGTGCTCTCCGGCGCGGAGCTCGATCTGACGATCCTGCCAGCCGTCGGCGTGATAGGCGTCGTGTACCTCGCTGCGCGCTCGCTCGGCAAGTATTTCGGCGCGTTTGCCGGCGCGGCGCTCTCCAAGTCGGAACGCACCGTGCGCAATTTCCTCGGCATCACGCTTCTGCCGCAGGCGGGCGTCGCCATCGGTATGGCGCAGTCCGTCGCCGTGAATCCCGAACTGCATGCCGCAGGCGTTTCGAGTCAGATCGTCGCGATCGTTCTGTTTGCGACGCTCGTGTATGAGCTGGTCGGTCCGGTGCTCACCAAGATCGCCCTGACCGCTGCCGGCGAGATCCCCAAGTCTTCCAAATCAAGTAAACCAAAGGCGTCCAAGACTTAAGGACGCCGGAAAGGAACCCATAAACCCATGAGCGATTGCACCCAAGATTGCAGTACCTGTTCGGAATCCTGCGCGGAACGCACCGAAGCGCCCGTCGATTTCCGCGCGCAGCCGCATCCGCTTTCTTCCGTGAAGAAGGTCATCGCCGTGCTGTCCGGCAAGGGCGGCGTCGGCAAGTCGCTGGTCACCTCGCTTTTAGCCGTCAACGCGATGCGCAGCGGCGATCACGCCGCGATCCTCGACGCCGACATCACCGGTCCGTCGATCCCCAACGCGTTCGGCGTGCACGAGAAAGCGGCCGGAAACGACCTCGGGCTTCTGCCCTCGCGCTCCAAGCTCGGCGTCGACCTGATGTCGATCAACCTGCTGCTCGAAAACGAGACCGATCCCGTCATCTGGCGCGGACCGATCGTTGCCGGAACCGTCAAGCAGTTCTGGAGCGACGTCATCTGGAAGGACGTTGACGTGATGTTCATCGACATGCCGCCGGGAACCGGCGACGTGCCGTTGACCGTGTTCCAGTCCCTGCCGATCGACGGCGTCGTCGTCGTCACGTCGCCGCAGGAGCTCGTCGGCATGGTCGTGCAGAAGGCCGTCAACATGGCGAACATGATGCACATCCCCGTCCTCGGCGTCGTCGAGAACTACAGCTACTTCGAATGCCCCGACTGCGGAAAACGGCACAACCTGTTCGGCGAAAGCCGTCTCGACGCCGTCGCAAAGGAAAACGGCATCGAAACCGTCTGCCGCATCCCGATCCATCCGAAGCTTGCCGCCGCGTGCGACGCGGGACTCATCGAGCTCTACGAGGGCGACTGGCTTGACGAACTCTCAAGGAAGATCGAAGCGCTATGACACACGAAGAAAAAGCGCTTCAGGCGTTTCAGAACGGCGCGAACTGCGCGCAGGCGGTCATGCTGGCCTACGCGGACGAGCTCGGCATGGACGAAAAGACCGCGTGCAGGCTCGCTTCCTCGTTCGGCGGCGGCATCGGACGGCTGCGTGAGGTCTGCGGCGCCGTATCCGGCATGATGATGGTCTACGGGCTTTTGCGCGGGTACGACGATCTTTCCGATCCGGAAGCGAAAAAAGCGCACTATCAGAACGTGCAGGCGCTCGCCAACCGCTTCCGCGAGGAGAACGGCTCGATCGTCTGCCGCGAACTATTGGAGCTTCGCAAAAACGGGCAGAACGACCCAACGCCCACGTCGCGCGCGTCGGCCGCGTTCCATGCGCGCTCGTGCTTCGGCTTTGTACAAAGCGCTGCCCGGATTCTGGAACGGAAACTGGATGAAAACTAAGTCTCAAACGGATTGCCCCAAAGGTGAACTGCACCCCAATTGTTAGACATGTGATATAATGCTAACAAGTGGGGTGATTTTAAATGCCAAAAGGAAAACCGAACAGGAAATACAGCGGCGAA
>CAJOKM010000044.1 GCA_905235205.1 uncultured Clostridia bacterium | reverse complement strand
CGTCGAGATCGAACCGCTGTTTCAGGATTTCGTGGACTTTGAAACCTTCTCTAAGTCCGATTTCCGTGCGGTTAAGGTGCTCGCCTGCGAAGCGGTCCCAAAGTCCAAGAAGCTTCTGAAGTTCACACTCGACGACGGAACCGGCACGGACCGCGTCATTCTCTCCGGCATTCACGCGTTCTACGAGCCGGAAAGCCTGATCGGAAAGACCTGCGTGGCGATCACCAATCTGCCGCCGCGTCCCATGATGGGTCTCGAATCCTGCGGCATGCTGCTGAGTGCAATCCACACGGAAAACGGCGAAGAAAAGCTGCATCTCCTGCAGCTCGATCCGCACATTCCCGCGGGCGCAAAGCTGTACTGAGCGTACAATCACAAAGAGGATGTTCCGAAACCGCATCGGGACATCCTTTTTTCCTTGATCCGGACTGCTGCCGTCAAATCAGGCGGCGTTCTTTGCGGTTTGACTTTTTCCACACAGAATCATATAATACTTGCTATGAAGAAAGGTCTTGCTACAAACCGGTCACGATTGCTCTCCCTGATCACGCTCGTCTGCTTCTTTGCGGGCGGCGCGCTCGGGCTCATTGTGCCGCAGGTGTTCACGCACATCGGGTTTCTCGGCACCGTTTACATCAATCTACTGAAGCTGATGGCGCTGCCGATCGTACTGTGCACGGTGTTTTGCGCCGCCGCCCGCGGCGCGCGCAGCGCATCCGGGACGCTCGGAAAATCCCTGCTGCTGTTCGTGTCGCTGTTTGCCGTGTCCTTTGCCGTTTCGGGCGTGCTGTTCTCGATCCTCTCCCCCGGCGTCGGGTTTTCCCTGTCCGGCGGAGAACCGTGGACCGGGACCGTCGCCGACCTGTCTCTTGAGGGATTCTTCCGCTCCGTCTTTTCCGACAACATCTTTGCGTCGCTCACGGGCGGCGCCATGCTCCCGTGCATCCTGTTTGCGTTCTGCATGGGGCTCGCGGCACAGCGCGTCCGCGCCGAACGCGTAATCGCGCTGTTTTCGGAGCTTGAAACCGTCTTTTCCCGCATGCTTTCCTATGTGCTGTATCTGACGCCGCTCGGCGTGTTCGTTCTGATGGGACGCTGCACGTCCGGCTTCGGCGTCGATGCGCTCAAAGGTGCGCTCTCCTACGTGCTCTGCGCGTGGGGCGGCTCCGTGCTGATCCTGCTGCTCGTCATGGTCCTGCCGCTCTGGCTGATCTGCGGCATCGATCCGATCACGTATTTCCGCAAGACGGGACGCATGTTTTTAACGTCGCTCTCCACCTGCTCCTCCGCGGCGACCCTGCCGGAGACCCTGCGTACCTGCCGCGAGGAGTTCGGCGTGCCGGAGAACGTCACCGGCGTCGTTGCGCCGCTCGGCTGCACCGTCCATATGTGCGGCGGCGCGGTCTCTTTCAGCCTGCTCGGACTGTTCACCATGCAGATGACCGGCCGTCCGGTTACGCTCGGGCTGTTTTTGTGGATGCTGCTGATTGCGGAGCTCCTGAATATGGCGGCGCCCGGGATCCCCGGCGGCGGGATCGTTCTCGGCGCGACGTTTTTAAGTCTTCTGGGGATGCCGGATGCCGGACTGTTTTTAGGCATGTATGCGGGGATCTACCGGCTTCTGGATATGTCGTACACATCCTTGAACGTAGCGGGTGACGTAACCGCCGTTCTGCTGATCAACCGATGGGGGAACCGAACATGAAACCGATCGTCCGCACGGTACCCGCTTCCGTCACCATGTCCCTGGACCTTGCGGCGCGGGAACTGTCCGCCGCCGGAAGGGACATCATCAACCTTACCGCGGGTCAGGTCGATCTGCCGATTCCTGACGAAGGCAAAGCCGCCTTGATCGCCGCATTGGAAGCGGATCGGACCGGATACGTGCCCGCGACAGGCTCTGCCGATCTCAGGGAAGCCGTGCGCCGGAAAAAAGGCTGGACGGACGGACAAATCCTGATCTCATCGGGCGCAAAGCCGCTGCTGTCTGCCGCGATCGGATGCATCTTAGGTCCCGGCGACGAGGTGCTTTTGCCCACGCCCTGCTACACGAGTTATCCGGAGATGATTCGCCTGTTCGGCGCCGTCCCCGTACCGGTTCCATGCCGTGCGCAAAACGGGTTCACCGTTACGCGGCACGATCTTGAACACAGCGTCACGCCCCGCGCAAAGGCGCTGCTCCTGAATCATCCGACCAATCCGACCGGCGCCGTTTACGATGCCGACGCGCTCCGCGCGATCGTCGAATTCTGCAAAGCGCATGATCTGTGGCTCATTGCGGACGAGGTCTACGGCGCGTTCGTGTACGAGGATGCGTTTGTCAGCCTGTATGACTTCCCGGACGTGCGGGACCGGCTGATTCTTATCGACAGCGCGTCAAAGACCTACGCCATGGCAGGTCTTCGGCTCGGCTACGCGGTTGCGCCCGATCCTGCCGCCGCCGCAATGTCCGGCTTTTTAAGCCACGCGGTCGGCTGTCCCTGCTCGCTTTCGGAACGCGCCGCAATTGCGGTTCTGTCGCTTCGCGACACGTGGTCGGACCGTCTGCGCGAACTCTTCAGAGCCCGCCGCGACCTCCTTTGGTCCGCGGTTTCCGAGATCCCGCAGCTGCACGGGCAAAAGAGCGCCGGCGCGTTTTATCTCTGGCTCGACGTTACAAAGATCGACGGCGACGACGTTCGCTTCTGCCGTCGGCTTCTTGATACGCAGGGCGTCGCCATCACCCCGGGCAGCGCGTTTCTCTGCCCCGGATACGTGCGTCTTGCATATACGCAGGACGCGACGCTCCTTGCAGAAGCCGCCGCGCGTCTTTGCCGGTTCTGTGCGCAGTCTTAACCTTGTATACATAAAACCCCGCTGCGCGTTGCAGCGGGGTTTTACTGTTCTGCGAAATATTAGTTTGCGGACAGCGCTTCGTCGATCGCTTTTGCCGCGATCTTGCCTGCGCCCATTGCCGAGATGACCGTCGCCGCGCCCGTGACGGCGTCGCCGCCTGCGTAGACGTGTTCCCGCGAGGTGAGTCCGTCTTCGTTGACGATGATGCCGCCATGCGCGTTGACCTCGAGACCCTCGGTCGTATTCTTGATCAGCGGGTTCGGACTCGTGCCGATCGCCATGATGACCGTGTCCACATCGAGCGTGAACTCGCTGCCCGGAATCGGAACGGGACGGCGGCGGCCCTTGGCGTCCGGCTCGCCGAGCTCCATACGGATACAGCGCATACCGGTCACGAATCCGTTCTTCGGATCGCGCGGATCGTCGGGATTCCGGTATCCCAGAATCTCCACCGGATTGTTGAGGAGCCGGAAGTCGATCCCCTCCTCCATTGCATGCTCGACCTCCTCGCGTCTTGCCGGGAGCTCTTCCATCGAGCGGCGGTAGACGATGTAAACGTGCCCGGCGCCGAGCCGCAGCGCGGTTCTTGCCGCATCCATCGCGACGTTGCCGCCGCCGACCACCGCCACGTTTCCGCCTTTCATGATCGGGGTGTTCGGATGATCGAGGTATGCCTTCATCAGGTTTGAACGCGTCAGAAACTCGTTTGCCGAATACACGCCCTTTAAGCTCTCGCCCGGGATATTCATAAAGTTCGGCAGCCCCGCGCCGGAGCCGATGAACACGGCTTCAAAGCCCATGTCAAACAGCTCGTCGACCGTCAGCGTCTTGCCGATCACGACGTTGGTCTCAATCTCCACGCCGAGTTCTTTGAGCGTTTCCACTTCCTTCGCGACGATGCTTTTGGGCAGACGGAACTCCGGAATGCCGTACACGAGCACGCCGCCCGCGGTATGCAGCGCTTCAAACACCGAGACTTTGTAGCCTTTCTTGGCGAGATCGCCCGCGCAGGTAAGCCCGCTTGGACCGGACCCGACGATCGCGACCCTGTGTCCGTTCGGCGCGGGCGGGACCGCTTTTTCGGCTGCATTGGCGTTGTGCCGGTCGGCAACGAACCGCTCGAGCCGTCCGATACCCACCGGTTCAAATTTGATTCCCATCGTACACTTGCTCTCGCACTGCGTTTCCTGCGGGCAGACGCGTCCGCACACAGCCGGAAGCGAAGACGATTCGCTGATGACCTGATACGCGCCTTCGAAATCGCCGTCTTTGATCTTCGTAATGAAGTCCGGAATGTTGACGTTGACCGGACAGCCCGACACGCAGGGACGGTTCTTGCAGTTTAAGCAGCGCTTCGCCTCTTCGAGCGCGACCTCCATGGGATACCCTTCGGCGACCTCCCTGAAATTGTGCGCGCGCACTTCGGGCGCCTGCGTCGGCATTTCATGTTTTGTCGGATTCAGTGCCATATGCCCTCCTTACGCGTTTTTGAAGAGATTGCAGGTCTCTTCATGCGCGCGGCGTTCGTAGTCGAAGTACATTCTGCCGCGGCTCATCGCTTCGTCGAAATCGACCTCATAGCCGTTGAAGTCCGGTCCGTCGACGCAGGCGAACTTCGTGACGCGCTTTCCGTCCTCGATGAGCGTCAGCCGGCAGCCGCCGCACATGCCCGTTCCGTCGACCATGATCGGATTCATGGACACCGTGACCGGCACGTTGAACGGCTTTGCAGTCAGCGTAACGAACTTCATCATGATCAGCGGACCGATCGTAATGATCAGATCGAACCGCTCACCCGCTTCAAGCATCTCCTTGAGCGGAACGGTCACGTTGCCGTGCCGCGCGTAGCTTCCGTCGTCGGTCATGACGATCAGCCTGTCCGAACAGGCGCGAAACTCGTCCTCAAGGATCAGCAGGTCCTTGCTGCGGAAGCCGATGATCGAGGTGACCTCGGCGCCCTGTTCGTGGAACGCCTGCGCCACCGGCATGGCGATCGCACAGCCAACGCCGCCGCCGACAATACAGACTTTTTTGACGCCTTCCGTATGCGTCGGTACACCCAGCGGACCCACAAAGTCCGAAATGTGTTCGCCCTCGTTCTTGTGATTCAGCCGCTCCGTCGTCGCGCCGACGATCTGAAAAATGATCTTGACCGTGCCGCGCGTCTTGTCAACACCCGCAACGGTCAACGGAATGCGTTCGCCGTCTTCGTCCACGCGCAGGATGATAAACTGTCCGGGCAGCGCTTTGTTCGCAACCAGCGGCGCTTCGATCTCCATCTGCGTGACCGTTGGGTTCAGATTTTTTTTGCTGACGATTCGATACATAAAACCGTTCCTTCCGTTTTGATTGATCTGCCTTACCCGCTTATTGTAAACGAAGAAGCGCGATTTTACAACCCTCAAGCATCAAAAACGTTTTTGCGGATCGCGGGCTGTTTGACAAGCGTACGCCGATGCGGTATAGTAATAGCATGCTCGATCGCAGAAAATTTCTCCGATCGGTTTGTTTCACGCTCGTCTTTCCCTCCTTCGACCTGATCGAAGAGAAATGCTATGAATCAAAACAAAAAAAAGCTCATCCGACTCGTTTATGCCGCGGCTTGCCTTGCGCTGTGCATGGTCCTTCCTCTGATCACCGGGCAGATCCCCGAAATCGGAAAGCGGCTCAGCCCCATGCATATCCCCGTGTTCCTCTGCGGATTTCTCTGCGGCTGGCCGTGGGGGCTTGCCGTGGGCGCGATCGCTCCGATCCTGCGCTCGGCGCTGTTCGGGATGCCCGCCATGGGCCCGGACGCGTTCAGCATGATGTTCGAACTCGCAACGTACGGCGCGGTCGCCGGCATTCTGTACCGCGCGCTGCCCCGCAAGCCCTGGAGCATCTTTGTTTCGCTCGTGACCGCCATGATCGCCGGACGGCTCGTCTGGGGCGCGGCGAAGTGGGCGATGCTCGGGCTCTCCGGCATGCCGTTTACGTTTGAGATGTTTCTTTCCGGCGCGATCGTCAACGCGATCCCCGGCATTATCGTACATATCATCCTGGTTCCGCTGATCGTGCTGGCGCTGAACAGGGCCGGGCTGGTGCTGAACAATCGGGAGGCGCATGCATGAAGACCTTGTACCTGGACTGCTCGATGGGCGCCGCCGGCGATATGCTCAGCGCCGCGCTCCTGGAACTGCTGCCCGACCCCGACGCGTTCGTAAACGAGCTGAACGGGATGGGTATCCCGCATACGGTCTATGAAAAAAGCGCCAAGCAAACGTGCGGCATCACGGGCACGCATATGACCGTTCGGGTCCGCGGAACGGACGAGTATCACCACGACCACGATCACCATGACCACGATCACCATGACCACGATCACCACGATCACGATCACCACGATCACGATCACTGCAACCATCAGGAACATCATCACGGGCATGCGCACAGCGATCTTGCGTCGGTTGAGGCGATCCTGAACGGGCTTGCCGTTTCGGACGGTGTGAAGGCGCACACGCTCGCCGTCTACCGGCTGATCGCCGAGGCGGAGAGCCACGTGCACGGGCGGCCGGCCGATCATATCCATTTCCACGAGGTCGGAACGCTCGACGCGATCGCGGACGTGACCGCGGTTTGCCTTCTGATGGAACGGCTCTCGCCGGACGAGGTCGTTTCCTCCCCCGTTCACGTCGGCTGCGGCACGGTACGCTGCGCGCACGGCGTTCTTCCTGTTCCCGCGCCCGCAACGGCATATCTTCTGCGCGGCGTGCCGATCTACGGCGGGGAGGTCGCGGGCGAGCTCTGCACGCCCACCGGCGCGGCGCTGCTGAAGCATTTCGTGACGCGCTTTGCGCCGATGCCCGTCATGCGGGTTTGCGCCGTCGGCTACGGCGTCGGAACGAAGGAATTCCCGCGGGCGAACTGCGTCCGCGCCATGCTCGGCGAAACGGACGGACAAACCGAGCAGATCGCGCTGGAACTGTCCGCCAACATCGACGACATGACGGCGGAACAGATCGGTTTTGCCATGGAGCGGCTGTTTGAAGCGGGCGCGGTCGAGGTCTATACGGTTCCGGTCGGGATGAAAAAGAGCCGTCCCGGGACGCTGCTGCGCGCCATCTGCCTGTCGGCTGAAAAGGGATCCGTTTTGCGCGCGTTCTTCCGCCACACGACGACGCTCGGCGTGCGCGAAATCGAAACGAAACGGTACATCCTGACCCGCGGCATCGACACGTATGATACCGATCTCGGCGTCGTTTCCGTAAAGCGCGCCGAGGGATACGGCGTGAGCCGGGAGAAGATCGAATACGAGGACGTCGCACGCATCGCAAGGGAAAAGGATCTATCCCTTTCGGAAGCGGATCGGCTTTTGAAGGAACGGATCGACTGATTCGGAACGGCCTCGAACCTGCGATCATTTCGCGGGTTCTTTTTTTCGCCGTTTATCATTCGGACACGCATAATAATATATAAGGGCAGACGGTGAAAACCGGGCGATTCTCTGTTTACAAAATGCGACTTTTCTGTTAATCTTATGAATTAGGTAGGTATCGGTTCGGATCGATCTTTTTCGCGCTTGCGCGCGAAACGGTCCGAACGCAGAAAACGGTTTAAGGAGGGGTTACAATCGTGAGAGACACGTTCCGCGGCGGCGTTCATCCGAGAGATCGAAAAGAGCTCAGTCGGAAAGCGGCGCTGCGCGTCTATGACGCAAAGGGTGAAATGGTTTATCCGCTCGCGCAGCACATCGGAAAACCGGCGAAGGCGATCGTCAAAAAGGGCGATCCCGTTCTGGTCGGTCAGTGCATCGGCGCGGCCGACGGATTCGTTTCCGCCAACGTCATCTGCTCCTGCTCCGGCACGGTCAAGGCGGTCGAAAAGCGCCGCACGATCTCCGGCGCCATGCAGGAATGCATCGTGGTGGAAAACGACGGGCAGTACACCGAAACCGGCACGTTCGGCACGCGCGAGGATGCTTCCGCGATCACAAACGAAGAGATCCTGCGCCGGGTCGCGGACGCCGGCATCATCGGTCTCGGCGGCGCGGGATTCCCGACGCACGTCAAGCTGGCGCCGAAAAACCCGCTCGGCATCAAGTATCTGATCGCGAACGGCGCGGAATGCGAGCCGTACATCACCTGCAACGATCAGCTCATGCGCGGATACGCAAAGGAAATCGTCGAGGGCATGGAGATCGTGCTCCGGCTGTTCCCGAACGCCGAGGGCGTCATCGCGATCGAGAACAACAAGCCCGAAGCGATTGCCGCCATGCAGAAAGCGGTCGCGGGACACAATCGGATCCGCGTGCTCGGTCTTCGTACCAAGTACCCGCAGGGCGGCGAGCGCAGTCTGATCCGCGTGATTTCGGGCATCGATTATCCGATCACAAAACTGCCCGCCGACGTCGGCTGTATCGTCGACAACGTCGGCACGATCTACGCGATCGGCCGCGCGGTGCTGTACCGCGAACCGCTGTTCCGTCACGTGATGACGGTCACCGGCGAAGCGGTCAGGGAGCCTTCCAACTTCATTGCGCGCGACGGCACGAGCTTTCAAGAGCTCATCGAGGCCGCAGGCGGCGTCAAAGACGGCGTCGAACCCGCCAAGATCATTTCGGGCGGTCCGATGATGGGCATTGCGGTCTCTACGACCGAGGTCCCGATCACCAAGACGACCAACGCGATCACCGTGCTTTCCAGCGATCCCGTTCAGAAAGCGGAGCTTAAAATGACGCCGTGTCTGCACTGCGGACGCTGCACCACCGTCTGTCCGAACGGACTGATGCCGCAGATGATGGCGGACGCCGTTGCGGCGGGCGATTATGAGCGGTATGAGAACAAGCTTTACGGGCTCGACTGCATCTCGTGCGGATCGTGCACCTATATCTGTCCGGCGAAGCGTCCGCTGACCCAGACGTTCAAGCAAACCAAAGCGGAGATCATGGCACGGAAGCGTGCGGCGGCTGCGGGAGGAACCAAATGAATCGGACTTTGAACCTTTCTGCCGGTCCGCATATTCGCGACCGCTGGACGACGCCGTTCATCATGTTCGTCGTTCTGCTTGCACTGCTCCCCGCCGCCGTCGTCGGCGTGGTTGTGAACTGGATCCACTATCACAGTCTCAACGCGCTGTGGATCATCCTGGCGTCGATCGGCTCCGCAATGCTGACCGAGCTTTTGTTCTGCCTCGCTACGCGGCGGAAGATCACGGTGCTCGACGGCAGCGCCGCCGTTACCGGTATGCTGCTTGCGCTGTCGCTCTCGCCGAGCACACCGGTCTATCTTCCGGTCATCGGTTCGGTCTTTGCGATTCTGGTCGTGAAATGCTGCTTCGGAGGCCTCGGCAAGAACTTCATTAACCCGGCGCTTGCCGCGCGCTGCTTCCTTCTGATCTCGTTCGGCAACGCCATGACGCAGTTCCCCGCGCTCGACGGCATGTCCTCGGCAACGCCCGTTGCGGAACTGGCGGCAGGGCGCGCGGTCAATATCACCTCGATGTTCTTCGGCACCGCAAACGGCGTCATCGGCGGTTCGATTCTGGCGCTGCTCGTCGGCGGTCTGATCCTCTGGGGACTCGACATCATCCACGGCGAGATCTGCTTCTCGGTCATCGCCGGCTTTACGCTGTTCATGGGTCTGTTCGGCGGACAGGGCTTCGATCCGAAGTTCCTGCTCGCGCATCTATGCGGCGGCGGCGTCGTCATGGGCGCGTTCTTCATGGCGACCGACTACACCACCTCTCCGGTGAGCCGTCTCGGTCAGCTCGTTTACGGATGTCTCATCGGCGTGCTCGGCGCGGTATTCCGCATCTTCGGGCACAGCGCGGACTCGTTCAGCTACTCGATCATCATTGCGAACCTCGCTACGCCGCTGATCGACAGGTTCATCATCCCCACGCCTTATGCGTACCGCAAGAGCGCGATCCGCAAGGCAAGCGGTGAAAAGAAGATCCCGCTTTCGCAGCGGATCCCCAAGCCCGTGATCGCGCTGACGGTGATCACACTTTTGGCGGGCGTCGCCCTTTCCGGCGTGTTCACTATGACGGAGGATACGATCGAAGCAAAGAAGCTCGAGGAAAAGCGGCAGTCCTACAAGGTCGTCTGCCCCGACGCCGCCACGTTTGAAGAGATCGAAGCCGCGAACGCCGCGATCGAATCGCTGGGCGGCGGCGTGTACGGCACGAATTTCGGCAAGTCGTTCATCAATGAAGCGCTTGCCGGCGTCGACGACGCCGGGAATGTTGTCGGTTACGTGCTCAGCGTGACGAACGGCAACGGCTACTCGGGCGATATCAAGCTTTCGATCGGTCTCAAAGCGGACGGCACGGTGAACGGCATTTCCTTCACCGAGCTGAACGAAACCCCCGGCAAGGGCTCGCTTGCCGCCGAACCGGCGTTTATGGACCAGTTCAATAACCGCACGGTCGATGCGTTTGTGCTCAACAAAGACGCCGACAACTCGATCGACTCCATCACCGGCGCAACGATCACGTCAAGCGCGGTCGTCAATGCGGTGAACGCGGGTCTGGACTTCTTCCACAGCGTCATGCAGGGAGGGAACTGAGATGAATAAATATCTGGAACGGCTGTACAACGGCCTGATCAAAGAGAATCCCACGCTGATCCTGATGCTCGGCATGTGCCCGACGCTGGCGGTGTCGGTCCGCGCCATGAACGGCATCGGCATGGGACTTTCCACAACGGCGGTTCTGATCCTGTCCAACTTCGTGATCTCGCTTCTTAGGAAGGTGATCCCGAACGAGGTCCGTCTGCCCGCGTACATCGTCATCGTCGCATCGCTCGTGACCGTGACGGAGCTGCTGATCGAAGCATACCTGCCCTCGGTCTATAAAGCGCTCGGCATCTATATCCCGCTGATCGTGGTCAACTGCATCATCCTGGGCCGCGCGGAAGCGTACGCGAACAAGAACACGCCGGGGCTCGCGGTCATGGACGGCATCGGCATGGGACTCGGCTTCACGATCGCGCTGACGCTTGCGGGGCTTGTGCGCGAGTTTGTCGGCGCGGGCACCGCGTTCGATCTGAGGATCTTCCCGAAAGAATACGCGGTCGGCATCTTCATTCAGCCGCCGGGAGCGTTCCTTGTCATTGCGCTGTTCATCATCATCATGAACGCCATCGGCATCAAGACGCGCCAGCGCGAGCTGGTGAACAACGACGGGTGCAACGGCTGCTGCGCAACGTGCATGACGCGCTGTGAAAACGCAAAGGAGGATGAAGCGAAATGAAGAGTTTGATCCTCATCATGATCAGCGGCGCGTTGATCAACAACGTCGTATTAAACCAGTTTCTCGGCATCTGTTCGTTCCTCGGCGTATCGAAACAGCTGAAGGCGTCGGCGTCTTTGGGCGGCGCGGTCATCTTTGTCATGACGATCGCATCGGCGGTGGCAAGCCTGCTGTATACCTTCATCCTGAAACCGTTCGGCCTCGACTTCATGAAGACGATCGTCTTCATCCTGGTCATCGCGGCGCTCGTGCAGATCGTGGAGATGTTCCTGAAAAAGAAATCGCCCTCGGTCTATAAGGCGCTCGGCATTTATCTGCCGCTGATCACCACCAACTGCGCGGTTTTGGGCATTGCGCTCACCAACGTGCAGAACGAGTATAACTTCATTGAAAGCGTGCTCGCGGGCTTCGGCACCGCGGTCGGGTTTACGCTCGCCATCGTTCTGCTTGCCGGGATCCGCTCGAGGATCCGCGAAGAAGACCTGCCCGCGCCCGTGCGCGGCGCACCGATCGTACTGATCTCGGCTGCGCTGATGTCGATCGCGTTCATGGGCTTCTCGGGTCTGTCGTTCTGAGGAGGTCTAAGATGGATACCATTCTGATTACCACACTCGTGATCACCGTGATCGGCATCATCGTCGGCGCGGGACTCGTCTTTGTCGGAAAGAAGTTCCACGTTCCGGTGGATGAGCGCGAAGCGGAAGTCCGCGAATGCCTGCCCGGAAACAACTGCGGCGCCTGCGGCTTCGCGGGCTGCGACGCGGCAGCGGCGGCGATCGTCGCCGGCGACNNAACGTCTGCCCTGTCGGCGGCGCGCCGGTTGCCGAAAAGATCGGCGGCATCATGGGCTCCAGCGCGGCGGCTTTGGAACGCAAGGTCGCGTTCGTCCGCTGCAAGGGCACCTGCGAAGCGTGCAAGCAGCAGGGCGCGTATACCGGCATCAACGACTGCCGCGCGGCAGCGCTTGCGGGACTGAACCTCAAGGACTGCGACTACGGCTGCCTGGGACTCGGCTCCTGCGTAACGGTCTGTCCGCAGCACGCGATCCGGATCGTCGACGGCGTTGCGGTCGTCAACCGCAACCTGTGCGTCGCCTGCGGCCTGTGCGTAAAAGCGTGCCCGAAAGGCCTCATTGAGCTCGTTCCCGAGAGCAAGCACGTTGCGGTGCAATGTATGAACCGCGACAAGGGCCCGCTCGTGAAGAAGGTCTGTTCCGCAGGCTGCATCGGCTGCTCGCTGTGCGTGCGCCAGTGCGAGTCTGAGGCGATCACGGTCGAGAACAATCTCGCGCACGTCAACTATGATAACTGCACGCAATGCGGCAAGTGCGCCGAAAAATGTCCGGCCGGCGTCATTACCCCGCCCATGCCGGGACGCGCTCCGGCACAGGCGGATCAAGCAATGGGGGCTTAACGATGGAAAAAAGAAATCAAGCAGCAAAGCTCATCATCGGCGCAATCGTTGCGATCCTTGCGCTCCTGTTCATCGGCGGCATCGTGTTTGCGAAGCCGATGATGTATCACCTGAAGAACAGGGATCAGATCGGTCCGCTGACGCGCGACGACATCGTCTATCAAGAGGTTGAAGCGCCCGCGGCAAGCAGCGAGGACGGCACCGTGAACGCAGCCGACTGGAAGAACGTCGGCGGCATGTTCAAAGAGATCGCCGTCACGATGGGCGACAACGACAAGAACACGTATATCGTCGACTACCTCGAACAGGATCCGTACCTGGTCAATATCTATGAGGGTTTCGGCTTTGCGAAGGAATACGGCAGTGCGCGCGGCCACGAATACACGCTCGAGGACGTCGCGAAAACGCAGCGTCCGCACGCGAATGCGAACTGCCTGACCTGCAAGACGCCGAACTTCGCGAAGCTCGTCAACGACCAGGGCGTCGGCGTGTACACGATGTCCTTTGACGAGGTCATGGCAAACATGGAAGAGAGCGTCAGCTGTTACAGCTGCCACGGCAACAGCGCCGGCAACAGGGGCGAGATCGAGATCACGCACTCCTACGTTCTGAAGGCGCTCGGCAGCGAAGCAAGCGCGATCGATCCCGCAACGCTGTCCTGCGGGCAATGTCACATCGAGTACTACTTCACGCCCGACGACAAGGAAACGATGATGCCGTACCATTCCGTGGAAGGCATGACGCCCGAAGCGATCCTTGCCTACTACGACAGCATGGTCTTGCCGGACGGCACGACGGGCTTTGCGGACTGGACGCAGGAAAGTACCGGCGCGCGGCTTTTGAAGGCGCAGCACCCGGAAATGGAAACCTACCTCACCGGCAAGCACGCGCAGCTTCTGAACTGCGCCGACTGTCACATGCCGATCGAGCAGTCCGAGGACGGTACGATCTATCACAGCCACACGCTCGTGAGTCCGCTTGCGGACGAGACGCTGCTCTCCACCTGTGTCCAGTGTCACGGCGATACCGACATGGTCGAGTTCGTGCACCGTTTGCAGGAGCGCGTGACCGATCGCGAGACCGCGACCGGCAACCGGCTGTCCGCCTTTAACGACGCGCTCACCGAAGCGGTCGCCGCGGGCAAGATGTCCGAGGAGGACCTGAACGCTGTTCGCAAGCTCTATCGCGACGCGCAATGGTACTTTGACTTCTGCTATGTGGAGAACGCCGAGGGCGCGCACAATTCCGATCTCGCGTTCCGCTGTCTCGACACGTCCGACGCGCTGATCGAGCAGGGCATGGCGCTGCTCGGAAACTGATCCGGATTCGATGCGCGGCAGAGCGTTACGGGTGTGTCCGTTGCTCTGCCGCGTTTCTGTCAGGGAGGAACCATGGCGGTATTGAAAAAGATCTACAAGTTTCTGTCTTCCATGCGGTTTGCGATCATCCTGCTGGTGATTCTTGCTGCCGCATGTATTCTCGCGAGCTTCATTCCGCAGGGGAAGGACGTGGACTGGTATGCCGCGACGTATTCGCCGCGGATTGCCGCGCTGATCACGTGGTTTAAAATCGACGACGCGTTCCACAGCTGGTGGTTTTTAGCCATTACGGCGTTTCTGTGCCTGAACCTGCTGTTCTGCAACCTGATCCGTCTTGATCCTCTGATCCGCCGCACCAAAGACGCCGCCTCCCCCGGGGACCCGGCGCTTGCGAACGCCGTCGCTTTAGAGGTATCCGACCCGGAAGCGGTGTTTTCGCGCATGCGTTTCCGCAAACCCGCCCGCACGACGCAGAACGGCGCACAAACCCTGTACGCCTGCAAAAACCGCGCGGGACTCTGGGGCGCATGGGTCTGCCATCTCGGGATCCTGCTGCTGATCGTCGGGTTCACGCTCGGACAGCTTTTGGAGGTCGAGTACGTCGTATACGGCGTTCCGGGACAGACGCGCATGATCGGCGATACCGAACTGGCGCTCACTATCGACGACTTTCGCGTGGACCTGCGCGACGACGACACCGTGGAGCAATACGTTGCGGACATCACGGTGCGCAGTCTCTCGGAAGCGCACATCGGCGAAAGCGAGAGCGCTTCGATCAGCGTCAACAATCCCGCCAAACTGTTCGGCATGAAGTTTTATCAGAACGCGACCGGCTGGGCGGCGCGCGTGAGCGTAAAGAAGGACGGTGAACCGCTCGAAAGCGAGATCGTCTGCGCCGGCGAGGGCCTGCACATGGCGGACAACACGAGCCTTGTCGTATTCTTCAACGCGTTCTACCCCGATTACGTCTTTGATCCGGACAGCGGTCCGAAGACGGCTTCCGGAACGCTCAACAATCCCGCGTATCTGTATTCGATCTACTACGGGGAGGATCCGATCGGCATGAATGTGCTGGAAAGCGGCGAAACGATCAAGGTCAACAATTACGAGATCGCGTTTTCCGATCCGCAGAGCTACACGCTGATTCAGATCAAGAAGGATCCCTATGCATGGATCGCGCTGGTCGGCGGACTGATCACCATGCTCGGACTGTTTCTGGCGCTGTACGTGCTGCCCGAACGCGTCTGGGCGGTACGGACCGAAGACGGATCCTGGACGATGTACGGCATCAGCAAAAAACGCGGCACGCTGTATCGCGAAGATTTTCTGCACGCGGTCACCGGCGAAACGAACCCATAGGAGGAACCCAAATGCTTCAGGCGGAAAACATTCTGTTCACCATTGTCATGCTGCTGTACTTTGCGGCAATGATCCTCTATTTCCTGTTCATTGCAATCAAAAAGCAGACGATCGCAAAGATCGCGATCGGACTGCAGATTACCGGACTCGTCCTGCACACCGCGGCGCTTGTTGTGCGCGGGATCGGCGCGGGACGCCTGCCGCTGACCAACCAGTACGAGTTTGCGACCGCGTTCGCATGGGGACTTGCCCTTGTCAGCCTGATCTTTATTCTGCGGTTCAGGTTTCCCGTGCTCGGCGCATTCGCGGCGCCGGTCACGTTCCTTGTGATCGGCTATGCCGCCATGCAGAGCAAGGAAGTGCACGAACTGATGCCCGCGCTTCGCAGCAACTGGCTCGGCTTCCATGTGTCGACGGCGATCATCGCCTACGGCGCGTTCGGCGTTTCGTTTGTGCTGTCGATCATCTTTCTTCTGCGCGGCAGGTTCAAGGAAAGCGGGTTCTGGGATCAGCATATCCCTTCCCGTGACAAGCTCGATACGATCAGCTACCGCAGCGTCGCGCTCGGGCTGCTGTTTCTGACGTTCACGATCATCACCGGCGCGATCTGGGCGGAGCGCGCATGGGGCAGCTACTGGTCCTGGGATCCCAAGGAGACCTGGTCCCTGGTCACCTGGATCATCTATGCCGTGTATCTGCATCTGCGCATCCGGAAGAGCTGGCACGGCAAGATCGCCGCGATCTTCGCCGTGATCGGGTTTGTGTGCGTGATTTTCACCTACATCGGGGTGAACACGTTCCTGCCCGGCGTCCACAGTTATAAATAATACTCGCATCAAATTCGGCGGGCGCTTTGTCTTCGCGGGCTCGGCATTGACAGCGCCCGTCGTTTTTGATAAGATGAATGTTGACAAAAACAGGAGAAGGAGTATCTCGGAATGTCGATTCAAATGCGGGAATACCGGAATCCCAACAACGGCAATCTGCCGCTGCGCGTGGCAAAAGGACACTTTGCGACGAGCCACAGCCATATCAACTATTATGTGGATCTGACCATGACCAAATACTGCCTGCCCGAAGCGCGGGAGGCGGCGATCCACCTTGCCAACCGGTTCAAGTCGACTACGGTCATCGATACGATCCTCTGCCTGGACGGCACCGAAGTGATCGGCGCCTGCATGGCAAGCGAGCTTTCTAAGACCAGCCTGACCAGCATGAACTCCAACCGTCCGATCTGCGTCGTGACCCCGGAGCATACGACCGGCAGTCAGCTCCTGTTTCGCGACAACACCGCGCCGATGATCCATAACAAGCATGTCCTGATCCTTGCCGCGTCCGTTTCCACCGGCTATACCGTGCTCGGCGCGGTCGAAGCAATCCAGTACTACGGCGGCAATACGGTCGGCATTTGCTCAATCCTCGCCAATATCGGCGAATGCGCCGGATATCCGGTCATCTCCATCTGCGATATGTCGAATCTCTGGCCGGATTACATGAGCAGCGCGTCGCATGAATGTCCGCTGTGCAAAACCGGCATCAAGCTGGATGCTATGGTCAATACCTACGGCATTTCAAGCTTCTGATCCGATACGGAACACGCCCGGCTTCTCGGGCGTTTTTGTATATCGAAAAACCAACAGGAGGAAAAACCAATGGAAATGAAGTTCTATCGCTGCGAAACCTGCGGACAGATCATAGCCATCGTAAAAAAGACCGGCGTACCGGTCATGTGCTGCGGAAAGCCGATGAAGGAGATCGTCCCCGGTGAAACCGACGCTTCGCTCGAAAAGCATGTGCCGGTCGTGGAGATCAACGGCGACACGGTCACGGTGAAGATCGGCTCCGTCGCGCACCCGATGCTTGCGGAACACTACATCGAATGGGTCTCCCTGCAGACCAAATACGGCAATCAGAGAAAGGCGCTCGAACCGAACGACGCGCCCGAGGTCTGCTTCCGCATCTGCGACGGCGACGAGGTCGAGGCGGTCTACGCCTACTGCAACCTGCACGGGCTGTGGAAAGCGTAAAACGCTTTGCTTTCGACGAAATCAGGTCTAAAATAATCGTATCATCAGGAGGAAACGCTATGAACAAATACGCCGGCACCAAAACCGAACAGAACCTGCTCGCCGCGTTCGCGGGCGAATCGCAGGCGCGCAACAAGTACACCTACTTTGCGTCCAAAGCGAAGAAAGAGGGCTATGAGCAGATCTCCGCGCTGTTTTTGAAGACCGCGGACAACGAGAAGGAGCACGCGAAGCTCTGGTTCAAGGAGCTTAACGGCATCGGCAGCACCGCCGAGAATCTCGCCGACGCCGCAGACGGTGAGAACTACGAGTGGACAGACATGTACGAGGGCTTTGCCAAGACCGCGGACGAGGAAGGCTTCCACGAGCTCGCCCAAAAATTCCGCCTGGTCGCCGCGATCGAAAAGCACCATGAGGAGCGCTACCGCGCGCTTTTGAAGAACGTCGAGACCGCCAAGGTCTTCGAAAAGAGCGAAGTCAAGGTCTGGGAATGCCGCAACTGCGGGCATATCGTGGTGGGCGAAAAGGCGCCCGACGTCTGCCCCGCCTGTGCGCACCCGCAGGCATACTTCGAAGTGCACGCGGAGAACTATTAAACAATGATAACGCGAACGCGGAGGGCAAACCCTCCGCG
>CAJOKM010000043.1 GCA_905235205.1 uncultured Clostridia bacterium | reverse complement strand
GTGGACATAATTCGTACTACAGTTTTTCATGAAATATCAAAGGACACACGTGCTCACAATCTTATTTCCGCTTCAGCAGCCAAAAATGATTCTGCCCGTCCTTCGAATCTTCGGTATTACATGAAAGATTTCTTTTCTTTCCTTCGTTTCGCTCCAGCAAGATCCCCAGGATGGTATTACCAAAGGCCTCGTTGTAAACGCCTTTTGTATGATCCACCTGGAAAACAAGTGCGTATTCGATACCGTCCTCCAGTTCATAGAATTCATCAAAGAAGTCTTTGACGTGCTCCCAACCGTGCTTTTCATACACAACTGTGAATTCCGGATTATTCAAAAGATCAAGGTATTCTGTTTCCTCTCCCTCTGCATCCTTATCGCTATACTCGCTGTAGCTGATTTCTTTCGGAAGAGACCCTGCAATGCTTTCAAAAAAGCCGTTCACATTGTCAATGACCGCAGCGTACTGATCAGCACTAATGCCAAATTCTTCTGTGGGATCATATTGCTGCATGGACTGTACTACTTTTTCCTTTACCTCATTGATTTTTTCCTGAATCTGAATCATTTCCGTCTGATATGCCTTCTGGATAGCTTTGATTTCCTGCAATCTTTTCTCCTCCTCCGCAATTTTAGCATCGAAGGCTTTGTAGATCACATGATTATCCTTATCAAGGAGTTCTTTTATCTCTTCGATGGTAAACCCAGCCTTTTGAAGGTTTTTGATTTTTACAAAGGCAAGGGCCTGCTCCTCCTCATAAAAACGGTATCCCGACCATTGATCCACTTTAACCGGCTTCAGCAGATCTACATGATCATAATAACGAAGTGTCTGAGGATTGCAGCTACAGAGTCGCGCAAATTCCTTGATCGTCATATCATGTACCTCCTTTCTGAAACCGTTATATCATTGCAGTTTGCTGTAAAGTCAATACCTTCCCACATATTTTTTTGCTGAGGCAAAGATGCGAAAATATATCACTCGAAGGAGGCGGCTTCCTTACGAAGTGCCTCTTTCGGGCGTCTGTTTTTTCGTTATCCGTTTGTTCATTCCACAGCGGTCGCGCCGAGATTCCAGAATGCAGTGTCGCATTCGCCGAAGGTGTTCTCGCCGCGCGTGACGACCGTACCGTCTTTCAGAAGAATCGCGCAATGCGTGCCGCCCGCGGCGATCGCGACGGCGCCGGAGAGATCGTCAAGCTCGATCGCGTCGCGCGAGCGGAACCAGTGGGAGAGTACGCGCCCGTCCCGGTCAAGACCGAGGATACCGGTGCTGCCCGCAGAGATCGCAACAACATTCGTCCAGGGCAGGTCCGTCGCGGTGCACAGCACCGTTCCGTCCGCCTTGAGGCCGACGCAGTACGCTGTGGACGCGTCGACGGCAAGCACGTCGAGCATCGCTTCGCTGCGCGCGGAGGCGTGCGAGGAGAGCACCTGACCGTCCTCGGTGACCCCGCAGACAACATAGCTTCCGCCGCCGAGCGCGGTGACGCCGCGCCAGCCGGAGAGAACGGTATAGGGGTGATACCCGGTGCTGACGATCGAGCCGTCCGCTAAAAGACCGAGCGTATTATAGTCGGTGCAGGCGATTGCGGTGACGTTCGTCCAGCCGGAAACGTCGCACTGGCCTTCGGTGCCGCGTCCCGTCGCAACGACCGTGCCGTCGCGCCGCAATGCCGCGGTATGGTACGCGCCACAGTCGATCGCGATCAGGTCGGACCAGGCGGAAACGTCGCACTGACCTTCGGTATTGCGTCCGGCGGCAACGGCGGTTCCGTTTGCCGTAAGTCCCGCGGTATGATAGAACCCGACCGCAAGGCGGTTCTTCGGCAAAGCGTCACGGATCGTTTCGAGCGCGCGCATTTGCTCGAGGGTTTCATTGGAGATGCCGAGCATCGTATTCACGGCAAACGCCGGATCGCTTTCGCCGGTGATCCGTACGGCGATTGCTTCCGCGCGTTCCTTCGCGTCCGAATATCCGCCGAGCGCGCGGAACAGATCGAAAGCCGCTTCGGGATCGGTCTTTTCGGTTTGATCCGCAATCGCGTATCGGCATACGTCATACCGGTCGAGCGCGTCCGAATAGCCGGAGAGCGCGTAAAACGCGGTCTTGGCAGCTTCGTATTCGCCGTTTTCATACAGCAGCTCGGCGGCGCGATAGCGGCACTCGGACATGCGTGTGCGGCTGTCACGGTAGTCGGGGAACTTCGAGAACAGCGTTTCCGCATCCGAGACCTTTCCCGACTCGAGATAGGAAAGCGCAAGCTGATACCGGTATTCGGTCAGCAGATCCGCGTCGGCGGCGTCGGACGATTCGAGCAGGGAGACCGCTTTTTTGTAATCGCCGCGATCCGCTGCCGCGCCGGCGCAGTTTTGTAGCAGCGCGGAGCGGTTGACGTAGAGCAGCAGGGCAGCGGCAAACAGCACCGCCATCAGAACGGTGGAGAAGAACACCGCGCGCCGCGCAAAGGTTTTTCCGAACGGTTTGCTCATGCGATCACCCCAGATATTTGGTCACGATGCGCTGCATATACGAGGAATTGACCCCGCAGCCGCGCGAAACGATAAAGTACACGTCGTCGATCTCATAGTGCTCGATATATTTCCGAAGCGACGCGCCGCCCTGTGTGACGAACGTATGCGAGTCCCTGAGATCGACGAGACACACGTGATCGTAATACGGCGCGGCAAACGGCACGAATGCAAGCCCGAACGAGTCGCAGATGACAAGCGCGTTGCGACCCGTATGGAAGCCTGTTTCCGCCACATAGAACGGATCGTGCGTGCCGCCCAGGAATGCGGCGTATACGACGCGCTCAGGCTCCATATAGCGCACCTCCTTGATCATCTGATCGAGATTGCGGTACTCGAACGCGCGGGCCGGCGCAAGCGGGGACGGGATTTCCAGGCGGTCGTAGAGATCGCCGTAGCCGGCGAGCGCGTGGACCGAAGATGCGATCGAGCCGGCGAACTTCTCGTGCACGGTAAACTCGAAATCGTCATAGGAGACGATGGGCTGATGGAAGGTGCGCATCATCATGCGCTGTACATAGTACGCGCCGAGTCCCGCCCAGTGGTGGTCGGTCTTGAAATAACACAGCTCGCCCGCCTGCATATGCGGTTCCAATTCCTCGACGGTCGAAAAGATATAGACGCCTTCGTTGACGTTCGCCTGCAGCGTCGGCTCAACGTCGCTCGTCCAGCCGACAAACTTGTCAGGCTCCAGAAGCCATTCGTTCGCATCCTGGGAGTAGGGGATGTAGGTAAAGATCACGTTCCCGTCATCGGGGACTGCGGAACGGTACGCGTTCAGCGCGGCGCAGGTTTTTTCGATCGCGTCCTGACCGAAGCGGAACTGCGTGGACAGCGTCCCGTCCGTGCGCTTCAGCGCAAAGCGACGAACGACGGAGGTATCCTTAACGGCGGGATCGACGGGCGTGGCGGCGGGGGAGGCGGTCGGCGCATCATCGCCGAACGGCGTTTGCTCGGGCGCCGGCGTTTCGGGCAGCGGCTGCGGCGTTGCGCCGAAAGTTGCATCCACTGAAATGACCGAATCAGATTCGTCGGACGCGTCGCCTTCGTTCATATCCTCCAGTTCCTCGATCATGTTCTGATCGAGGATGCGGTCCTTTTCGGAGGTCGCGTCAAAGATCCCAAGCACGCGTCCGGACGCCTTGAGGATCGGATCGCGGCCGGGCATCTGATCGGACAGATAGGCTTCGAGCTCGGATGAGAATTCACCGTTGAACCAGCGCGCGAACGTAAATTTCGGCATGCCCTGCAGGGACCGGTTTTCCGCTTCGGAAACACCGCCGTCGTGATTGCCCAAAAACAGAACGGCGATCCCGAGCACGAACAGAACCATGCACCACCAGTATGCGGCTATGAACGGAACCTTTTTCTTCATCGCGGCACCTCAGAATCGGAAATAGATGAACGGATTGTACGACTCGCCGATCAAAAAGATCAGCGACAGCACGAACATCGCGCTCAGCGCCAGCGCGCCGAGAAGCTCGCCCCAGAACGCCAGCCGCTTTGTTCTCTGAAAACGCGCGGACAGCCAGTCCTTCACGGGTAGGCACAAAAACGCCATCAGAAGCGGCAAAACGGTGTAGCGCTTCCACACGGTCAGAAGATTCGCATCCCAAAGCGCGGTCACATTAAGACCGTTGACGTTGGAGATGCCGATCATGGCTAAAAGATGCGAGCCCATCGCGGCAAAGTCCGTGTAGTAGAAGATGACCCAGCCGGTCACGACAAGCAGCAGCGTCAAAACATGACGAATCCAGCGCGGAAAGCGGTCGAGCGCATCACGGAACACGAACCGCTCGAGCACCAGAAGCACAAAGTAGAACACGCCCCAGAGCGCGAAGTTCCAGCTTGCGCCGTGCCAGAGTCCGGTGAGCGTCCAGACGATCGCGAGGTTCAGGATCGTGCGCGCCGCGCCCCTGCGGTTGCCGCCGAGCGGGATATACACGTAATCGCGGAAGAAGCTTCCGAGCGAGATATGCCATCTGCGCCAGAACTCGGTGATCGAGCCGGAAAGGTATGGATGATCGAAGTTCTCCTTATAGCGGAAGCCGAATACGCGTCCGAGTCCGATCGCCATGTCGGAGTACGCCGAAAAATCGAAATACAACTGCATCGAAAAGAGAATCGCCGACGTCCATGCGCCTAAGAAGGACAGCGGCGCGCCGCTGCCTGCGAGCGTGGTCTCGCTGAGCATTTTTCCGCAGAGATTGGCAAGCAGGATCTTCTTGGCAAGACCGAGAACGAACCGCTGCATGCCGCGCAAGAAGTCGGTCGGCCTGGTCTGCCGCTCTGCAAGCTGCGCCGCAACGTCCGAATACTGCACGATCGGTCCCGCGATCAGCTGCGGGAAACAGGAGATGTACAGAAGCGCCCGGAGAGGGTTTGTCTGCGGCTTCGCTTTTTTGCGGTAGACGTCGACCGTGTAGGTCAGAACCTGGAACGTATAGAACGAAATGCCGATCGGCAGATGCTTTGCTTCCATGCGCGCCGCAGAGCCGAACAGCGCCGCGAACGTGTTGAACAAAAACGACGAATACTTGAACCAGAACAGCAGCGACAGCGACACAATCACCGCCAGCGCGAGCAGGAGTTTGCGGAGAAGCGGTTCGCGGGTTCGCCGGATGAAAAGCGCCAGCGCATAGTTGATCAGCGTGATGACGATCATGCCGAACACCCAGACCGGCTCGCCCCACGCATAGAACAGCAGAGAGAAGATCAGAAGGACGGCGTTGCGCCAGCGTATACTTTTGCCGCAGAAATACAGCAGCAACAGCAGCGGCAGGAACAGAAACAGAAATGTCGTGCCCGAAAAGACCATACACGCCTCAAAATCCGTTGGTTCCGCCGAACGGTTCCGTTCGACGGTTTTATTCAGTTTACCACTTTTTTCGACACGGCGCAACAGGGAAAAGCAAACCGCGCGTGATAACGCGCGGCGTAAACGAAGCGGTGCAGGAGCGCAAAGCAACGAAAGCGCAGGGCGAAGTGAAAGCGTCGATGATGGATTCTTCCGAAGCAAACCATCGTAATTATACTATGGACGAATTCACTAAACTATATAAAGATGGCGTAAAGGTCGTTCAAGTCAAGGATTTAAGAGTAAGAAGATAAGCAATATAAATTCAAAGAATGTTGTTTCTTTAGCGTTAAAGAGAGTACAATCAAAGGATTATAAAAGCGATGACGCAGGATACATATTCTTTGAAAGTACAAGCACCAAGGCAACGGTTACAGAAAAGAGTTTCAAACACGGCAGCGCAGATAAAAGCGTTGAATACATGATTGCTTGTATGAACATTAGCGAGTTGGCAAAATCTGCAATTCCGGTAAATGAGCTTTTCTCATCTGAAAAACACGCAAATCCGGGGACGATTTATTTTGCGATTGCACAAACAAACGGTTCTGCGTTTCTTGTAAGAATGGTGGTAGAGAACGGAACAGGAGAGGTAGATGGTCTGAATGTACTATATGCAATAAAAAAAGAAAGCCCATCAACTGCTCCCGCATCTGCACAATCGCAGACCGCGACCCGAACCGATACTGATTCTGCCCATCTTAAGGAGCTTGATGAACTTATGAGAGTATCCTCTATGATTAATATAAAGGATTTTCTTGAGTTTGTCAATAGCTTTGAGATAGGAAATTCATCTTTGTCTGCTGATGTGCTGCAAGAGTTTGAAAGCACAAGACATAATGAGCCGAGCATTACGCCACACCTTAAGTATTCCATCATGGACAAAGAGTTCCGCATGACGAAGCAGGGCGCGGTGCGCACGTTTGAAATGCGCGATACTACTGCTACGGTGATCGGCAGCAGCGTGGAGTTTGGACGGCGGTTCGGTGCGGCAGAGGAAAGGCGGGGAAACACGCAAACAGCGCGCGGGGTTCGCGCGCTGTACGGGAAGGGGATCGTTTATTTCCGGGAAAAGAGCCGCCGCTTCTCATACGGCTCGGCGTATGCCGACAGCACCGTATAGCCGGTCGCCCTGATGACTTCTTTCAGCGCGTCGGTGTCGAGCGGCTCGTCCGAAAGGATCTCCGTCTGACCCTTTGTATGCGAGGAAGAGACTTTTTTGACGCGGCAGGTGCGCCGGACGACGTCGTTGATGTGCGCTTCGCACATGGAACACGCCATGCCTTCGATTGTAAGGATGGTTCGGATCATGCCGGGTGTTCCTCCGTTTTTACGGAATGACACGTTTCGCGCATCGCGCAGCAGGCGCAGTTGCAGCCGCAGGAGCGTTTGCCCTTTCGGCGGTTTAGCACCGAGCAAAAGACGATCGCAAAGATGATCAGAGACAGCCCGAGGCAGACGAGAATATTTGCAAGGTTTTGGGACAGCCAAGACAGCATGGATGAAACACTCCTTTCTTTCGTGATTTCGGTGAATCTCGCATCCCGCGCGGTTTGCGCGCGGGATACGGGGTTCTCATCCGGTTCAAACGGATCAGACGCGAACCTTCTTGGTCAGCGTGGTCGCTTCCTGATACTTCTTAATGAACAGCATGTAGATCACTAAGCCGAGAATCAGGATCCCGGCGATCAGACCGATGACATTGAGGTTTCCGGTGAAGATCGAACCGAACTGGTAGATCATCAGTGAGACCGCATAGGCAAACAGCGTCTGGTATCCGATTGCAAACCAAGTCCACTTTGCACTGTTCATTTCGCGCCGGATCGCGCCGATTGCCGCAAAGCACGGTGCGCACAGCAGGTTGAATACGAGGAACGAGAAGCCGGAAACGCCGGTAAACGCGCTTGCCAGCGCCTGGTAAACGGTTCCTTCGCCGCCTCCGTAGAGAACGCCCATCGTGCCGACGATGTTCTCCTTGGCGACCAGTCCCGTGACGGACGCGACGACCGCGCGCCATTCGCCCCAGCCGAGCGGAGCAAACAGCCACTGCACATATCTGCCGACCGTGCCGAGGATCGAGAACTCAATCGCGTCATCGGCCAGCATACCGAACGCATGCGTTTCGGGATTGACGCCGAAGCGGGAGAGGAACCAGATCACGATGGTCGACAACAGGATGATCGTACCGGCCTTCTTGATGAACGACCAGCCGCGCTCCCACGTCGAGCGGAGCACGTTAGAAAGCGTCGGCCAGTGATAGGCGGGCAGCTCCATGACGAACGGAGCCGGATCGCCGCCGAACATCCTTGTCTTTTTCAGCATCACGCCGGATGCGATGATTGCCGCCATGCCGATGAAATACGCCGATACGGAGATCCATGCGGATCCGCCGAAGATCGCGCCCGCGATCATGGCGATAAACGGCAGTTTCGCGCCGCAGGGGATGAAGGTCGTCGTCATGATCGTCATACGGCGGTCGCGCTCGTTTTCGATCGTACGCGACGCCATGATGCCCGGAATGCCGCAGCCCGCGCCGATCAGCATCGGGATAAAGGATTTGCCGCTTAAACCGAAGCGGCGGAAGATACGGTCCAGTACGAACGCGATACGCGCCATGTAGCCGCATGCCTCCAAGAATGCGAGCATCAGGAACAGCACGAGCATCTGCGGCACAAAGCCGAGCACCGCGCCGACGCCGGCAACGATGCCGTCCTGAATCAGACCGTACAGCCAGTCCGCAACGCGCGGTTCGCCGTTTTCGTCGAGCAGCAGTTTGTCGATCAGCGCCGGAACGCCGGGGACCCACACGCCGTAATCAGCGGGATCGGGTTCGTCGAACCCTTTTTCTTCGAAATACGCGATCGCGTCTTTATAGGACATCGCGTTCGTGGCGTCTTCGTCCGCATCCGCAGGAACCTCGTCGAAATAGACGTCGATCTCGCTCGGCTCGAGCGTTTCTTCGTCGATGACCTCATAGGAAACCCTGGATTCGGCGGGCGTCAGCGCTCTCATCTCTGCAAGGACCGCGTCACCGTCGAACGCTTCGTCCTCGGGATCGATTGCAATGCCGAACGCGTCCGCCGCATTGGTTGCCGCCGTGTAGTCGTCCGCCGCTTCCTCGGCTTCTCTGTCGCCGATGCCGACCAGATGGAACCCGTCGCCGAACAGCCCGTCGTTTGCCCAGTCGGTCGCGGGCGCGCCGACGGCGACCATCGCGATCCAGTAAACCAGGAACATGACTACCGCGAAGATCGGCAGCCCCAGCCAGCGGTTTGTCACGATGCGGTCGATCTTATCGGAGGTGGAAAGCTTGCCCACGCCTTTTTTCTTATAGCACGTCTTGATGACGTTGCCGATGTAAACATAGCGTTCGTTGGTGATGATGCTCTCCGCGTCATCGTCCAGTTCCTTTTCCGCCGCCGCGATATCCTGCTCGATATGCGTAAGCGTTTCCTTCGGAATGTTCAGTTGTTCAAGCACCTTGTCGTCGCGCTCAAAGACCTTGATCGCGTACCAGCGCTGCTGTTCCTCCGGAAGTCCGTGCACAACGGCTTCCTCGATGTGCGCAAGCGCGTGCTCGACGGGACCCGAGAACGTGTGCTGCGGAACGGTGCGCTCGCCGCCTGCCGCCTTGATAGCAGCCTCGGCAGCTTCCTTGATGCCGGTTCCCTTCAGCGCGGAAATCTCCACAATCTTGCAGCCGATCCGGTCGATGAGTTCCGAAATGTCAATTTTGTCGCCGTTCTTTTTGACGACGTCCATCATGTTGATTGCCACGACCACCGGAATCCCGAGTTCGATTAGCTGTGTCGTCAGATACAGGTTGCGCTCGAGGTTCGTGCCGTCGACAATGTTCAAAATCGCGTCGGGACGCTCATTGATCAGATAGTTTCGCGCAACAACTTCCTCCAGAGTGTACGGCGAAAGCGAATAGATACCGGGAAGGTCGGTGATGATCACGTCGGAGCGACCTTTCAGCTTGCCTTCCTTCTTTTCTACGGTGACGCCCGGCCAGTTCCCCACAAACTGGTTCGAGCCGGTCAGCGCGTTGAACAGCGTCGTTTTGCCGCTGTTCGGGTTGCCCGCCAGGGCAATGCGAATGTCCATAAAAACCTCCCTCTAATGTTAGCTTCTGCTAACCGTTGATTTGAAAAAATAGGCGTTTGCCTTCTGCCGCTTGTAACCGGAGCACCTTTCTCCGGCACAAATGCATGATGCGGGTTTACGATCGCGTCTGTCCGGAAAGACAGGCTGCAATCCGTCAAATTCAGCGACATGTGCGGTGAATTTGATACCTTTCAGCTTCCGCCGCCCGGAAATGCACAGCATTTTAGGCGAGAGCTGCAAACCGGTCTGTTAAACTTTTTTGACAGACCGAATGGTTATTCTTCGACTTCGACCATTTCGGCATCCGCCTTGCGCAGTGACAGCTCATACCCGCGAACGGTCACTTCCACAGGGTCGCCCAAAGGCGCGACCTTGCGGATGTATACTTCGATCCCCTTGGTGATGCCCATGTCCATGATGCGGCGCTTCACAGCGCCTTCGCCCGTCAGCTTTCTGACCCTTACGGTCGAGCCGATCTTCGCGTCCTTCAACGTCATAGTCCGATCCTCCTTATATCAGTATTTTCCGCGCCATCTTTTCATCGATGGCGATTCTTGCTTCCTTGACGTTCACGATCACGTTTCCGCCCATGCGTGAAACGATCTGAACGGTCCCGCCGACCACAAATCCGAGATGGTTGAGATGCCGGCGAATCTCGTCCGTCCCTTCGATCTTTCGGATCACGTTGATCTCACCGTCGTTGGCAAATATCAGCGGCATACCCTGTACACTCCTTTCCGTCTTCCTTCGCCCGCACACGCGAATCGCGTGCATATAGCGGTTAGCAGAAACTAACTGCATGCGCCAAGAATTGGTTAGCAATCGCTAACCACCGACGTCATTATAGCGCAGCGGATTTGAAATGTCAAGCGGAAAAGCCGACTTTTTTGAGAAACTTGCTTTTTTGTGCGGCAGCAGATATAATACCTAAGAGACTCGGAGAAAAGGAGGCGTCCGTATGGCGTTGCTGGAATCGGGAGAAATGTATCTCGAGACGATTCTGGTCCTGTCGCAGAAGAAAACGGCGGTCCGCTCGATCGACGTAGCGGAGGAGATGGCGTTTTCGAAGCCGTCGGTGAGCCGCGCCATGGGCATTTTAAAGGACGGCGGCTATATCCGGATCGACACGCTTGGACACATCACGCTGACGGACGACGGCAGAGCGGTCGCGGAGCGCATCTATGAGCGGCACAGGATCTTGACCGAGATCCTGATGCGGCTCGGCGTGGATGAGAAGACGGCGACGGACGACGCCTGCAAGATGGAGCACTATATCAGCGACACGTCGTTTTCGGCAATCAAAGCACATCTTAGGGAGCATCCGATTCGCTGATTCCGTTTTTTCGGCTCAATCACCCTTTCCGCGCGAAAGGGTTTTCTTTTGGAAAACCGGCGATCCCGGTTGTTCAAAGGGTCCCGGACCGGAGAGCCGACGCGGGATACCGTTCAGACAGGAGGCAGACATGGCGTCATCAAAGGAATACCTCGCCTACGTGCTGGAGCAGCTTGCCATGCCGGACAACGTATCGGTCCGCGGCATGATGGGCGAGTATGTGCTGTATTACCGCGGAAAGGCGGTCGGCGGGATTTACGACGACCGGCTGCTGTTGAAATCGACCGAATCCGCTCTGAAACTCTTAGACACGCCCGAGACTGACGTTCCGTATGAAGGCGCGAAGGCGCTGCTGGTACTCAATCCGGACGAAGCGGAGCTTATGCGCCGCGTGATCGCGGCGATCGCGGACGATCTTCCCGAGCCGAACCGAAAGGAGCGCAAAAATGACGGACGCACCGGAACGCATGTTTGAATTCCGTGATACGGAGTGGCCCTTTACGGGGATCGATCACGACCGGCAGATCGTGCGCGCGATCGTGTTTGACGACGACGGGACCCTGTATTTCGTGCGCGCGCGCCGCGACGACGAGTTCGGCAAGGCGACGCTGATCGAAACGTCCGGCGGCGGCGTCGAGCCGGGGGAGGACCTGATTACGGCGATCAGACGCGAGCTCAAAGAAGAATTGGGCGCGGAGGTGGACGTGTGCGAAAAGATCGGCGTCGTCAGCGATTATTATAACCTGATCCGCCGGCACAACATCAATCACTACTTCCTTTGCAGAGTCCGTTCCTTCGGGGAAAAGCATCTGACGCAGGACGAAGCGGAACGCTTCCACCTGTCGGTCCTGAACCTGCGGTATGAGGACGCCGTTTGCGAATATGAAGCGCGGAAGGATTCCAGACTGGGACGCTTGATTGCGCAGCGCGAGCTGCCGATCCTGCATGCGGCATGGGAACGGATCGGGAAAACGGTATGCAAGAATACGCTTGGAAACGATACGGGTATATGATATAATAAACCAATAATCGGAATCGAGGGGGAAAGGAAATGCTTATAGAACGAATGATCCGGCGCTCGGACATGATCCGCTGCGCGCTGTGCGCTGACGCGCCGTGTACGGCCGCCTGCGGCAGATGCGATCCGGCGGGGATTCTGCGCAGCGTCTGGTTCGACAACGAAAAGGTCGCGGCGCTCCGGTTTCCGGGCGCGAATCCATGCGTAAACTGCGATGCGCCGTGTGAGAGGGCCTGCGTACGGGAGGGAGAGGTGCCGATCCGCACGATGCTGACGCGACTGCACGATGAAGTGCGTCCCTTGCTCGAGGAAGCGCTGCCCAAAGACGAGAAACTGTTGAGAACGGAGCTGTGCGGCGTGCCGCTCGAGAATCCGTTCCTGCTGTCCTCCTCGGTCGTTGCAAGCACCTATGACATGTGCGCGCGCGCGTTTGAGGCAGGCTGGGCGGGCGCGGCGTTCAAGACGATCTGCGCGTTCGATATCCGTGAGGCTTCGCCGCGGTTTTCCGCGATCACAGGCGACAACGGCAGCATTGTCGGCTTTAAGAATATCGAGCAGCTCTCCGATCACAGCGTTGCCGAAAACATGGAGATTTTCCGCCGGCTGAAGGAAACGTATCCGACCAAGTTCATTCTTGCTTCGATCATGGGCAGAAACGTCGCCGAATGGGAGGAGCTTGCGCGGCTGTGCGAAGAAAACAGGGCGGACGCGATTGAGCTAAACTTCTCCTGCCCCAATATGGCGGACGGAGGTCTGGGCTCGGATATCGGACAGGTGCCGGAGCTTGTGGAGCGCTTTACGGCGGCGGCGCGGCGTGGGACAAAGCTGCCGATCCTCGCAAAGCTCACGCCGAATGTGGCAAGCATGATTCCCGCCGCCCAGGCGGCGAAGCGCGGCGGCGCGGACGGGATCGCCGCGATCAATACGATCAAAAGCGTTATCGGCGTCAATCCGCATACCTATGTGTCCGCACCTGCGGTGCACGGCCGCTCTGCGGTCGGCGGATACAGCGGCGGCGCCGTCAGGTTTCGCTGCGGTTCGTTGCGGAACTCGGGCAAGCGCAGGACCTTTCCGGCATGCATGTTTCCGGCATGGGCGGGGTCGAGACCTGGCTGGACGCGCTGGAATTCATTCTGCTCGGCGCGGGGAGCATTCAGGTCACGACCGCGGTCATGCAGTACGGATACCGCATCATCGACGATCTCAAGTCGGGACTTTTGTACTATCTCAAAGAAAAGGGATTCGAAAACGTGCGGCAGGTGAAAGGACTTGCACTGGATTCCGTCAGCGATACAACGGACATTCTGGAGCGCGGCACCGTGATTTTCCCGAAGTTCCGGCGCGAAAGCTGCATCGGCTGCGGCCGCTGCGTGATCTCCTGCCGTGACGGCGGACATCAGGCGATCCGGCTCGACGCGGCCCGCAGACCGGTGCTGGACGGAAAAAAGTGCGTCGGATGTCATCTGTGCGTGCTGGTCTGTCCGAATCACGCGATCACGTCAAGCAGAAAACGGGTTTCCAAACGGTAAGTACCATCATAATAAAACAGGAGAAAAGAATGAACAACAAACAACTGTATCGGAAAACGATCGGGTTTTCCCTGCGCCGTCTTGTGTGGGATATACTGTCTCTGGCGCTGCTGCTTGCGCTTTGTACGCTGGGATTTATGCTGGGCGAGAAGATGATCGAAAACGGACTGATCGGGCTTGCGATCGGCGCGATCGTCGGCATCGTTGCCGCGGCGCTGATCTCAAGGTTCGTATCCTACGTGCTGAAGGCCGGTCAGATCGCCATGATGACGCGCGGCATCACGGAGGGCGAATTGCCTGATAATGTGATCGCGGAAGGCAAAAAGGTCGTCAGGGGACGCTTCGGAACCGTTGCGGCATACTTTGGGATCACCAATGCGATCAAGGCGATCTTTAACCAGATCGGCAGAGGCATCACCAAGGTCGGTCAAAGCATCGGCGGCGATACCGGCGGCGCGATCGGCAGCGCGGTCAGCTCGACGATCCAGACCGTGATTTCCTATCTGTGCGACTGCTGCCTCGGCTGGGTATTCTATCGCAAAGACGTGAAGGCGGCTAAGGCGACCTGCGAGGGCGCGGTGCTGTTCTTTAAGCACGGCAAGACGCTTGCAAAGAATATGGGCCGCGTGTTCGGCATGGGACTGGTGTCGCTGCTTTTGATCGGCGGCGCGTTCACCGGGATCTTCTACGCGATCCTGTCCACGCAGACGCAGGCGCTCGCGGGCGTCTATGAACTGGTTGCCGAGGCGGCGGCAAGCAGCGAAAGCAATCTTGCGCAGGTTCTTTCGAATCCCGCGACCCTGCCGATCGTTTTCTCCGCAATCGGCGGCATCCTCATGTGGAGTTTCATTCATTCCGCGTTCATTCGTCCGTTTGTGCTGACCGGCGTGCTGCGCAATTATCTCGAATCCGGCATGAACGACATTCCGTCGGAGGAGAGCTTCGCGCTTCTGGATGCCAAGTCTCCGAAGTTCCGGAAACTGCACAGCGAGCTTTAAGCAGGGCGTATGAGGAATATAGCTGTTCATGACCCCATGGATCCGAGCGGGTTTGTGCTGCTGGGCGAGTTCGTACCACAGATCGTGCAGGAGATCCGCTACTATTCGACCTATAACTTTATCGGAGAACGGATCGACGGGTACGAGGAACCGGTCGCGCTGTTGACCGTTGAAGCGGCGCGGGCGCTCAAAGCCGTCAGCAATGAGCTGCTCGTGCAGGGGTACCGGCTTAAGGTGTTCGACGCGTACCGGCCGGTCTCCGCGGTGAAGCAGTTCATTCTGTGGGGGATCGAGGATCAGGATGTGCGCATGAAGCCGTACTTCTATCCGACGCTTGAAAAACAGTCGCTGTTTCAGAACGGCTACATCGCAAAGCAGTCGAGTCACAGCCGCGGCAGCGCGATCGATCTGACGCTTTTGGATATGCGCACCGGCAGGGAAGCGGACATGGGCAGTCCGTTCGATCTGTTCGACGAGGCGTCGCATCCGGATTACCGGGGCGTGACGGAGGAGCAGTACGAGAACCGCATGCTCCTCCGAAAGGCAATGGTGCGAAACGGGTTTCTGCCGCTCGCGTGTGAATGGTGGCATTTCATGCTCAGGGATGAGCCGTATCCGGATACCTACTTTGCGTTTCCGGTCTCGTCCGCGTATCTGAAACGGTAATTCCGATTGTCTATAACACGGAGATGTGAGCGTATCAGAATGAAGAGAAGTCAAAAAAAGCGTCCCGGCATCGCATTCAGCATCATCGGCGTGATCGTGCTCGCGCTGGTCGTGTTCGGCGCGGTCGTCAGTACGATCGGCGCGGTGCTCTTTACCAATGCGTTCAAAGAGGAATACGCGACGACCACATATCATATGGCGGACACGGCGACCACGCTGATCAACGGCGATCACCTCGCCGCGTACCTGAACGGCGAGGAAACGGAGGAGTATCAGCAGACGCGGATATATCTGGATGCCTACTGCAAAAAGATGAGCGTGTCGCTGGTTTACGTGATCCGGGTGGATACGAGTGATTACGGCAGGTTTGTTTCGATCTTCAACGCTGTGGACAACACGGTGGACGACTCATCGTACACGGCATGGGAGCTCGGTCATAAGCGCGACACGACAAACGACGAATACCGGCGGAAGTACCGCGAGATGTATGAGCAGACCGCTCTGTTCGAAACCGTGTACCGCATCCGGACGACGGACGGACAGCATCCGCATATCACGACGATGGTGCCGGTCAAGGGCGCGGACGGCGAGACGAATGCGATCCTTTGCGTACAGCGTCCGATGCGCGAGCTCAACGACGCGCGCCGCCCGTATCTTGTGAACATTGCCGTGTGGACCGTCCTGTTGTGCATTCTCACGGGCGTGTTTGCCGCGATCTATATCCGCAGGCAGTTTGTAAAGCCGATCCGAAAGATGTCGGACGAGGCGGCGCGCTTTGCAAAGGAAAACACGCAGGCCGAACCGATCGGAAGAATCAGCGGGATCCGTGAGATCGCAAACCTCGCAAGCTCCATCGATACGATGGAAGCGGATATGGTGAACTATATCGGGAACCTGACCGCGGTCACGGCGGAAAAGGAGCGCATCGGCGCGGAGCTGTCGCTTGCCCGCACGATCCAGGATAATTCGGTCCCGAACATCTTTCCGCCGTTCCCGGACCGCGACGATTTCGACATTTATGCTTCGATGACGCCCGCAAAGGAGGTCGGCGGCGATTTCTACAACTTTTTCCTGATCGACGACGACCGCCTGATGTTTGTGATCGGCGACGTGTCCGGCAAGGGGATTCCGGCGGCCCTGTTTATGATGGTCACCAACATTCTGATCTCCGACCGTGCGCTGATGGGCGGCACGCCCGGCGAGATCCTCACGTTCGTCAATCAGAACATCTGCGAGCACAACCAGGCGGACATGTTCGTCACGCTGTGGCTCGGTATCCTGGAACTGTCCACCGGCAAGGTCGTCGCCGCAAACGCGGGACACGACGACGCGGCGGTTTACCGCAAAAACGGCGCGTTCGAGCTGTTCAAAACGAAACACGGGTTCGTGATCGGCGGCATGGAAGGCGTTCGGTATCGGGACTTCGAGCTCAAGCTGGGGCCGGGCGACAAGCTGTTTCTGTACACCGACGGCGTGCCGGAGGCGACGGACGCGCAAAACGGCATGTTCGGCATGGAGCGCATGCT
Organism: uncultured Clostridia bacterium; assembly: GCA_905235205.1. Classification (GTDB taxonomy): domain Bacteria; phylum Bacillota; class Clostridia; order Christensenellales; family CAG-138; genus UBA3792. Next base: position 8,768 of record CAJOKM010000043.1, on the reverse strand, counting down.
TGACGCGCTGAACGCGAACAAAGAACGCACGCCGGAGGAGATCTTAAACGGCGTGCATGAGCGCGTCAATGCGTTCGTCGGAGACGCGCCGCAGTTCGACGATCTGACGATGCTGTGCGTGGAACTGAAAGAGGACGCGGGTTAGTCGAAACGGACAAAACAAAAGCAGACACGTTTCCGTGTCTGCTTTTTGATCGGATCAGAACACCAAACTGTCCACCCGCGGCAGGAGTTCTATGAGGTGCGCCTTATAGCAGGCGATCTGCTGCCTGCCCTCTTCGGTATCAAGCCCGTTCCTGCGCAAACTGCGGCGAAGCAGCCGGACATATCCGATGATCTTTGCTTTGTCCTCCACCGCGCGGAGCGTGTCTTCATCGGCAGTGTTCAGATACAGCTGAAGAGACTTGCGCCAGAACGCCAGCGAGGTTTCGCGGTCGATTCCGAGGAACCGCTTGACTGCGTCGTAGTCCAGTTCGGAGAACCCGCAGTATGCGTTATACATCGACGCCAGCTCAAAGATGGGATGTCCGTGACAGAGCGTGTCCATATCGAGGACCAGATTCTCATCGCCCTGGCGCGTGATGTTTTTGAGGTGATAGTCGCCGTGCAGCATGTGAGTATCCTCCGGCACGGCTTCGATCAGCGCGCGCAGCTTTTTGAACAGATCGTACGGGAGATGTCCTTTAAGATAATCCGCCCAGCCGAGTGCAGTTTGGCGCATGGACGGCATGGAGTCCGGCTTGACTTCGATTCCGTGGATGGTTTTCAAAAGCTCGATACTCATCTCGGCGATCTCATCGATAGGCTTTTCTCCGCGAATCAGAAGCTTTGCAAAGCTTGTCGCGTTCAGCAGTTCGAACACCGAACCGTAGCCGCCGCCTTCGATCCGCACGACAAGATAGGGGATCGCGGTCGGCACGCCGAGAATGAACGCCGTGCGTGCCAGTTCGCGTTCGCGATGGATCTCCGGCAGCGCGTCCGCGTGCCGGTAGACCTTGACAACCGTGTCCTGCCCGATCCGGTAGACCCTGCCGTTCGCGCCCTCGCCGATGACTTCGCAGCCGTCGACCGAGATGACGCGATATGCGCGTTGGATCTCCATCATTTCGGTAAAGCCGGTCATTTCCAGAATGTCATACGCCGAATCGCCGACGTTGATCAGCTTGGTATCGGGGACCGCTTTTTTGGTGCGCAGGATCACGCGAAGGCCTGCGCTCGAGATGTATTCCAAGGACGCGCAGTCCAGGATAACCGCGTCGGACGGATGTTTTGCGCGAATCGCAGACAGCTCCGCTTCTACGGACGCCGCACAACCGGAATCGATGCGCTCCGGAAGCCATACGGTCAGGATGCCGTTCTCGAATTGATCGTTCATTTTCGTGTCTCCTTAATCAAAATAATAATCGACGGGTTTCGAATTGCGCGAAAACGCGTCGGCTAAAAACCGCTCTAATCCCTTCGGAAACCGCTTGCCTTCGGAAAGCCCCGTATCCGCGAGCGCAATCAGCTTGTTTGTTCCGTGATAATCGCTGCCCGCCGTAACGTACAGTCCGTACGCGTCCGCAAGCGCAAGCGTTTCGCTTTGCAGGACGTTCGTGAATCCCGAATAGAAGCATTCCAGTCCTTCAAGACCGAATTCGCAAAGCCGCTCAACGCGTTTTTTCAGTTCATCCCCGAGAATGAGCTGATCGCCGTCTCCGTAACACGGATGTGCGAGCACCGGAATGCCGTTTGAGGCAAGGACGGCTCTGATCGCATCCTCGGGCCGGGTATAGTCGTCGGAGACGTGCAGGCGGTTGAGCACGTTGGAAAACGCTTCCCGCACGGAACCGGCATAGCCGTATCGCACCATCAGGTTTGCAAGATGCGGTTTGCCCGGATTGCTGCAGGCATAGAGCGCGTCTGTTTCTGCGTCCGGAAAGTGAATCCCGTACGCATCACGCAAAAGCCGCAGCCGGAGTCCCAGCTTCTTCATGCGGTTTGCGTGACCGGTTTTCACAATCGAACGGATGGCTTCGGCGTTCGGGTCGTACCCGTAGCCGAGAATATGATATTTCCCGTGCTCGTCCTTGCAGGAAAACTCCACGCCGAACAGAAACCGCGGGTCCCCGGATCGAAGCATCGATCCGATTTGCTCGCAGCCCGCAGTCGCGTCGTGATCGGTAACGGAAAACACGTCGATCCTGGCTTCGCGCACACGCGAAAGCAGCTCCGAAGGCGAATCGGTGCCGTCGGAGACCGAGGTGTGCATATGCAGATCAATGACAGGCAGTGTTGCCAAAGGGACCTCCCGTCAGAACCGTTTTTTTAGCGTCAGGACATTCTGTCCGTCGCGGTATTCGTAAGAAACGTCATCCATGAGCTTTTTTGTCAGGAACACGCCGAGTCCGCCGATGCGGCGCTCCTGCGCGCAGAGCGTGATATCCGGATCCTGTTTTTTGAGCGGATCGTAGGGAATCCCGCGATCGAAAAACGTCACCGTAACCGAGGGCGGATCGTCGGGGAACGAGACGAGGACCGTCGCCGTTCCGGTATCGGGCGCGTAGGCGTAGCTTGCGATGTTGATGAAGATCTCTTCCACTGCAAGTTCGATCTGCATGCGCGCTTTTTGCGGGCAGGCGGTGTCGGTCAGCCGCGCTTCCACAAAGGACTGCACCGCGGCAAGATTTTCCGCCGTTGCTTCGATTTCAAGCATATTCGCGCCGTTATCCGGGCTGATCGGGTGTTCCGTCGTCGGCATTTTTATCGGCTCCTTTTCGGATCGGTATTCGTTCGGACAGTTCATATTTTGATTATACCACGGATCGTGCCGAAAAACATCAGTATTTTTTTAAATTTGGGAGAAAGCCGGTATGCGGAATATTGCGCTTTTGCGGGCAGGATGATATAATAAATCATCTTTTGATTATTCAGAGGAAGCGCCGGACGTTTCCGAGTACGGACGGCGGGAAAGGACAACGAAATGAAAACGGACGTCATTATCATCCACCCGACGGGAGAGGGAATCCCGGAAGCGCTTGCGGAGACGGAAAAGGCCGCCGCGTTTCGCGGTCTGAATCCGAAACAGACGCTGCGGCTGCGCCTGCTTGCGGAGGAGATGACCGGCATGCTCAAAACGATCGTGGGCGACACGCCGCTGAAGTATTGGGTCGAGTCGGAGGGGCCGGCTTTTTCACTGCATCTGACCGCAAACGCGCAGATGAATCCCGAAATGCGCGAGGCGCTGATCAAAACGTCCACGTCCGGCAAGAACGCCGCGGCGAAGGGCTTTATGGAACGCGTCAAGGACGTTTTCACACGGTTTTGCGAAGCGAACAACGAAGGGATCATGGCGGCGGAGTACGGATACTCGTATGTGGATGTCATCGGGTATGATGCGTCGATGGATATGACGCCGAACGCCATGCTGTACGGCTGGTCGCTGCGCGCGTACCGCGACGCCGTTTCGGATCACAGGGAGGAAGAAACGGAAAAATGGGACGAACTGGAGAAATCCATTACGGCGAAGCTCGCCGATGACGTCAAGATCTTTATCCGCAAAAACACCGTTGAAATGGTAATCGAAAAAACATTCTGAAGGGAGACAGAGCATGAATATTCAACAAAATAAGAACGGCAGCGCGTTGACCGTTGCATTGGAAGGGCGTCTGGATACCATGACCGCGCCGGAACTCGAGACCGCGCTGAACAGTGCGCTCGAGGGCGTTGAGGAGCTTACGTTCGATCTTGAGCATCTTGAGTATATCTCCTCGGCGGGGCTTCGCGTGCTGCTTTCGGCACAGAAGACGATGAACCGGCAGGGCAGTATGAAAGTACTGCATGCAAACGAGATCATCATGGAGATCTTTGAGGTCACCGGATTTTCCGATATTCTGACGATCGAGTAAACCGGTTCCGGCGCCGCGTACACCGCGGCGTCTGTTTCAGATGCAGAGGAGCAAATATATGGGGGAAACAAAGCGTTTTACAAAGGCAACATGGCAGATCATGGAACAGCTGCTCGAGGTGGACAGCCTGGACGATGCCTTGTCGGGAAGCCTTGAGATCATTGTCAGAACACTGAACAGCGAGGCGGGCGCAATCTGGCTGCTGGATCCGAATACGGATCGGCTGAGTCCGATGTTTCATATCGGTCCCGCCGATCTTTCCAATATCACGGTCGAGAACGGACTCGGAATCGAGGGCGTCGTCACCCAAACAGGGAAATCCGTGATCGTTGAGGACGCAGCAAGCGATTCGCGGTTTGACGGTTCGGTATTCGATGACAACGGACTTGTGACCAAGACCATGATCTGTGTGCCGCTGAACAACCTGCATGACGTGATCGGCTGCGTGCAGATTGTCAACAAGAAAGACGGCACGCTGTATGACGCGGAGGAACTGCAACTGTGCGAACGCATGGCGGCGCTTGCGGCGATCACCATTGACGAGAAGGGGCTGATCGTCGATCTCGGGGAGCAGAAAGAGGTTCTCGCGTCGCTTCGGAACGTCACCAAGGAGTTTCCCTCCGGCGACGGCGTTCTGAGGGTCTTAAAAGGGATTAATCTCGATATCTATAAAAACGAGTTCGTTGTCGTGCTCGGCGAGTCGGGCTGCGGCAAGTCGACGATGATGAATATCGTAGGCGGCATGGATTTTTTGACCGACGGGACCCTGACGGTCGAGGGAAAGGACTTTTCGCATCCGACCGATGCGGAGCTGACCGCGTTCCGGCGCGAGTATATCGGCTTTATCTTTCAGGCGTATAACCTGATGCCGAACCTGACGGCGCTTGAAAACGTGCAGTTCATCGCCGAACTCGTTAAGGATCCCATGCCTGCGGAAGAAGCGATCGAAAAGGTCAAGCTTTCCGAACGCTCAAACAATTATCCCGGACAGATGTCCGGCGGGCAGCAGCAGCGCGTGTCCATTGCGCGCGCGATCGTAAAGCGTCCGAAACTGATCCTTGCCGACGAGCCGACCGCGGCGCTGGACTATACCACCAGCATAGAGGTCCTGTCGGTTGTTGAGGATATCGTCCGCAATCAGGGAGCGACGGTGATGATGGTCACGCACAACGGCGAAATCGCCAAAATGGCGGATCGCGTCGTCAAGGTGCGCAGCGGCAGGATCGCCAGCATCAAGAAAAACCTGCATCCGCTGCACGCGGAGGAGCTGGTCTGGTAAGCTGCCATGAAAAAGACGCAAATTCTGGACGCGCTGCGAAACATCAAAAAACAAATCATTTCGTTTCTGTCGATCGTCGTGATCGCGCTTTTGGGCGTCACGATGTTTCTCGGCATCGATTACGCCGCCGCCGCGATCCGCAAAAACGGTTCCGAGTTTTATAACAGCCGAAACTTCCGCGATGTGGAGGCGATCTCCACGCTGCTCTTTTCGGAGGAGGATCTTGAGGGCATTCGCAGCATGGAAGGCGTGCGTGACGTGGAGGGTGTGTTCTCAACGAGCGCCAAGGTCTCGTCAGGCGACATGCGCAAGGATGCGACCATCGTTTCTCTTACGGAGCGGATCAACCTGCCCGTGCTGCTTGAGGGGCGCCTGCCCGAATACGCGGACGAATGCGCGGTCGAGCGGAGTCTGGCCGAACAGATGGGCTGGAAAACGGGCGATACCGTTTCGCTGCTGAATGCAAAGGGCGAGAGAGCGGAATACCTTCGCGACGCGATGTTCCGGATCACCGGACTGGTCGTGCATCCGGATCATATCTGCGGCAGCGTGCCCGACACGCTCTATATCATGGTCACGCACGACGCGTTCGACATGGACGCGATCGATCATTGCTGCATGAGGGCGGAGATTCTCTTAGACCGCGCGGAAAACGCGGCACGCTTCGATCCGTCGTACCGGAAAACGGTGAACCTGACGCTTCAGGGCATCGAGGAATTCGGCGCGACGCGCTTTTCGATCCAGGAAGCGAAGATCAAAACGCACGCGCAGAAGCAGATCGACGAGAACCGGGGAAAGCTTGAGGAAGCGAAGACGGAGCTGACCGCCGCGCGCGCTGAGCTCGACGACGGGAAAAAGGCGCTCGAGGCGGGCGAAGCAAGCGCACGCAGCGGAGAGAACCTGCTCAAAGAGACCCAAGAAAAACTGGAACAGGCGAAAAAGATACTCGAAGAAGGCGCACTGAAACTGAACGTTTCACGCGAACAGCTGGATCGTATTAAGGAGCAGCTCGAAGGCGCCGCCGCGGAGCTCGACGTGGGGCGCGAGGAGCTGGAGAGGGGAAAGCAGGAACTGATCGACGGCTGGAAGAAGATCGAGGACGGCAAGGAAAAAATCCGTGACAAGATCCGCAGCTCGATCGAACAGGCGATCGGGCAGGACACGGACGGCATCATCGATTGGGTCTCGCGGCAGACCCTGAATCCGGACAGCTCCGCCTACAGCGCGAGCGTCTTCCGGATCGCGGGCGATTACAAGATTGATCTGAACCGGTCTCTTGCCGAAAACGTTACGGAGATCATCTCCGCGTCTGACATCCCCGATTCGCTTCTGCGAAATGCGTTTGAAACGCTGGGGGGCGAAGGGGAGTACGATCCGGACGCAGCACGAGCGATGATTGCGGAACGCGTGGTTTCAGCGGCCGGCGGGTATGAGGACGAGTACGGAAAACTTGCGGACGCCTGCCGACGCTGGGACAGAGGCCACAGGGAGTACCTTGAGGGACTTGCAAAGTATAAGGATTCGCTTAAAAAGTATGAGGAGGGACTGAAACAGTACCTTGACGGTGAGGACACTTACGCCGCGGGACTTCAGGAATACGAGGACGGACTCAGGGAATACCGGGACGGTGAGCAGCAGTACGATCAGGGCGTCGAGGAACTTGAAAAAGCGCGCGAAATAATCGAAACAAACCGACAAAGACTTCAGACGGGCGAACAGGAGTACGCGCTCGGGCTTGAACAGTACGAAACCGGCGAGGCGAAACTCGCGGAGGCCGTCGAACGGTTGGAGACGCTCGGACCGTGCAAATGGATTCTGCTTGACACGTACGGCAATTCGAGCTTCGTGCAGCTCGGTTCGTCGGGCGAAAACCTGAAAAGCCTTGAGATGACGTTTTCGATGCTGTTTGTGCTGGTCGGTGCGCTGGTCATTTACGCGACTGTCAGCAAAATGATCGACGAACAGCGCACGCTGGTCGGCACGACGAAGGCGCTCGGTTTCTATAAACGGGAAATCTTTGCAAAGTATCTGCTGTTCGGCGTTTCCGCGACCGTGTTCGGCGCGATTTTGGGCATGCTCCTGGCTCGACTCTGGGTGGAAAGGTTTATCCTGAACGGGTATCAGATTTATTATAATGTCGATATCCGTAAGCCGACCGTGGTTGCCGCTCCGACGATCATTGTTGCGGCAGCGGGCATTCTCCTCACGCTGGGAGCCGTCTGGTTTGCCTGCGCAAGGCTGCTGAAAACGCCGGCGATCCGTCTGATGCAGCAGGCGGTTCCGGAGGGCAGGAGAAAGTCCGCGAAGACACGAAAGCCCGTGCTGTCGCTGTATTCGCGACTGATTCTTCTGAACATGAAAACGGACTTCAAACGTGTCCTTGTCACCATCGTAAGCGTTGCCGGCTGCTGCGCACTCGTTGTGATCGGATTCACATTGCGCCGCGCCGTAAACGGAGCCGTTTTGCATCAGTTCAACAACGTCGTTCAGTACGACGGCATGGTGCTGTTCGATTCGGGCGCAAACGAAAACGCCGCCGAAACCATAGGGAAGATCCTCGACAAGGCGAACATCGAGGCGTATCCGATCACACATTCCTATGTTTCCGTTCGCATCCGGGATCTGGAGATTCAGGAGTTGTACTGCGGCGACCTCGGCCAGATCGCATCGATGCATCGGATGGATGATCCGAAGACCGACAGGCCGCTTCCGCTTTCGGATGAAGGAATCTATATCCCCAAGCGGTTTTCCGAAGTGTATCGCCTTAAGCCGGGCGATTCGTTTGAGATCACGATGAACGGTACCGAAACCGCGCAGGTCGCCGTTGCGGGCATCTTCAACAACTATATGAACCGCACGGTGATTATGAGCAGCGGATGCTATCGGACTCTGTTCGCAAAAGACAGCGAGCCGAACGCGTTCCTTGTGCGGCTGAACGGGACCACGGAGGATGCGCTGTTCGATCTGCTTCACAACGTTGAGGGTTACGAACAGTATCGTTCCTCTGACGGATTCCGGAGCCTGTTTAAGGCGGCGACCGCCGTAATGGATGCCGTCGTGCTGTTGTTCATCTTTATGGCGGCGGTCATGGCGGGCGTAGTGCTGATGAATCTTACCAATATCTATGTCATGCAGAAGAAACGCGAGCTGACGATCATGCGCATCAACGGCTTTACGGTCGGCGAAACCATTTCCTATGTTGCGCGTGAGACGGTCGTTACCACCGTTCTGGGAATTCTGTTGGGAATTCTACTGGGCTCGGCGATCGGGTATCGTATCGTGCGCGCACTGGAACAGCCGTTTGTGCAGTTTGATCGCAGCGTCAGCGTCGTCGCGTGGCTGATCGGCGCGGCGATCACGATCCTGTTTACGGCAGTCATCAACGTGATCGTTTTGCGAAAAGTGAAAGATCTGAAGCTGACGGACGTCGCATAACGGCGTTTGTTCCGCGTACAGATTTACATCCGCGGCCGTCGCTTTCTGCCGTGCGCTTACCGGGAAATAAGGGGCTGTTAAAAAAGTCCCAATAAGAAATAGCAAGACTCTCGGGAAAAGTTCCGGGAGTCTTTGCTATGTGGTATAATATTTGTGTGAATAAAAAA